>NZ_CP050299.1:0-343233 GCF_014189455.1 Mesorhizobium huakuii
GTCCGCGATGCTGCCCGTCCAGGTCCGTAACGGTGAAGCGATCTCAGGCAACTCGGCTAGTTGGGCTTCCTTACGTCGGATATCAGCAAGGATCGGGATCGCGCGAAGATATTTCGCGATCGTATCGAGCCGAGCCGACAGCACCGACCGTTCGGCGATGCTGCGGTCGTATTTTTCCGTCGCGTCCAGACGCTCTGTCTCGAGAGTTTCGAACGTCGACGCCAAGGTGTCGATTGCCTCCTTCCCGGACTTCAGTTCCGCAAGCCGCTTCTTGAGCAGCGCAAGCTCGGTTCCGTGTGCCTGCTTGCGATAGAGCTTGTCCGCTTCGGCCTCCAGCACGCTCAATGTATCGCTTGCGTGCCCGAGGCCAGCGCTGGCCGTGAACAGCAGCTTGCCTAGGTCGCCGCGCGATTCCAGGATTGATTTTCCACCTGCTTCCAGCGTTTCGTCGTCCAACGAGAACATGGTCTCGTATGCGTCGCGAGACAGCCCGGCGAGATGTGCTGATATCGCCATTTCGCTGACCGGTTGGCCATTCGCGTTCAACAATGGGTTGGTGCGCTGTTTCGTGCGTGTGAACGTGTGCTCCGCGCCGCCGAGTTCGAGTACCCCGCCGATGCGCATTGCGCTGTATTCGTGCAGGAAATTGTAACGGCTGCGTTCCTCGATGCCGAACAGCAGATCGAGATAGCCGGAAAGCGCGGTCGACTTGCCGGCTTCGTTCAGGCCGAAGACGATATGCAGGTCGGGACCGGATTCCGGTTTCGGCCCGAAGTCGATCGTCCTGTCGGTGAACTTGCCATAGCGAATGAGATCAAGTCGCCGGAGCCTCATTGTGATCCACCGGCCTTGAGGCGGGCGGTGACCAGGTCGGCGCCGTTGGCAAGCACCCTGTCGAGGAACGACTCCAGCTCAGCCTCGTCTTTGCCGGCGAAATCGCGCCCGTCAGGCGGAAGATCCGCGATCATCTTTTGGACCAACGCCCTCGCCTCGGCACGGAAAGCTTCCGAGCTGGCATCGGCGCGCATGGATTGAGCGAGTTCGAAAATCGGATCAGCGACGCCCTCGGATGTTTCGGCTGCGGATGGAGCAACGTTAAGCTCGAGCTTCTCCACCCAGGTGTCTCCCGTCTGTTCCGCGACCTGCTCGGCTTCTGCGAGCAGCAGGTCGCGGTCACGGATCAGCGCCCAGGATAGAGGTGACGCCCCGGTCACGCCGAGACGGACCACAGCATGACGGGACCTGACAGAGGCACGAACATCTTCGAGCGCGGAGCGGACTCGCCCGACGACTTCGGACCATTCCACCGTTGCGGTCACGTCGACGCTCACCCGCTCGAATTGCGCGATACTGGTTGGCCGTTCCTCGATCTCGACGGTGCGGTCGTCTCGTATCGTCACCAGGGTGACGGATTTATCGCCTGCCTCGTTGATGTCCCTGCCCTGTGGAATTCCTGGCATCACCACGGTGCTCGCCCCGGGATGGACTTGGCGGACATGGATGTGCCCAAGGGCCCAGTAGTCCAAGCCATGGCTGTGCAGGTCAGCGACGCTGCAGGGAGCGTAGACGTCGTGGCCGGGCGATCCGGCCAGGCTCGTATGCATGATGCCGACATTGACCGCGCCTTCACGCGGAGCTGAATACTTGGGAAGCAGACTGTCCGGCGCCTTGGGGTTAGCAAAGCTCAAGCCATGGAACATGACGTCGACCCCCCCCGGCTGTCTGCGGCACTGACTGGGGACGGCCTCCGAAGATCGTGACCGTGTCCGGGAACACGAGCTGTTTCGATATCCGCGACATTGCGTCATGATTGCCACGAATCTTGAAAACCTTGATGCCGGCCTGGTGAAGCCGTGTCATCTGTGAGGCCAGAAACCGCGCCGTTTTCATCGACGTCTGATCGCCATCATAGAGATCGCCGGCAATGACCAGGGCATCGACACGTTCCGCAAGGCAGAGATCCACGATCGAGACAAATGCCTTACGGCTGACGTCTCCGAGAAGTTCGGCAAGGTCGGGGTTTCGCATCGCCAGCGAACGCAGTGGCGAGTCGAGATGAATATCGGCCGTGTGTACGAATCGAAATGCCATCGAGCGGTCTCCGCCCACGAACATACCGGTGATCGACCGAGGCTCGATAGAGGAATTTCACGACACGCTGTATTGGCTTCTATCGCGTTGGATAGTGTTGAAACTCAACCGAGTCTGACGTCCGGCCGCAACGGGTGACCGTACCGTTGCCACGCCGGCTTTGGCGATCTCTTCACGGATAGCGTCGGAGTCATGACTCTTGTCCGCCAGGAGCGCCTCGATACGGTCGGCGATCATTCGAAACAGCGGGTCGAAGCCTTGAATATCATGCGCCTGGCCAGGTGTCAGGACGAAGCCGAGAGGTCGGCCTTTTCCGTCGCACCGCGCATGGAGTTTGGTGGTGAAGCCGCCGCGCGATCGGCCAAGCGCCTCAGTTTCCTGAGTCCCCTTTTTATGCCGACTGCACAATGATGTGCCCGGACAACGGTGCTATCGATCATGTCGGCGGTGGCATCGCGTTCCACCATCTCGGCGAGCGTTTCGAGCAACGAATCGAACACCCCCATCGCGACCCATCGTCGGTATCGGCGGAAGACACTGTTCCATTTGCCATATCATCAGGCAGATGACGCCATTGCGCCCGGTTCGGGCTATCCATATCGTGCCTTCGAAATAGCGCCGATTTTCCTGCGCCGGACGGCACCCTCGACCCCGCTCTGCTGGCAGCAGCGGCCCGATCAGTGCCCATTCCTCGTCCGATACCCCAATCCGCTCGCCCAACGCTGCCTCCAAAAGACAGCCTTGATGACGTGGACGCCCCTGCACCGACCGGCAGCCGCTCGCGGGTACCTGTTCAAGCTAGCCGTAGGGCAGTCGGACTGCATCGCGCACTGCGCGCCTTTGTGGAGGTCGGGCGTACTACCGTGATGTTCCCACTTCTGCGCGGTACCGCCGCCTGCGTTGGCATGTTTCAGAATGCCGTTGATGATGTTACCGGCCACATAAAGTGTTTTTCGGTCGCAGATCTGGCAAGTTGTTTCCTTCCTTCGCTGTGCCTCGCGACATGAATACGGGTCCGATGCCTGTTAGCTAATGAAGTAAATCTCGTGCCACCCTAGTAGACAGATAAGGGATAAAATTTGTGGCTGTTTTTCAGCTAGTTAGAGATTGGAAGGATTAGCAGGGCAGTGAAGCCAATCTGACAAACTGCCAAGAGACGGCGGATGTCCGGTTGTCTGGATGCGGTCAAACGCGCGAAGAGAACCGGCAGGACGGTGCGGCTGACCTTTGTCGTTAATCCCGCCAGGGAAGAGCCGCAGATCGAAGTCAAGGATGCGGCTCCAACGCAGCCCGATGCACTCGACCTTCGAGACGGCAAAGATACGGAGCGCGTCGCCGAGATCCTGAAGGGCGCGGATATGATATCGGCTGACGAATTTGCCGAGGAGATCGGCGCGACCCGTGAGACCGTCAATCGCAAGCGAAAGCGTCGCGAAGTTCTTGGCCTGGAGGGCGCGAAGCGTGGCGTACGCTTTCCCCGCTGCCAGCTTGGCCGTAATGGAGAGTTGATCGACGGGCTGCCGCAATTGTTGGGGTCGGAACAAGAGGGGTTCGAAATCGTACGCGGCCTTTATCACAACATTCGGACTGTTGAAGAAATGATCGCGGCCTTTCCGGGATGAGCAGCATTGCCGTCGGTTGCTGGAAAGCATGGTGTGGCCGGATGGCCGGATCTGCCCCGCCTGCGGATACAAACGCTCGATCGCGCTTGCCGGACGCGATGCCGGCAAGCGGCGCGCCCGACCAGGTCTTTATCAATGTTCCAGCGGCGATTGCCGGTTCCAGTTCACGGTGACGACACACACGCCTCTGCACTCCACGAAGCTTCCCTAGCGTGTTTACCAAAGACCGCAATATCCTTGTGACCTATAGCTTTTCATGCGATTCTTCGGGCTGGTCTGAAGGAGGTGAGATGCCTGAAATACTTGCAGCGCTTTCCTGGCTGAAGGCAATGTGGCTGTTACTGCAATCCGACAAGGGCTTGTCGTCGGTGCGCCTGGCCGAGGCGCTCGGGGTGAGCCAGCCAACGGCCTGGAGGATGGGACATGCACTACGTCTCATGGTGGCGCGGGAGAACATGCTCGTCGGCACGGGGAGATCGACCATTTCCATCTCGGTGGAAGGCCCAGAAAGAATCCCGATGACCCGCCTCCGGGCCGCGGCCGGAAAGGCCAGGCGAATACGGACAAAACGCCAGTCATGGCGATGGTGCGGCGGCCGACTGACGTCATGCCTGGCACTCTGGCCGGTGACGCGCGTGCTGCGGTCGTGATCGGTCTCTCGGCGCGAGCAAGCGAACGCGTCATTGAAGCGCAGATCGAATTGGGAGCTCATTTGATGAGCGACGAGTGGAAGGCATTCATGGCCATTGGTGAGAGCTTTGCCAAGCATGAGACAGTGAAGCATTCCAGCGGTGAGTATGTTCGCGACGCCGTCCACGTCAATTCGGTGGAGGGCTTCAACTCCCGCGTCCGCCGTAACATCGCCGGCGTCTTTCATCATATCAGCCCGCAGCATGCCGGCCTGTATTTCCACGAGATCGGCTTCCGATGGTCGCAGCGCGTCGTCACAGGAAACGTCATTCGCAAAACCCGGCATGGCCGGGAGAGTGTGCGAACCCTGTGGTCGCGCGTGCCGCCTGCGCTGCAATTGACGAATGTTTTTCGCACCGCCACGGGTCGTCAGATGCGCCGAAGCCCGGATGGCGGCATCATCATCAAATCAGCCGTCGCTGTCTTTGGTTGATAAAGGCCGCGTACGATTTCGCACTGCTCTTCTGTGGTTGCCGCCCGTTGTGCAAGTCGTTTCTTACCTTTTGAACGTGTGATCGAATGCGGTCTTCTGTCAGGCCTTCATTTGCGGCGTTTTCAGCGACCGCTGGCCGGGATGGTGATCAGCGGATCAGGTCCAAATCTTGTTCACGAGCTCTGAGCTCGAAGAGCAGTGCTGGTTTTCCTGAGCCGGATCGTTCGATCTTGTGCCCATTCAGGTCATCGACTTCTCACACCTGTTGGCCGACATTGACGATAGCTGCGTTCATGCAGCCGCCGGCAACCCCGGATTCCGATAATCTTCCTGCCACATCAGCATCGCCCAGATCATACGCGCCATCTTATTCGCCAGCGCGATCGCCACCAGCATTCGGGGCTTTCTTCCAAGCATACGCATCATCCAGGGATCAGTGGATGTTGCCTTGCGGCTCGCCCAATTTACGCGAGCCATGGCACCGATGATCAGCAGCCGACGAATGTCGACCTGGCCGGCCCTCGAGACCTTACCCAGTCTTTCCTTGCCGCCGGACGAAAACTGTCGCGGCACGAGGCCAAGCCAGACGGCAAAGTTGCGCCCCGATTTGAAGTTTTCCATCGTTGGCGCGAAAGCTTCGACCGCCACAGCGGTCATCGGCCCGATACCCGGCATAGTCTGAAGACGCCGCGCCATATCGGTCTGCTTGGCGAGAGAGGCCAGCTTCTGGGTCTTGTTGTCAATTCTGACGGTCTTTTCACCGATTTGTGCCAAGAGATCATGGCCCTCTTCGCGTACGAGATCGGGGAGGTTACTAGTGTCGCGTCGCGGTGATTATGACTCTTTGAGAGATGGCGTGGGATAGGATTTTGCCATCTTCGCTCGGGCCTGCTGTGTGGAGAACATCCAGCGGATGCGGGCGCCACTTTCGGTGCGGCGGCGTTCCCAGGTCCGGATCTCTGTTTCAAGGAGGTCGCGGCTAGCGATGCGGCGATCAAGACATTGGCGGCGCATAACGCCGATTTCGATCTCGACGATGTTGAGCCAACTGGCGTGCCTGGGTGTGTAGTGGAACTCCAGGCGTCGCAAGATCCGACGCGCCTCGACTGCTGGAAAGGTCTGATAGACAGCGGAGGCCGTGTCCGGCCAGCGCCGGTATTTCCGAGGTCGCGCCGGCGCCCGTCAGCGGAAAAGCCAGCACAATGCCACCCAGCAGCACCGCGGTTGCCAGGCCCACACGCCTGCCAGGCAAGCTGCCCTTGCGCCGCGCCCAGGCAAGGAAAGCCACATAGGCTATGGCGAGGACCATCCACATCGGCGCCGACGATGGTGCCGATGGGCGCTTGGTCAGGCTCGCCGCAGGCGCTGGCGCGGCTCACTGAGGTTGGTGGGCAGGGGCTTGCGGCCGCGCATGCCGAGCGTCTCAACGTGGCCACCAACACGCATTGGCTCCGATGAGATCGACGGCTCGGGAGCCAGCGGTGCTGCAGGCCCAGTTTCTCGGCCGCATTCAGTCGTTCCATGCGTCCCGCGC
This sequence comes from Mesorhizobium huakuii, assembly GCF_014189455.1. Taxonomy (NCBI): domain Bacteria; kingdom Pseudomonadati; phylum Pseudomonadota; class Alphaproteobacteria; order Hyphomicrobiales; family Phyllobacteriaceae; genus Mesorhizobium; species Mesorhizobium huakuii. The sequence goes on from NZ_CP050299.1 coordinate 6,371, forward strand.
ATGCATCACCGGCGGCTGGCAGGAGGCCGCGCACGGCAACGTCATCGACAAGCAGAGAAGCTACCTCTGCGGCTGGCGAACGGTCGAAGCCTCGGCGGCCCTTGCGGGCGAAGGCTATGCGATGGTGGTCTGCCGCGCCAGGTCTATTGTCTCGACATGGCCAACAGCCCGGACTGGTCGGAACCGGGTGCGGCGTGGGCCGGCTGGTCCGATCCGGAAAAGCTGCACGGCTTCGATCCCGTCGAGGCTGGACGGATACCCAGAAGACCAAACTGCTCGGCGTCCAGGCCTGTATCTGGTCGGAGCCGATTACCGATCGCGCCGTCTTCGACCGGCTGGTGTTTCCCCGCATCTCGGCGCTCGCGGAAACCGGCTGGACGCAGCCGGAGCGAAAATCCTGCGAGCGGTTCAAGGCGCTGGCCGGGCTGATGCCGGTTCTCTACGGACCGGCGTAAAGACTTAGCGGGAATGCGGCTTCTGCAGAACGTCGAATTGCGGATTGGTCTCGGAGAAGATCGGCAGCGCTGCGGCGCCTAGAACTGAAGTGTCCTTGCCGGCGGCGCCGACAAGGACCCGCGGCACGGTGCGGGCGCTGGTCGAGCTGACCGAGAGGTACAAGGGGTCGAGCCGGCTCGCCAGAAGCTCGATGACGCCGACCGGCATGAAGCCGCCGAGGACCACGGTTTCGGGATCGAGCGCGAGTTCCAGCATGTTGATCGCCTGGCGCAGCGGATCGATTGCCTGGGCGACCCATGCTTCCAGACTGTCGCCATTGGCCAGCAACGCTTCCAGCAATTCCGGCGAGGCATGATCGGGATCGGGGATATCCAGGCACTCATAGGCGGCGCGCAACGAGACGTAGCGCTCAAGACAGCCGCGCTTGCCGCAGCCGCATTCGAGGCCGCCGGGCCTGACGATCATGTGGCCGATCTCGCCGGCATTGTGGCGGCTGCCCTTGTAGAGATGGCCGTCCAGGAACAAGCCGGCGCCAAGGCCGGTGCCGATGAACAGATAGACGAAGCTGCTGAGGTTGCGGGCAACGCCGTAGAGCCGCTCGCCGATGGCGGCGGCGGTGGCGTCGTTCTCGACCGTCACCGGAATGCCGGTCAACCGCTGCAATTCTTCGGCGACGGGGAAATCCTGCCAGCCGGGCAGTGCGGTCGGCCCGACCGAGGTCATGCCCTCGACGTCGAACGGGCCAGGCATAGCCATGCCGATGCCAAGCAAGCGATTGCGGTCGAAGCGAAACTTGCGCATCAGGTTGCCGGCTATCGCGGCCAGCAAGGGCATTGCCTGCGCCGGCGTCGGCCTGTCGACCGAGCGCTCGATGCGGGCGCGAACCGTGCCGGAGAGATCGGTGATGACGCCGACCGCCAGCTGATGGTCGAGCTGCAAGCCGATCGAATAGCCACCGTCGGGATTGATCGAATAGGGCACCGCCGGCTGGCGCGGGCGCCCTTCAGCGTGGCTTGCGCGCGAAGCAGTTCTTCGCGCTCGAGTTCCTCGACGATGTTGGAGATGGTCTGCGTGCTCAGCGCCGTCAGGCGCGCGATCGCCGCCCGAGACAATGCACCGTTGGTCCTGATCGCTTCGATCACCACGCGGCGATTGTGGGACTTGGCCTGTTCGAGATTGGTGCCAGCGATGGCTTTCCTGAGGGTCATGTGCGCATTACCAACAAAACTTTCCGCAGAAAACAAATCAAGTTGATTTATTTGTAGGCAATAGTAGCTACCACTTCTAGTCGGTTTCGCTGATGGAGCGCCATCAATGACGGCGCGCATCAGTTTTATTTGATGAACGCACTGTCGGCAGATCGGCGTGAAACGGCTTTGCATTTGATCAGCCCGAACCTATCGCGGGCATGAAAAATATCGGCTTCCTTTCATTCGGGCACTGGACGCCCTCATAGCAATCCCAGACGCGGTCGGCATCGGACGCGCTGCTGCAGTCCATCGACCTTGCCGTCGCCGCCGAGCAACTGGGCGCGGACGGCGCCTATTTCCGCATCCGTCATTTCGCTCGCCAGCTCGCGTCGCCGTTCCCGCCGCTGGCGGCTGTCGGCGCAAAGACCATCCGCATCGAGATCGACACCGCCGTCATCGACATGCGCTACGAGAATCCGCTCTGTATGGCAGAGGACGCCTGTGCAGCGGACATCATTGCCGGCGGCCGGCTGCAGCTTGGCATCAGCCGCGGATCGCCCGAGCAGGTGATCGATGGCTGGCGCTATTTCGGCTATGCCCCGCCGGAAGGACAGAGCGACGTCGACATGGCGCGGCATCACGCCGAGGTCTTCCTCGACACGCTGCGGGGCGAGGGGTTCGCCCAGCCCAATCCGCGGCCGATGTTCCCCAACCCGCCCGGCCTGCTGCGCCTTGAGCCGCATTCCGAGGGCCTGCGCGAGCGGATCTGGTGGGGTGCTGCCACCAACGCCACTTCGGAATGGGCAGCGAAGCTTGGCATGAACCTGCAGAGCTCGACGCTTAAATTCGACGAGAGCGGCAAGCCGTTCCACGTCCAGCAGGCCGAGCAGATCCGCATCTACCGCGAGGCCTGGAAGGCGGCCGGGCATCAGCGCGAACCGCGCGTCTCTGTCAGCCGCAGTAGCTTCGCGCTGGTCGACGATCGCGACCGGGCCTATTTCGGGCGCGGCAACCAGAGCAGCGACCAGATCGGCTTCATCGAGGAAAATACCAGGGCGATCTTCGGGCGCAGCTATGCGGCCGAGCCGGATGTGCTCGTCAAGGAATTGGCGCAAGACGAGGCGATCGCCGAGGCCGACACGCTGCTGCTGACCGTGCCCAACCAGCTCGGCGTCGATTACAACGCGCATGTCATCGAGGCGATCCTGACCCATGTCGCTCCGGCGCTGGGCTGGCGCTGAACTCGGATTGATCAGGGCGGATAGTGCAGGGAGAGACAAGATGCCGAAGAAGGCCTTGATTGCCTGGGGCGGCTGGCAAGGACACACACCGGAACAGAGCGCGAAAATCGTACGCGCGCTGCTTGAACGCAACGGATTCGACGTCACGCTCGGCGAGGGCACGGGGATGTTCGCCGATCCGAAGCTTGCTTCCTTCGATCTTCATCGTGCCCGTGATTACGATGTCGACGATCGAGAAGGCCGAACTTCAGAACCTGGTTCTCGCGGTTCGCCAGGGCAGCGGGCTTGGCGGCTTTCATGGCACGATGTGCGACAGTTTCCGCAGCGAAACCGATTATCAGTTCATGACCGGCGGCCAATGGGTTGCCCATCCCGGCGACATCATCGACTACACGGTCGCCGTCACCAGACCGGATGATCCGATCACCAGCGGCATCAGTGATTTCGCCTATCGGTCGGAGCAGTATTACATGCATGTCGATCCGGGCAATGAGGTGCTGGCCACGACCACCTTCACCGACGCGCATTTCCCCGGGATAGGCGGTCTCGTCATGCCGGTCGTCTGGAAGCGTCGCTATGGGGCTGGAAAGGTCTTCTACAGTGCGCTCGGACACAATGCCGATGAGTTCGCGGTCTTCCTCACGAACCGGGGTGTGTTCGTTCCGGGGCTTGGCTTTCACGGTGTGTCGGCGTCGACGCCCATTTCGGATCGAGGCCGATCGCCTGGGCGAGCGAGATCTACGATCGGAATTTGAAGCCGCGCAAGCCTGGCACGAACCGGTTCAGGCGTGCGTGGATCTGCCAGCAGTCGCTGGCACGGTGTTGCCGCAGGGTGGCGCTTGCGCACGCGGGCGCCGTCCCGTTCCTTTCCGGCCAGCTTGAAGGAGAGGTTGGAAGAAGTTCACGAACAGCCGAACCGTCGAATAGAGCTGTGCAAGGGCAGCGGATGTGTTGCAACGTTTTTGTTACTCGGGAGTGGCAAGGGATCCTTCAACCATTTCGGAGGATTGCGATGTTCAAAGGCCGCCAGTTCGACCAATCTGTGATCCTGTTTTGCGTGCGCTGGTACCTGGCCTCACATGGGCTTCTTGGGGTCAAGGGTTAAATTAGCAACGCATGAGCAGAACTCCGGGACTGTTTCGGCATCCAAGGTCTGAGCCCGATTGCATGACCGGCCGTCTCCGAGCGCGATCAACCTCACATGCGGTCGCCGTTCAGGACGGCTGCACCAATATCCCGCTTGCGGCGGACAAGGGCTCAGGAGGACGAGACCATTCTGGCTTACGGCCATTTCACGGCCATGCATATTCTCGGTTCGTCCCACTGGATCCGCCAGGACTGATCGGGTCCTGGAAGATTTGCAGAATTCAGTTCGGCTAACGCATCAGGCGGTCTTCATGACTGCACCCTCGATGACGACGCCGGCGCTGACGTATTTCCACAGCGCGACGAGCAGCTTGCGGGCGAGCGCCACAATCGTCGCCTTCTTGAGACGGCCGCCGTTGTGTTTGACCCGGTCCTGGAACCACAAGGTGAGCGCCGATCGCGGTTGATGGCGCAGCCAGAGCCAGGCCGTCTGGATCAGCGTCGTTCGCAGCCTTGGATTGCCGGCTTTCGATACCCCCTGGTCGTGATCGACCGAGCCGCTCTGCCAGGGGGTCGCCGCCACGCCGGCATAGGCGGCGACCTGTCGTCGGTTGTCGAAGTGACGCGACAGCCCCTCCGACCACAGGACAGCGGCAAACTCCGGCCCGATCCCCTTCAGGTGGAGCAGCATCGCCGGTGCCGGCGAGACAACCTGCGTGGCCGCGAGCATGGCATCGCGCTCGGTCTCGACCGCCTTGATCTGCTCGAGCAGCAGTTCGAGCCTGGCGAGTTCCCGGCCGACCTGCGCCTGCAGATGGGCCGGCAAGGGTCGGTCGTCGCCGGTCTTGAGCGCCTCCAATCTCTTCCGCCGGTCGCGGCGCAGCGGCTCGTAGCCGGACACGCCCTGGGCGAACAACAGGCCTTTGACGAGATTGACGTGTCGCACGCGCTCGTTCGTCAAGGCCTTGCGCTCACGCGAGATGCGGCGACGGTCTTCTTCCTCGGGCGTCGGCACCCGGAGCATCGCACACACCCGTGGCTCGCCTCGCTTGTAGGCCAGCAACGCCCTGACCAGCGCCTCACCGTCGATCTTGTCGGTCTTGGCCCGGCGCCGTCGGCGCGAGGTTGCAATCGATGCCGCATCGACGACGTGGCTTTCGATTCCTTCGGCCTGCAGCACGCGATGGATCCAGAAGCCGTCGAGCCCGGCCTCCTGGATCGCGATGATCGGAAAGTGCCGCCCGGTCCGCGCTTGCGCCATCCTGTTGAGCTCGGCAAATCGCGCCAGCATGCCGGCGACATCGCCGGCCGCCACCGCATGTTTCGACATCTTCTCGCCGCCACCCGGCGACAGCGAGGTGATCAACCATTTCGAGCGACTCAATTCCAACGAGACGAAAATCGCGCCAAGATCGGTGCGGATAGCGGTCGGCGCTTTGGGTTGGTGAGCTGCTACGGGCATGCTTGCCTCCAGGATAAGGTGTTGATTACGCGACCTCACTTTGCCACAGCGCAGGTCGCTATCCACCCTCCTCATAGGATCTGGCTTGGACGGTGCGTTCTTGGCGCATTAGTCGGCTCCGGCGGTTTCAGATTGTGCTTTGGAATCAGTGGCATGAAACCAAAGTATATCTGAACCCGCCGGGCCTTGCCTGCACAAAGTGCCGATTCACGTAATAATATCAATGTGTTGGCGTTTCTGGACGGAAACTAGTCTAGGTGACCGGTGCAAGGAATCGGCCGAGAGTGTTCCGCAGGGCGCCGAGGCGACAGGCGAACTCTTCTTCGCGCATCAGCTGGACGTTTGACCCCAGCCTTTGGTGGGGCATCCTTAGCTGGACGGTTGCAGTGTCACGATCGGATTCGCGCCTGCGCGTAGCCAGCAGCGTCTGCGATTCCATAGACAACAACATTGTTGCCAGGGTTTTTTCTTTAAAGGCTGTTCATTCGTTGGACAGTCCCTCAAGACTCACAGGGCAGTTCGCGAGATAGCTGCCGTCTCGGCGCTACGCCATTCAGCTAGCCCACCTTAGGGCCTTTGCTCCCTATTGCTCCTCCGGCGATCCGGCCCCGCACTGCCCGCACTGCCGCCCAGACTGCGGTACAGCTTCGATTCGTTGAGCAACTGGTCGTGGCGGGCGTGGGCAAGCGCCATCTCGGCTGCGCAGCGGCTCTCCTGGGCATTGAGCCAGTCAATGCGGTTGATGGCACCCGACCGGTAACGGGCTTCGAGCAGCTTCTCGGTTTCCTGGGCGGCCCCTAGGACATGGCGGCGGCGTCGGACCTGTTCGGCATAGTCGGCCTGTGCACCGAGTGTATTGGCAACTTCGGAGAAGGCAGTGAGCAAAGTAGTGCGGAATCCGAGGACCTCTTTTTCATACTGTGCCCTGGAAACCGCAACCTGCAGCGTTATGTCCTTGAAATTGAGGAGGGACAAGGCAGCGTTTGCACCTAACGTCGCAACGGGATTGGAGATGAACGCGAGCAATTGCCCGCTGGCGGTGCCGAGGGATCCGGTGAGGGAAATCGCCGGGTAGAAACTGGCCTGAGTTGCGTCGACGTTCTTCAGCATGGCACGGAGCCTGGCCTCTGCGGCTCGCAAGTCTGGGCGACGCGCGAGCAGGTCGGCCGGCAACCCAGTCTGGATCGGGGGTAGCTTCTTGCTCGGCAGGCGCTGCGGCTCTGGAACAGGGTTAGGTGCGCCATTCAAGAGCACAACCAGGGCGTTCCGCTGTACAAGGCGATACTGCTTGCCCTTCGAAACCGTCAATGCCCGCTCCTCGACCTGCTGCTCGGCCCTGCTGAGATCCAGATCGGAAACCGCACCGGCCGCAAGCTGGGCGCGCACAAGCGCCAAAGTCTGCTTGGCATGGGCAAGGCTGGTTTCCGCCGACGCGAGCGACTGATTGGCGTACGCGATGTTGAAATACGCCTCGACGGTTCCTGCGCTAGCGAGGAGGCGCGCGTTTTCGTAATCTTCCGCTGTCGCATAAGCCTCAAAATCCGCCTTGTCCCTCTTTGCCGCTAGCTTGCCCCACAGATCAATCTCATAAGACACACTGATGGATGTGTCGCTCCCGCCGACCTGGCCGTTCACCTGGGGGAGCAAGGCTTGCGCAGCTGTATTTGCCTGAAGTCGGGCGGGATAGGCGTTAGCAGCCGCAATGAGGACGTCATTATTTCGGCCGATGACCTCGCCGACAAGCTTGTCGAGATTGGCGTTCCCGAACGCCAGCCACCAGCGGTCTGTGCTGGCCTGCACAGCGCTCCCTACCGCAGCGGTCGACCAGTGGGGCCCGGCTGGAAGTTCGGGGCGAAGATATGTGCTCGACAGGCTGCAACCGGCGAGCAGGACAAGGCAACCGGGTACGATCAGTCTGATGAGCTTCATTTTCAATCTCTTGAGGGCTGGCACAAGGCGTTACGGTCGGGAAAGCCGAAGACCAGGTGGATGCAGAGCGCTAATAAGAGGCGTGATTAGCGCAAGCAGCCACGAGGAGGACATCGTCGTTTTCGTTGATGACCTCGCCGATCAGCTCGAACGTCAGCCAGCAGTGTCTGCCGTGGCGTGGTTAGCACTTGCTGCCGCGCCGGTTGGCCAGCAGGGCCCCTGGAGGGAGTTCGGGGCCAGGATATGTGCTCGACAGGCTGGTGCAACCCGCGAGCAAGACAAAGGAACAAGGTAAGATCCGTCTGATGAGCGTCATTTTTCAGTCTCTTGACAGCGCATCTACGGGATTCAGGCGGGATGCGTTACGGGCGGGAAGGAAGCCAAAGGTCAGGCCCATCCAGAGCGCTACTGCGCAGGCAGCGACAATAGCTTTGACCGAGATGATTATCGGAAACTCGCTGCCCGGCTCGCCCAATACGGTTGCGATGCCGAGCGCGAGTGCCACGCCGAGAATTGAACCGGCGATGCACATTGTGACGGCCTCAATCAGGAACTGAAGCATGATGTCGATCCGGCGCGCTCCAACAGCCATGCGCAAGCCGATCTCGCGGGTCCGTTCAGTGACGGTGATCAGCATCATGTTCATGACACCAATGCCTCCGACAACCAGCGAGATCGCAGCCAGGGAGGAGGTCAGTTGCCACATCGTCTGAGATGTGTGCTCAACCGACTTACGCCACTGATCTTGGTTGAAAACAGTGAAGTCCTTCGTGCCGTGCCGACGAGTCATCAGGCCGACGACGGCGCGCTCCGCGACAGTCGTGTCGACAGAATCGGCGACCCGCACCGTCAGGGCATGAAGACTTGGACCGGCACCCTCAAGTCTGCCCTTCACGGCCGTATAAGGAAGTAAGATCTTCGGCGAGCTGTCAAACCGTAGCGCCGGTGGGGGCGCAAAGACGCCAATAATGACGACGGGAACACGCCCGATCAGGAGGATGTTTCCGAGCGGCGATTCGTCGTTAGGGAAGAGAGTTGCGGCCATCCTGTCATTGATCACTGCTTCCTGGCTGCGCTCAGTGATGGCCTCGGCTGAAAAGAATGAGCCCTTCAGCAACTTGAGAGCGTTGACCTTAAGATAATCCTGGCCGACGCCGGTGACTGTCGCCGCGACGGAAGTGTGCCCAAAACGAATTTGTGCGGATGTCCGGACTTCCGGGGTCACGCTGTCGACGTAAGACTGGTCGGCGAGCGCATCGGCATCCGAGACGACCAGGGCCTTGATGCTCGAAGCACCCTTGTCACCAAAATGGCGCCCGGGAGAGATCTCGAGAGTGCTGGCTCCAAATCCTCCCAACTGGCGCAGAAGTTCCTGACGGGCGCCCTCGCCGAAACCGAAGGCCGTCACAACTGCCGCAATGCCGATAATGATGCTGAGCATCGTGAGGAAGGTACGCACGCGATCGGTTGCCATCGATCGTATCGCCATCGGAAAGGCTTCTACCAGGCGGCGCCTGAACGCCGAGAGCGAACCGACGGGCCTGCTGTCGTGTAACGCCGGCGGCCCATCAGTCTTCCGGTCCCGCGTCCGGCGGTCGGAAAGGATGACCCCTTCTCGGATTTCGATGATGCGGTCAGCGTGACTTGCGATCTCCATGTCGTGAGTCACGATGATGATGGTATGACCGTCGGCATGAAGTGCCTTCAAGGTATCGAGAACGGTTTCGCCGCTCTTCCTATCTAGCGCCCCTGTCGGCTCGTCCGCGAGGATGATGCGACCGCCATTCATCAACGCGCGGGCAATCGAAACCCTCTGTTGCTGGCCGCCGGACAGCTGGTTCGGACGGTGGTCGAGACGATCACCGAGACCTAGCCTGCGCAGTAGAGATGTCGACCTTTCCCGGCGTGAGCCGGCGTCGAGGCCGGCATAGACGGCGGGCATCGCCACGTTGTCGGCCGCGCTCAGCGTTCCGAGAAGCTGATAATGTTGGAAGATGAAGCCGAAATGTTCCCGTCTCAACGCCGCAAGATTGTCCGCGGTCAGGCCGGCAACGCTGCGGCCGCCGACGCGATAGTCACCAGAACTCGGCTGGTCCAAGCAACCCAGGATGTTCATTAGCGTCGTCTTGCCTGAGCCGCTTGCGCCGACGATCGCCACCAGTTCGCCACCCGCGATGGAAAGGCTGACGCCGGCCAGCGCCATAATCGTCTCGTCTCCGGCGTGGAAAACCCGCGAAACGTTCTCGATTTCAAGGAGTGCATTCATTTCATCACCGCGCCCAACATTGGTTCCCTTTCCAGCGGCAGGGATGACAACTTCATCACCGACAGAGAGGCCATCGAGTACCTGCGCCTTGAGCGTGTCGGTCAAGCCTATTGTCACCAGGCGCTCCGTGAGTTCGCCGCTTGGCGTGCGAATCTGCACGCGGTAGCGACCATGTGCATCTGGCTCCGTCAGAGCTGACCATGCTACGAGCGGTACGTTCTCGGCCTGGCCGGAAACAACCTTAACCAAGGCGTTCATCTTTGGCCGAAGCCGCCCTTCCGGGTTCGATGTGGAAAAGAGGCCGTTGTAGTAGACTGCTGACGCCTGGGTTTCCGCACTGAGATCATCAGCAATCGACGGAGGCGCGGGCTCTATCTCTTCCAGTACGCCTGAAATAGGGACTCGAGTGTCCCCCAGGAGCGTGAAGCGGAGGTTCTGACCTGGCTTTACACGGGCAATGTCGATTTCCGAAATCTGCACCTTCACCCGCATGACGTCGAGTTGTGCAAGAACCACGATCCCCGGCACGGCCTGGCTTGAGTTCAACGTTTGACCTTCTTTAACCAGCACAGCAACAACGACGCCGTCCATGGGCGCGCTGAGCTTCGTATGGTCGAGGATTGCGCGGGCCTCCTCAACCGCGAGCGTCTTCTCCTCGATCCGCGCTTCACATTGCTCGACTTTCGCCTCCTGCGCAAAAAACGTCGCTTGCGCTTTCTCCAGGTCGGCGGCCGATGCTGCCTTGTTCCGGCTCAGTGTCTTCTTTCTCCGGAAATCCATCTCGGCCTCTTTCAGTCGTATTCCTGCTTCCTTGCGATCCGCGTTGGCACTGGCGAGGTTGGCTTGGGCAGTGAGTAGTTTGTGCTGCTCTTTCGTAGGGTCAATTTCGGCGATCAAGTCACCAGACTTAACCGTTTGACCGAGCTTTACATACAATGTCTTCAGTTGGCCCGATACCTGGGCACCAACTCTAACCGTACGGGCAGGCTCCAAAACGCCGTTCGCAAGAACGGTCTCCTCGACCGAACCGAGTATCACGCGCTGCGTGACGACAGGATCGCGCGTCTCGTGTTCGAAACCTTCGGTCGCGGATGCAATGGCAAACACCACCGCGGCGATCCCTAGGCACCAGACAAGCACCCTTCTTTTACCCTTCATCAACGCTCACCTCCGCTCTCTGAAGACATTGTTTTGCCCTGTCGTGCGGCGGAAACGGCATTGACTCTCATCGACCTGGACCGAGAATGGCTCCGGCAAGAGCTTTTTCTGCTGAGAAGTCGCAACCGACGCGGAAAGCATGATTGCGAACGCGGACACGCGGCGATGAAGATGATAGTGAAGCACCGGGCGAGCATTCATTGTCCCCTTCCGAGGCAGTTAGCAGCAGCAAGCCCAGCGCTAACGCGATGGGACCGAAGAGTAGGCTGACCGGAACAACGCACCTTCCGATGCAGTTGCGGATTTTGGACGTTTGCTTTGGTCGCATTCCGGAGACAGTTTCCTATCAAGCGACGCGCGCTTGGGCGCGCATACATCTGAGTGGTCATTGGCGCGAACGAGGTTCTCGCTGTGACTGACGCTTCCGAGGGCACCGCCGATATAAAGCGCGAGCTGAGGCGGCATGAGATCAGCAAGCCGTCACGTCCCTCCTTGACCCTATTGGATGCTCGAAAGGCCTCACTCGTGTAGACAGCCGGTGAGTGCCGTCTAGGTCAGCAAGGGATCACCTTCGATGCTCCCCTACGGGTTTTGGCCCAGATAGCGCGCTTCACGCTTGAAGATCATGCACTCAGGATATGACAGTGCATCCTTCGCATCGCGGGCGAATGAATAAGGCGACATTTCCATGATGAGGGCCGCGGCGGCATGGCCATCCGGCTCATGCCGATCATACTTCGTCGACGAAGGATAACGCCACAAGGCTTGCCTCGAGGCTACAGTGGACAGGGGTTCCACTCTGGTGGTGGCGCATCGGTTTATCCTTAGCTCCTTCGCCGGCACCACCCACACGGGCCAAGTTTTGAGGTCGAAGTGCGTTTCGACCTCGAGCCCCTTCGACTCGACGGCATCCGACCAGCCGTCGTCCGTTTTAATCGAACGGAGCTGCCTTCGGTCCGCTTCAAGCTTAATCAGTACGGCTTGGCGCGGTTGCCATTCGGCGATTCCCAGGTCGGATTTCCCGCCGGCCAGTGCAGAGCCGACGGTGGTCACATTAATAAAAAGTGCCGAGATCAGGATGTCGTTCATAACTGGCCTTTTAATCGATTGTTGCAATGACGCCCCTTCTGACACCCATAGCTGACAGGAGCCTGAAAGCCTCCGGACATTTGCGCCACGGGGGTTCAGCGTAGCGTCAGGTTCTGTCAATAAGGCAAGGATCTTGCCCTCGAACTGGAGCCGGCACACATGATACGAATACTACTCATTGAAGACGACGAGGACCTTGGCAGTGCTGTACGCGAACATACGATGGCTGATGGCCACGCGGTCGACTGGGCCAAGGACCTGTCCGAAGCGCGGGATAAAGCAAGTTTGGTCTCCTACGAGCTTGTCCTGCTCGACATTCACCTGCCAGATGGCAACGGCATCGATTACGTGCGGGAGATGAGGAAGCGGCTTGATTCGACACCGGTCATCATCGTGACAGCTCGCGATCAGGTCTCGGACAAAATCGAGGGGCTCAACGCAGGTGCCGACGACTATTTGGTCAAGACGTTCGATCTCGGCGAACTTTCCGCGCGCATTCATGCCGTGGGGCGTCGTCATGGGAAGCTCCCGGAGCCATATTGTGTCGGGACGCTGTCAATAAACTCGGCCGAGCGGCGCTGCGAGCGCGACGGGCGGGCGGTCTACCTGACTGCACGCGAATGGACAGTTTTCGACTGCCTTCTGCGCCGGCCCGCAACGGTAGTTTCGAAGGCGAAGATCGAGGACGTACTCTTTTCCTTGGGTTCGGAGATTGAGAGCAACACCGTGGAGGTTTATGTTAGCCGGCTCCGCAAGAAGATCGGCGGGGACCGAATAGCGACAGTGCGTTGCTTCGGGTACAGGTTCATGGTCACATGAAGAAGCCGCACAGCATGACGCGCAGGCTGATACTGAGGCTGGGGGGCGCAACGCTCCTGGTCTGGATTTTCGTCCCCACCATTGCTGCGCTCATGGTAAAGGACGTTATCTACGAAATCTGCGACGACTATCTGGAGCAAACTGCCGAGGTCGCGGCGTCGGCGTACGTCGATGTGGCGAAGAAGAAGTTTGAAGTATCTGAGCCGCCCAGCTTCGACGATTGGATTATTCAGTTCCAAGTTCGCACGCGTGACGGGAAGGTGCTCCTCGATTTGATCGAAAATCCGCCGAAGCCATTCCCATCTGCTCCCTTGCGTGAAGGCTTTTCGACAACCGCTACTGACCGCATCTATACGAAGAAAATAGCGCTCGACCTGTTTGCGCAGGCGGCCCAACCGCTCTCGGTCCGCCGTCACGAAGTCAATAAGGCCGCAGTTAAGGTCTTCGTTCCGATGATCGTCTTCCTGCCCTTTAGCGTAGCCGTGTGCTGGATGGTAATCCGGCGGTCGCTGGCGCCAATCGAAGTACTGAAACAGGAGATCGGGTTGCGCGACGGCGGCAATCTCACACTGATGGGGTCGAGCGGCCTCCCGGCAGAATTGGCCCCCATCGCGGCCTCCGTCGATCGGCTTGTCGAACGTCTACGGGCGGCCCTGGATGCCGAACGCGAGTTCGCCGCAAACTGTGCACATGAACTGCGCACGCCGATCGCAGGCTCGCTGGCTCAGCTGCAGAGGTTAGTGGCCGAAATTCCCCTGGGCTCGGCGAGAACGCGTGCGCGCGGCATCGAGAAATCGCTGTCGAGGCTTGGCCACCTTACCGAAAAACTGCTTCAACTCGCGCGGGCCGAATCGGGGATCGGCATCGCAGACCACGCGATCGATCTTGTCCGAGTGGTTCGGCTAGAAATTGATGACTTTGAGAAAAAACCGCGATTTGCCGGACGGCTAATCCTTGACGTCGACGGCTGCCCCACTTTGATGCGCAAAGTAGACGTCGATGCGTTTGCCATCATCCTTCGTAACCTGATTGAGAATGCGCTCACGCATGGAGTGCCCGATACTACGATAACAGTTTCCGTCGGAACTGATGGAACCATTGCCATTGCAAACTCGGGACCGGTGGTGCCCCCCAAGATCTTGAAGCGATAACAAAACGATTTAGGCGTGGTGCGACCTCAGCGGCGGGCTCAGGCCTTGGTCTAAACATCGCTAGTAAGGCGATCAAGGGGGATAGGTGGCAGTCTTGCACTTGCGTCGCCTGCCCGTGGTCGCGAGGATGGTTTTGAGGCGATTATTCGAATCCCTCGATGACCGCAGCGACCAGATTGGACGTAGGAAGCATTGCACGCTGCTGGCAGGCAACGAGAATGTCAAACAAGGGGTGGTGGTGACCATCCGCGGCGGGCGCGCGCCCCAGAGGAAGTCAGCTGTCGCGCGGCACACCACATCCAATCTATGCGCGGAACAAGCATACCGCGGCTCGCAGAAGCTTGAGGCGATTACGCCTGCACTCATGAGTCGTATTTCGTAAGCGGTCAGCCGATAACGTCAGGCCTAAAGTTCCAAGGCATGAGCATTTGGAAAGATCGATTTACCGCGGTTTTTGAACGGCAAGGCGGACAAACCGGCGCGGTTGGCCGAATCTGACTTTATGACAAGGTTTTCGCCCCTTGCCTGGGTAGATGGCTGATTGATTTCGGCGTTGCGTCGGCGGTTTTCGCCGCATTCGCCCGTTATGCGGACGCAGTTCGCCCCTCGTGCCACACGAAGCGGGTGAGATTGTAGGCAAGGTTGGCCATGCCGATCTTCGTCCTGGCGCGGGCGATGCCGATGGTGCGCACGAACAGGCCCCATCCTGGATTTCTGCTGCGCGAAGACGTGTTCGACGAATGCGCGGGTTCGATCTCCGCCCATTGGCCCGCGACGTCGCCTCGCTCATCTGCCGACCCTTCGGTTTCTTCTGGTGGATGTCAGAGACGTAGCCGTTCTTCTCCAGCCACTCCTCGTTCTTTTTCGAGCGATAGGCCGTGTCGGCCCAGACAGTCGAACCGGTGTTGGCGCGGTTGAGGACATTGCGAAGCTGCGCGCCGTCATAGGCCGCCGCGCTCGTGACGTTCCAGCCGCGGATGAAGCCATGCCGACGATCGATCGCGGCGTGGTTCTTGTAGCCGAATGCGGGAATGGCGATGTCGCGCTGCTGCACCTTTCCATCCTCGGCCATCTTGGCCTTCGAGAACTTCACCGTCCAACGCGCGTCCCGGTCCTTCTGGCGCAGCTTGGCGGGCTTGTCTTTCCACTCGTCCGGAACCTTGCCCGCCTTGATGTCAGTCTTCTCGGCGTCGGTGTTGCGCTGCTTGGGCGCCGCCACGATGGTGGCATCGACGATCTGCCCCCCCATCGCCAGGTAGCCGGCCTTGCCGAGGTGCTTGTCGAAACGGGCGAACAGGTTATCCACCGCGCCGGCATGTGTGAGATGCTCCCGGAACAGCCAGATCGTCTTGGCGTCCGGCACCCTGTCTCCGAGACCCAGCCCGAGGAAGCGCATGAAGGATAGTCGGTCCTGGATCTGGAACTCGGCCTGGTCGTCAGACAGGCCGTAGAGCGCCTGCAGAACCATGATCTTGAACATCATCACCGGATCGTAAGGCGGCCGACCACCCTTCGCGCCATCGGAACGCTTCAGCGCCTTGCCGAGCGGCTTGCGGAAAACCTCCCACGGCACTACCGAGTTTAGCTTTTCCAGCGGATCGCCGGCCTCGCTCAGCCGCACATATCGCTCGTCAATGTCCCAGAAACCAGCCTGTCCCCGCATCCACTGCCTCCGCGCAAATCAACGCGCCGAGTGAATCAAAATCCGGTTCAAAAGGCGAGGTATTTCGAACTGTCCATTTCGATTTCGGATGCCGGCCAGCCTTGAGCGATGCGGGTCAAGGTCTGCGAGAGCCAGTCGAGCGGATCGACGCTGTTCATTTTGCAGGTTTGCAAGCAAGGTGGCTACCGTCGCCCAGGTTCGTCCACCGCCGTGGCTGCCGGCGAATAGACTATTCTTTCGCGTGATCGTCATCTCGCAGACATTCTGCCCATGTCGGGCGCGAGGTTGTCGTTTGGTATCGATGGCATCCGTATTTCGAGCGGACCGTTCGATGCGAGTATACCGAGGAGCGGGCGAACGGCAGAGTCGCGCACATTGTCGTGCGCCATGGCGAAGTCATTGTCGTTCCCACATGGATGTTGGATCGCGACGTTTGTGAAGCGTTCACCTTGGGCAGCCCTCGGGTGACCGTGGATGCGCTGACTGACCTTCACAACCTCTTGATCCATCGGGGATTTCGTAATGGCCTTGCGAGCGGTTTGAACGCTAAGGAGGTTATCGATGAAGACATTGCCCCCGCCAAGCCGGCTGCCAGCACTACGGCAGTTGATCATGCCACTCGACTCCCGAGCCCTGGACGGGCTGACGAGAGCGCAACGCGCGGTCGCGGTCGCGAGCCTCGCCAAGCTGCTGATGGCGGCTGCAGGTGTCGCGGAGAAGGAGATGACCGATGACGGGCGGTAATCTTCTTCCCATGGCACTCCTGAAGCGCAAGGCCGTCGTCTACGTCAGACAGTCGACGGCCCAACAGGTTCATGCAAACCTTGAGAGTCAACGCCGGCAATATGATCTGGTCGACGTTGCGCGGCGTTGGGGGTTCCACAATGTCGAGGTGATCGACGAGGATCTGGGCCGCAGCGCGAGCGGCGCCGTCGAGCGCCCGGGTTTCGAGCGGCTCGTCGACGATCTGTGCACCGGTCATGTCGGCGCAGTATTGTGTCTTGAGGCCTCTCGGTTGTCGCGCAATGGTCCGGACTGGCACAGGCTGCTTGAGCTTTGCGGTCAGGTCGATGCGCGCGTGATCGATATCGATGGCATTTACGATCTATCATGTTGATACCCTTATTCGGTAGCAGGTGGGTTAAAGTCGAGGTGTTGCCGCACGCCGGATTTGAGCTCTTGTATTGCTGCGATTGTTGCTGCGGCATCTGGAAACAGAACGCGTTTGTGAGTGGCGTTTTGGTGGATACTGATCACGCCATTGCGGATTCGATGCCGGATCCAGGAGCGAGAAACGTCCGCTGCCATCACTAGTTCAGACACCTTTAGAAACTGAGGCCACGCACGATCACCGTCGCGCAAACTCTGGTGCCTTTCAGGCTACTGTCAGCTAACTCTGCCAGAAGGTCGTTGTTGGGCCAACCAGTCAGGAGATCTTATGAACTAGGAGACCTTAATCAACATCGTCCGACGGGCGCGATCGCCAAATGGCAAACGACGCCGGATCATCCGCAAACACGTTATGAAACAAGAGAAAGAGTACGATGACCCTCTCATCAAAAGATATCGCCCTGGGCTCCCCGAAGCGGCCGACGAAATTTCGGTCCGCCTGGCTGCGCACCCTACTTGCTGGCACTGCGGCTAGCCTGATGACGACCGTTCCGGCCCCGGCCGACACTTACCGAGGCGATCCGGCCGACGCTTCCCTGTTGATATGTCAAATTTGGGATCATGGGGAGTGCACGTATTGGTGGTACCAGCCGGTTGATCCGGCTGAGTAAGACCTATCGAGATTGCTGCGGGTCCTGATTTGACCCGCAGCAACCCGGTCGGGCCGCAGCTGAAGATCAATGCGCGGCGACGCTGCCGACGGGCGCGGGCCCGGCGCTAGCCACGCGGCCCGCGATCTTCTGTCGTGAATTTTTGCTCATGCCGCCGGCGAGCACCGGCATGCCCCAGTGACGGGGACTGATGGGGTTGTCTTGTCTTATGACTTTCCAAGCCGTTTGGTCCAGTAAGAGATGCCCGATCCGGGGTGGCTACTCCGGATCGGGCGGGAGGGGATGGATCGAAGTTGTCTAGGTCGTTGAGGACCGTCGATTAGTGTGATCACCCCTTTCTTTTCCATCAGGCCTGAACGGAAACCGGGGCTTTGGGCCCGGATGACAAGAATAGGATAGCGGAAAAGATGAGTTACACCCTACCACAAACCATCGGCATCGATATCTCAAAAGCAACACTCGATGCTCATGCCTATCCTGCAGGCAGCAACCAGCAGTTTGCCAATACTGCCAGTGGCCATAAAGCCTTAATTGCATGGCTGGGACAATGGTCAGTCGAGCGCGTGGCATATGAGGCGACTGGTGCTTACCACCGGGAACTCGAGCAAGCTCTGGCTGATCTGCCTTGCGTCAAGCCCGACTTGAACAGTTGGAGGTGAACGGATGGCGAACGCTGTGTAACCGGGGCAGATTACCGGGCAGTCAGGCTTGAGCGGCTTGCCTAACGAGATCCGGGAGCGGCGGAATCGACTCTTGTGTTGGTATGCCGAGGCGGTCGCCGAGATAGCGGAAGAATGAGACGTCGAGCTTGATGCAGGTCTTCATCAGGCCGAGCAGGACGTCGCGGGCGTTCTTGCCTGCCTCGCTGACGGTTCCGCCGGAGATCTTGCGCTTGGTGACGAAGGTGCGGATGTCGTTTTCCGAACCATTGGTGTGGAGCGGGATCTCGGGACGATCGAGAACGCGCAGGAGTTCATGCTTGCGGCGATGCAGCCTGGCAAGAAGCCGGTCGAGCATGACGTAGCCGGTTCGTCGTTTGAACAGGCGCTCGAAGCGGGCGCGCAGGGCCGCCGCGTGGCGCGGACAAGGAGCACGCTGGTAGCTCTTGAGGTCGCGATAGAACCACCAGATCAACTGGCGCATGATGTCGACGGCCTGACGTTGATCCGGGGTCACGGGTATCAATTTGTGGACGAGCCGCTCGGCGTGGACCCAGCACAGAGCATGGTCGCCGATGCGGAACTGGCCGGCATCATCGGACACGACCACGGTATCGCCAAGAAAGCCGTGGTGGCGGATCGCTCCCCACATCGCCCCTTCGGTGGCGATCCTGACTGGGTTGGGCTCAACCGCGAGCTGGTCGAGACCGAGTGCGGCCAGATGCGCCTGCCATGCGGCGCTGTCGGCAAATGCCTTGTGCGGCGCAGCCGCCAGCCGCGCGATCACCGGACCGGCGAGGTTGCGGCCGCGCATATAGGCCAGGGCCTCTTCATTGATGAAGTAATCGCTGTGCCCGGCACGCAGCGTCGCCAGGAACGCCTCCCGTGACTTCGATCGCCCGGTGCGGAACGCGGTGAAGCGGCGATCGCCGATCTGGGTGGTGTAGCCGTCCTGGTGGGCGTGGCGCGCCGACGTATCATCGACGGTGATCCAGGGCGCCGTAGCCAGCCCGGCGCGCAGCACGTCACGGTCCTCCGCCGCGAAGGCCTCCAGGCCCTCCGAAATCAGCCGCACCACCTGGCGCTTCGAAATGTCGACCCCGATCCCGGTCAACAACGCCGTCAACCGCTCCGTCGTCACCTGGCCTTGAATGTGACAGGCCAGAATGAAGCGGCGCAGGTTCGCGCCCCAGCCGCCGATGATCCCCGCCGGCAAGGGCGCCACCATCGTTTCGCCGGTCGGTGTCACCCAGCGCTCGCGGCGATAGCGCACCACCTCGGCCGACAACGCCAGATCGCGCACCAGGATCGTCTCATACCCCTTGAAGCGAGAGCCCGCAGGAGCGCTCACCGCAACCGTCACCTCGCGGCTCACGCGACCGCCGTCGCGCTTGGCGCCGCGCCGGCGGCGCTTGCCCTTGCCAGATGTCGGCTGCGTCGCCTTCTCCATGCCCGATGGCTTGGTCGGCTTGACCGGGGGACGCGGCGGCAGGTCCTTCAGCCGGGCGATCTCATCCTTCAGGGTCTGGTTCTCGGCGCGTAGCGCCTGGTTCTCGATCTCAAGGCTCTCGACCCGGCTTTGAAGACCGCGCACTTCGCCGATCAGCGCAGAAACCAGCCCGCGGAGTTCCGCGAGCGACAGGCCTTCAAGCGAATCAGTCGGTGGTAGCGTCACGCAAAGGGTGAATCACGAAAGCACGCGCCTGCAAACCCCCACCGCCCGGTAATCTGCCCCGGTTACCCGCACTCTCAGTTAAGCCATTGAATAGACATTCGGAACGGTTGTTCTGAGGCGCTTCCTGCGCGGGTTGGCATGACTCTTGAGGTTCTCATTGTGCGGCGGCACCTGCCGCGGACCGGCATCACGGATTCATCGTCCTATTTGAGCTCTAGAAAGGAGACAACAATGAGGGCGGATATGTCAGCTTACGGTTTGACCGAATTATCTCCAGAAGAAGCCTCTGCAATTTCGGGAGGGCTATTCTGGGGAGTAGTTTGGGCAGCTGTTACGGTCCTAGCGTTTGTAGCTGCCACGATAGCCGAAGGGGCAGTGCGTGATAGACACGGATAGAACAATTTAAATACGCTTCATACTGTATGTATCCGAAGGTCCTTTTTTCCTGAAACAGACAACTCCACCGCAGCGAGCACCTCTCGCAACGATCAGGAGATCTTTCGTCATCTATAGTTGTCGCGTTCCAAACAAGGTGATGTTCGGTCGTCGTGCCGCCTTACCTCAGTTAAGCTTAAACATGCGGAACGGTTGTTCTGAGGCGCTTCGCGCGAGTGGCATGACTCTTGAGGTTCTCGTTTTGCGGCGGCACACGCCGCCGACCGGCATCATGGATTTATCGTTTTATTTGAGCTGTAGGAAAGGAGACAACAATGAAGGCGGATATGTCAGCTTATGGTGTGACCGAGATAACCCGTGAAGAAGCATCTGCAACCTCCGGAGGGTGGTTTTTTTGGCTAGTTTTGGGCGCTGTTGCTGCCGGACTCTCGGGGCAATAATCACTGCGAGTATTTTTCTTGCAGACGCCATGAGGCATCATAAGTAATTAGGCGATAACTAGCCAATGCGTGAACGATATCTTACTTCCGCCTGAAATAGCCTGCTACACCGCAGAGAGCATCCTCGCCCGGCGATCAGGGCGAGCTTTGGTCATCTACAAGGTGGTTGTGCTCTCTGTGGTTGCGGCATTGGTGTCGCTGCCACTCATCACCATATCCGTGTCTGTCCAAAGTGCCGGTATCATTCGCCCCACCGTCGAGAAGACGCCCCTGGTCGCGCCCGTCTCCGGACGCATCTCCCGCATCCTCGCCGTTGAGAACGATCTGGTTGCCGAGCGGCAGGAGGTCCTCGCCCTGGATGATGAGGTGGTTGAGGAAAAGCTCAGGGCGCTTACAGGCGATATTCGCGTAAAGAGCGATCTTGCCCGTGACCTCGAAACCCTAATCTCCTCCGGCACGCAAGCCAAGGACCCGATCCACCTCTTGACCGAGTCCGCTACGGCCGAGCGGGCGCATTTCCTCAACCTGCTGCGGGAGAACCGATATGCCCGCCGTAATGCCGCCGAGGAACTCGACCGCACTAAGCGACTGTTCTCCGCTGCTGCAGCGCCCGAAACGGCAGTTGAGGAAAGGGCTTTCGCCCTCCAGACAATTGAGGTTCAGGGTGATATTCTCGCCCGGCGCAAATCCGCCGAATGGAACCAGCAGCTCTTAGACGTTAAGCTGCGCCTCAGCGAACTCACGGCCACCTTGCATGAGCTCGAGAACGAACGGGATCTGACCCGCATTCGAGCCCCCGTATCAGGCTCTCTCGAGCAATTCTCAGGCCTCACCCCCGGCAGCTACGTCCAGGCCGGGCAAACCGTGGCTTGGGTCTCGCCGGACGCCGAACTGGTGGCGGAAATCTACGTTTCCCCCAGCGACATCGGCTTTGTGCGACCGGGCCAGTCGGTTCGTCTGCAAGTGGATGCCTTCAACTACAATCAATGGGGTGTCATTGACGCGACAGTGCTCGACGTCGCGCAGGACTTCACTCTCCATGACCGGAGCCCGGTCTTCAAGGTCCGCTGCGCGCTCCTTCGTAGCCGTCTCGCGCTCGAGAACGGGGTCATCGGTCACCTGAAGAAAGGCATGACCGTGACGGCCCGCTTCCTCCTGGGGGAGCGAACTCTCCTGCAACTCCTCTACAATGAGGCCGACGGTTGGCTAAATCCGCTCCTGGCGGGCCACTGATCCTCATTTTCCAAACAGTCAGCGAGCCGATGTCGAGCAAGATCATCAACTTCAAACAGCGCGACATCACCGATTGCGGGGCCGCCAGCCTTGCCTCTGTCGCGGCCTTCTATGGCCACAAGCTGCCATTGTCGCGGATCCGCCAGTATGCCTCGACCGACCGCTCCGGCACCACTGTGCTGGGCCTCATGGAAGCGGCCCGCAAGCTGGGCTTTATTGCCAAGGGGGTGAAGGGTGGCTTCGACAGCCTATACAAGATCCCCAAGCCCGCTATCGCCCACGTAATCGTCAAGGACGTCCTGCACCACTTCGTCGTAATCCAGGCGGTCGACGCTAGGTGGGTCACCGTCATGGACCCAGCCTATGGCGAAGTCCGCAAGCTGTCGCACGAGGAATTCAAAACCCAATGGACTGGCGTCCTGGTGCTCCTGGTTCCAGCAGACGCCTTCAAGCCCCGCGACGAGACCACCTCACCCCTAGCTCGCTTCGCGCGTCTGCTTGCGCCACACAGGGCGGTGATGGCGCAGGCTCTTGTCGGGGCGCTGGTGACGACGATCCTCGGCCTCTCGACGGCCATTTACGTCCAGAAGATCGTCGATCATGTGATTACAGCTGGCAACCGCAACCTGCTCAACCTGATGAGCGTCGCCATGCTGCTGATCTTGGTTGTACAGGTCCTGATCAATCTCCTCAGAAACCGGCTCGTCTTGCAAACCGGGCAGAAGATTGATGTCCAGTTAATCCTCGGCTACTATAATCATATCCTAAGCCTTCCCCAGAACTTCTTCGACAGCATGCGCTTGGGCGAAATTATATCCCGCATGAACGACGCGGTGAAGATCAGGAACTTCCTGAACGACGTCTCGATCAATATGTTCGTCGACGCCCTAATGATCCTGTCCTCGCTAGGGATGATGTTCATCTATTCTTGGAAGATTGCCTTGGTCGTGGCGGTCTCCATCCCCTTGTACCTCTCGGTCTATTGGATCATCAACCGGCTGAATAGAAAGCGCCAGCGCGCCATTATGGAGAATGCCGCCGATCTGGAGGCGCAACTGGTGGAATCACTCGGAACTGTCTCCACGATCAAGACGTCCGGCCTAGAGAGCTTCGCCAGTTTAAAGGTGGAGGCCCGCTTCATCAAGATGCTGCACTCCGTCTACAGTTCCGGTCTCATTTCGATCTTCGGAGACAGTGCCTCGACCTTCCTCGCTGCCCTATTCACCATTGTGCTGATGTGGTTTGGAACGTCGCTCACCCTCGATCAATCCATTACGCCCGGTGAATTACTGTCCTGTTATACGCTGCTCGGCTATGTCACCCGGCCAGTTGACAGCCTGATCCAGACCAACCGGATCGTTCAGGATGCACTGATCGCGGCGGATCGCCTGTTCGACATCTTCGACTTGGAGCCGGCAAGCGGCGGCGGCATCGATGCCACCAAATCCGACATTGGCGACATCCACCTGGAGAAGGTCACGTTCCGCTATGGTAGCCAGATCGAGCTTTTCCAGGATCTTAGCGTCACCTTCCGCCGGGGGGAAATGACAGCGGTGGTGGGGGAAAGCGGCTCGGGCAAGAGCACCCTTGCGGCGCTGCTGCAGAATGTCTACCAGCTTGAGGGTGGACACATCCGGATAGGCCGTTTTGCCCTCCAGGACCTCTCGACCGTATCCCTGCGCAAGGTTGTCGCTGCGGTGCCGCAATCGATCGACGTGTTCTCGGGCTCGGTGATCGAGAATATCGCCCTCGGCGAGTTCGAGCCGGACATCGAGAAAATCATTCGAATCTGCGATCAAATAGGGCTGCGGGAGTCGATCGAGCGCTGGCCCGGTGGCTTCCACGCCAATCTGGGCGAGAACGGCCTACGCCTATCCGGCGGGGAAAGGCAGCGTCTTGCGTTGGCTCGGGCTCTGTACCGGGATCCGGAGATCCTCATCCTCGACGAGGCGACCTCCTCTCTCGACTCTTTGGCAGAAGCGTTTGTGCTAAAGCTGGTTGAAGAACTGCGTCGAGCCGGCAAGACTATCATCGTCATCTCTCATCGGCTCAGCACCATCTGTGGGGCCGACAAGATCGTGGTCTTGGACAAGGGGCGGGTTGTTGCGGAGGGAACGCATGCTGATCTGCTGACAGCTGAAGGCGCCTACGCTCGCCTGTGGCGAGCTTGAGCGCATTCTCCTCCTGGAGCCGCATCGGCCTTGCATTTCGCGCCGTCTCGACGAATAGTTAGCGGCGCTAGCCGTCACGCCTGCGGCCGCTCGGTCGGCCCCGGATGAGGGCCTTCAAGATATGCACGGATACATGTTCCAGGAAAGCCGAGGTTCGATCCGACGCTGACCCGTGGGCGGGGGGGCTACGAGCCGGTGCCGGACCGAACCGTCTCAGGCAACGCCGCGTATCTCGTCAAACATTGGGGCATCGGCGCGGCGAAATTGTGGCGAAACCGTGTCACATTGTCACCAATCCCAACAGACACTCCCTCAACGTGACAGGACGTTTCGCAAACAGCGCGGCGCCCCCTACTGGCCGGGCTAAGGACGGCGTCGAAAGGTTTACCGGCCGGCGCTTCCAAAAACACTGATCCAGTCGTGCAAAAACGACAGACGAGGTAGACGTTTGAGTCCGCATACCTGCCTGGCCAAGCAGTTCGCCGGCCTCACTGCCTGACCAGCATATCGCAATGTCCATTTTCTGGGTTTGAAATATATCCTTCAACGAAATTCACAGAGACTTAGCGCAAAAAATTGTCGGCAATGATACGCTCGCCACAACATCCAAGTCCCTGGCGGCAAAACCCTGACGTGTTTCATATGTCCGGCCGCCGCGCAGCATTTAGTCTTCGATTGAGCGAATGCCAAGAAGAGATCGCATCCTGGTTGAAGGAGATGGAGTGGCAATGTTTGCTTATGCTACCCGGATTGGTGCTGACCGATGATGACACTGGTCAGACGTCTGCGGACGGCAGCGCATCTTGATCGCCTTCGAATCCTGGGCCTTTGCGCGCATGCAGACCTAACTGTCTGCGAGCTGGCCGAGATTATGGGTCTGCGTCGCGAGCACGTTCTGCGACACCTTAGGCTGCTCGCCAGAGCCGATTTTCTTTGGTGCGACGATCAACGTCGGTCCTACTATCTGAAAGCAGGAGGCAAGGACGGCGGGCTGGTTCAATTCTTGGTCGATCTCCTGCCCCCCAACGATGGCCATCATAAACGAGACCTCCAACGCCTCGAAGCGACGATGCAAGACGCTCGGGCGAAGGGGACCTCCTGCTTAATCGTCGAGACAGACCAACCCAAAAAAGCGGAGCGCGAAACTATCATGGACAACTCCGCCGACGACGCCATCGCGCAGCCCGACACCTACGGACGGTCTCCCTTGGCCGCGGTCGATTGCCGCGTTCACGAACTGCTTATAAGACAGGAGCGGCAGGAGCGCACGACGCTCAAACTGATCGCTTCTGAGAACTTCGCCTCTTCGGCCGTGCTGGAAGCGACCGGCTCGATTTTCACGAACAAGTACGCCGAGGGATACCCCGGTGCGCGCTACTTCGCGGGAAACGAGATCGTCGATGAGCTTGAGAACCTCGCCATTGAGCGCTTGAAAACACTATTTGGCAGCGAACACGCCAACGTCCAGCCTTATTCCGGCTCGCCGGCCAATCAGGCTGTCTATCGCGCGCTTTTGAGCCCGGGAGACAAGGTGATGGGCTTGTCTCTCCCCGGTGGGGGGTCATCTGACACATGGATGGGCCGTCAACTTCTCCGGCGCTGATTACAAACGCGTCCCCTATGGGCTGCACGAAAAGACGCAGCAGATTGACTATCACCGCTTGCGCGAGACGGCCAAGCGGGAACGGCCGAAACTCATTTGGGTCGGCGGAACGGCTTATCCGCGTGTTTTTGACTATGCGGCAATGGCCGAAATCGCTTCGGAGGTGAACTCCTATCTGGTGGCCGACATCGCACACATCAGTGGCCTGATTGTCGCAGGAGCGCACCCGAACCCCGTCGGCCATTGCGACGTCGTCAGCAGCACGTCTCACAAGTCAATCCGCGGTCCCCGCGGGGCTTCATTTTGTCAAGGAATGAAGATCGCTACCAGGCGCTCTATCATCCGAAAAGCAAACACAATCTCGCCAAACGTATAGACCGTGCGGTGTTCCCTCTCCTGCAGGGCGGACCGCATATGAATATCATCGCCGCTCTAGCTGTCACTTTGCAGGAAGCCGCGACCCCGTCCTTCCGTGTCTACGGTCAGCAGATCGTCAAGAATGCCAAGGCGCTGGCCCAGGCGCTTCTGGAGCGAGGGTATGACCTGGTCACCGGGGGGACTGACAATCACATGCTGATCCTGGATATGCGCGATCGACCACTGTCCGGCAAAGCCTATGCGGAGCGATTGGCAAAGGCAGGCATCATTACGAATTTTAACATGGTGCCGGGCGACCCGCGCCATCCGGCGGTCACAAGCGGAATTCGCCTGGGGTCGCCAGCAGTGACGTCCATGGGCATGCGCGAGGCGGAAATGGTGCAGATTGCCGCCTTCATCGACCTGGCCTGCCGCCAGCCCAATGATCCGGATGTCCATGCCTGCGTGCGGAGAGAGGTCGCCGACTTCTGCGCTGCGTTCGAGGTCCCTGGCATCACCGACAGGTAAGGCGGGCAAATCGAAGGTTGCCACCTAACTCCAACATCTGAAGCGAGGACATTCAATGACTAGGCAGTTCGTATTCTCTTCCGAATCCGTCGGCGCGGGACACCCGGATAAGATGGCCGACAACATCTCGGATGCCATCCTGGATGCGATCCTCCGCACCGATCCGAAGGCGCGCGTCGCGTGCGAAGCGTTGGTGAAAACAGGGATGGTCGTTCTGGCTGGCGAGATCACTAGCGATGCGCAGGTCGATTACAGCCAAGTTGCCCGCGAGACGATACTCGATATTGGATACGATGACGATGCCATCGGCTTTGATGGTCGCCGTTGCGCCGTCGTTCTGGCTCTCACCGAGCAGTCGCCCGACATTAGCCAGGGCGTTGACGAGGGACGAGGGCAGGATCTCGACCAGGGAGCGGGGGACCAGGGCCTCATGTTTGGCTTCGCATGCAGCGAGACCGATACACTCATGCCTTTGCCGATCCAACTCGCCCACAGTCTGACGAAAAGGCAGGCGGAGGTGCGGAAGGCGGGACAGCTTGGCTGGCTGCGCCCGGACGTAAAATCTCAAGTGTCCGTCCGCTATGAAGGTTTGCGCCCGGTGGCGCTGGATACCATAGTCCTGTCGACGCAGCATGCGGGGGAAGTCTCACCAGAAACAGTCCGCGAAGGCGTCATCGAGGAGATCATAAAGCCGGTCCTGCCTGCCAACTTGGACACGACGGGGATCAGGTTCCTGGTCAATCCAACCGGCCGGTTCGTGGTCGGTGGGCCACGCGGCGACTGCGGGCTCACCGGACGCAAGATCATCGTCGATTCCTACGGTGGGATGGGTCGTCACGGCGGCGGCGCCTTCTCGGGCAAGGACCCATCCAAGGTTGACCGCTCGGCCGCCTATGCCGCGCGGTACGTCGCAAAGAATGTCGTTGCCAGCGGCCTTGCGGAGGTCTGCGAGGTTCAGCTTGCCTACGCAATCGGCGTGGCTGCCCCGGTGTCTATCCTCGTCAACACTTTCGGGACCGCAAAGATCGAGGAAAAAAGATCGAGCGCCTTATTCTCGATCTTTTCGATCTCCGACCAAAAGGCATCATCAAGATGCTTGATCTCTTGCGCCCGATTTACCGCAAGACCGCGACATACGGACACTTCGGCCGTGAAGAGCCTGAGTTCACATGGGAGAAGACGGACAGAGCTGACGACTTGCTGCGTGAGGCAGGACCGGCAGCTGCGTGAGGCGCCGATGTTGGATCCAGCTACATGCGGCAACCCATTCCAACTCCCGAGACCCGCGCCCGGCCGGCATGGCAGAAGGCCAGCGGACCGTTGAGCGGAGACTTTGATGCCGGAATATGACGTGCTTTGCATCGGCAATGCCATTGTCGACATCATCGCCCAGTGCGACGAGGAATTCCTCGAGACCAACGGCATCATCAAGGGCGCGATGAACCTCATCGACACCCAGCGCGCCGAATTGCTCTACAGCCGCATGGGCCCGGCGATCGAGGCCTCCGGCGGCAGCGCCGGCAACACGGCGGCCGGTGTCGCCAGCTTCGGCGGTCGCGCCGCCTTCTTCGGCAAGGTGTCGAATGATCCGCTCGGCGAAATCTATATCCACGACATCCATGCCCAGGGCGTCGCCTTCGACACCAGGCCGCTCAAGGGCCTGCCGCCGACGGCGCGCTCGATGATCTTCGTCACCCCCGACGGCGAGCGCTCGATGAACACCTATCTCGGCGCCTGCGTCGAGCTCGGGCCGGAGGATGTCGAGGCCGACAAGGCTTCCGGCGCCAAGGTCACCTATTTCGAAGGCTATCTGTGGGATCCGCCGCGCGCCAAGGAGGCGATCCGGCAGACGGCCAAGCTGGCGCACGCGGCGGGCCGCGAAGTGTCGATGACCCTCTCGGATTCGTTCTGCGTCGACCGCTACCGCGACGAATTTCTCGACCTGATGCGCTCGGGCACCGTCGATATCGTCTTTGCCAACAGCCACGAGATCAAGTCGCTCTACCAGACATCGTCGTTCGACGAGGCGCTGGCGCAGATCCGCAAGGATTGCAAGATCGCCGCCGTCACCCGCTCGGAAAAGGGCTCGGTCATCGTGCGCGGCGACGAGACCGTGGTCATCCAGGCGACGGCGATCAAGGAACTGGTCGACACGACAGGCGCCGGCGACCTCTATGCCGCCGGTTTCCTGCATGGCTACACGCAAGGCCGCGACCTCAAGACCTGCGGCGATCTTGGCTCACTGGCGGCCGGATTGGTGATCCAGCAGATCGGCCCGCGCCCGCGCCAGAACCTGCGTCGCGAAGCCGAGCAGGCGGGACTCGTCCATCCGCACGTTCCAATCGCTGGCTCTCGCCTTCCCGTTGAGAAGGCTGTCCAGGGACCGCGGGTAAATTGAAACCCCACGATCCCCGATAGGCGGCGGCTTTCCGTCTGCGTCCAGATCAGCAGAGGGATAATATCTGGGTTCCATCTTGTCTTCGCGGCGGCAGAGCCAAGCCTCGTCTCAATCGGATTTAGGCAGAGAGTTGCTGCTGGGCAAAGCGAAACCTTGGCGCCGGAGCCGTGCTTCAGTTCTCCTTTGGCACCGCCGTGCCAGATTCTGGCCGGGTGGTTTAAAACACCCGCAGAAATCGCGCACCGATCCCTCGCGGTCGACCTGTTCTTCCTTTTTGAATAGTTAGGACCGACACATGGCAGTTCGCGAGATAGCTGCGTCTCGGCGCTACGCCCTTCAGCTAGCCCGCCTTAGCCCTTTGCGCCTTCTCGGCCGCGGGTCTCAAATGGGCAAGTGCTGCGCATGACTCAGCGGATCGTACGAGACAGATCTCGGCGCCCCCTTCAAGAATTCGCCGCGCATGTCGACCGCAACGGCTGCCTATCATCGTCTCGTTGCTCCCTCCGCCGTCTTTTCCCGTCGAGGCCTCATCGATAGTATTGCCGTACCATCTGTGTTGATGCCGTAGCCTTGCCGAAAGCTCTATGCCATACGGATGTTGGCGCAGGCGTCCGCCAGGTCGGGCTTCAGCTCCAAGGAAGCACCTACCCCATCCGAATACCGCGTGGCAGGGACGCGCATGACGGCCGTGCCGATATACTGCCCGGACAAAGCGATGGCTTGATCAAGGTGTGGTTGTCCGGGGGGAACCAGCATGACCCGATTGCCGGATCAAAGGTAATGGCAAGCGGATCGGGCTCAATGAACTCGCGACGATCTCCGGCGCCAAACCTGGATCGCCGTGCGGCTGAATAGGGCAGCGCAGAGCATAGGTAGCTCATAATCAAGGTTTGAGACAGGAGCGGCAGCCGACGAGCCGCGCCAGGCGATCGTGCTGGAGTTCTGGATGGTACGCTGGCGGTGTCAGCGGTCCACCAGCCATGCCGGCGGGGATGACGGCGTGGGCAATGCAGTTGACGATGAGCCTTACTGCTTGAGTCTTCCGCAATGCCCAACGAGCTCGCGCAGGAGACCGATCAGGCGTTACCCACTCGTTGTCGGATTTCCGACGATGTCGGACATGAGACACAACGCTATCAGCGTGATCGCTTGTTCTGAAACGATTTTCTCAGTTGGCACGACACATGCGGTCCTATCCGCAATCGCACTGCCGCGCCGCACCGACTGAGAAGACCTCATCCCATGATCACCCTTTTCGAACATGCGGTCGCCCCCGCAAACACTGAGCTTTCCCAAGCCGACGGAAGCCATTGCGCTTTTCTTTCCTGGTTTGTGCGGACATGACCGCATTCGATTTCCGTCCAACGCTGAATGCTCCCGACGACGATCCCTACCTTTGGCTCGAAGATGTGGAAGGCGAACGGGCCCTTGACTGGACCGCCAGCCAGTCGGCAAGGACGCTGAAGCACTGCGGGGGAACGCGGTTCGAGCGCGACCGCGCGGCTCTGACGATGATTTTCGACCGTTTCGACAGGATTCCCGCGATTACGCGCCGCGGTCAGTACCTCTACAATTTCTGGCGAGATGCCGGAAATCCGCGCGGATTGTGGCGCCGGACCACCCTTGCCGCCTACATGAAGGCGGATCCCCAGTGGGAGCTACTGCTCGATCTGGATGCCCTCGCGGCTAGCGACGGAGAGGACTGGATTTGGAGTGGCGCGTCGACCGAGCCGCAGAGACGGGAAAAGGCCGTTCTGCGCCTATCGCGCGGTGGCAGCGACGCGGTCGTACATCGCGAATTCGACCTGATGTCTCTGAGCATTGTCGCCGACGGTTTCAATCTCCCGGAGGCCAAGGGCTCCATTGATTGGCTCGACCCTGACACACTTCTGCTTTCCAGTGCGCTTGGAGATAGCATGGTCACCCGCTCCGGCTTCGCGCGTACCGTGCGGTTGTGGAAGCGTGGCGCGGATCCCCTCACCGCGCCGGCAATCTTCGAGGCCGGCTGTTCCGAATCCCTAGGCGTGTCTGGTCATGTGGACCGCACCGCCGAGAGCGAGCGCCTTTGGTTCATCGAGAATACTGGCTTCTTCGAGCAGATAGTCCGAACCGGCGACAAGAGCGGGCCGAAGATTGAAATCGACTTTCCTCGGGACGCCTGGTGGGGTGTCTTCGGCGATTGGCTGGCGGTAAAGCCGGGCAAACCCTGGACGGTGGGAGGGACGACCTATGCCTCCGACGTACTGATCGGCATCTCGCTTTCCTCTTTCATTGCCGGCGAGCGCGGCTTTGTCACCCTGTTCGAACCTGGCGACAGGCGCTCTCTGCAGTCATTCTTCTGGAACGACGGGAAGCTCATCATCTCCTATCTGGCGGACCTCGTTCCGCGTTTCGAGACGTTCACTCCGGGCCGGCAGGAATGGACGCGCCGAGCCCTGGACACCGTGCCCGCCGAAGGGACTGTCCACCTGTGGTCCCTCGATGCGGAAGATCACGAGACCAATGGAGAGATCCTCGTTTCGGCTCAGGACCCGATCACGCCACCGCAGCTGCTCCTATTGGACCTCGATACCGCGCCGCCTCTCAGCGCTTCGGTAATCCTGAAGCGCAACCCGGAAAATTTCGACGCAGCCGGGCTCGTGGTCACGCGCCACGAGGCAGTCTCGATCGATGGTGAGATGATCCCCTATACGCAGGTCGGTCCGGCGGACGGGAACGGCGATGCCCCGGTTCATCTCACCGCCTATGGCGGGTTCGGCATATCGCTCCTGCCCTCCTACAACTCTGCGCTCGGCAAGCTGTGGCTCGAACGCGGCGGCACGTGCGTGGTGGCGAACATCCGTGGGGGCGGCGAGTTCGGCACCCGTTGGCACGACGCCGGGCGCAGACAGGGCAAGCGTCTCGCCCATGACGATTTCGCCGCCGTTGCCGCCGACCTCGTGCGAAGGGGCATTACGCAGCCGAGGCGGATTGCCGCCGAGGGCGGCTCAAATGGCGGCCTGCTGATCGCCAACATGCTTACCCGCTACCCCGAGCATTTTGGCGCGTTGTTCTGCACAGTCCCGCTTATCGACATGCGCCGCTACACCAGGCTTTTGGGCGCAAGCGGGATTGACGAATATGGCAATCCCGACAAGCCGGAGGATTGGACTTTCCTCAAGGAAATCTCCGCCTATCACGCCGCGGCGCCGGGACAGCCCTATCCGCCTATCCTGCTCGCCACCACGAAGCGGGACGACCGCGTCCACCCGGGCCACGCGCGTAAGATGGCCGCAAAGCTGCAGGCTCTTGGCTATCCCGCCTACTTCTACGAGCCCAGCGCAGGTGGGCACAGCCACGGCAAGGACAACCGGGAGCGGGCCGCATTCATTGCCCTGGGCAACAATTTCCTTCGCAGTGCCATCGGCTGGCACGGCGATGGCGTTCGATAGGTGGGCGCGCAACCCGAACATGACAACGTGTCAAACAAAAGTGAGCATAGATCGGTGATTGCGCGAAGGCGCAAGTAATGTCGGCACAGTCTCGTGCAAGTTGGCATGAGAGATTGCTTCAATGTACATTCGCCAGAGGAGATTCTTAGTAGTGCAGTTCATCATTTCTGAAGGTAAAGGAGAGAATATCATGGCGAGAAAGCGAATGGGCGTGGCGCGGGGAGTAACAGCGGCCGTCGTCCTGATGATGGTGGGGCAGCAGGCCGTCGCGGCGGAGCCTCCGGTAGCCGCAAGCGTCCCGCAGGCAGGGGTCTTGGTCACGGAAGCGCCAAGCCCTTGGCAGATCCGCCTGCGTGGGTTGGGGGTCATCACTAAGGATTCGGGCTACGTCAATGCGGTGCCCGGCTCCGGTCTTTCCTATTCGGACACCGTGATCCCGGAACTCGATATCACCTATTTCTTCACGGACAACATCGCCGCCGAGCTTATCCTCGGCACCACCTATGCCAACATCGACGGCCAAGGAACGCTCGGCGGGCTGGGCAATATCGGCAAGGTTTGGCTGCTGCCGCCTACGCTCACAGTGCAGTATCATTTTACCGATTTCGGCGCCTTCAAGCCCTATGTCGGTGCCGGCGTGAACTACACGATCTTCTATAACCAGCATGCCGGAAGCGCCGATGCTCTCAAGGTTAAGAACACGTTCGGCACCGCGCTGCAGGTCGGG
The DNA here is from genome assembly GCF_014189455.1 of Mesorhizobium huakuii. Classification (NCBI taxonomy): domain Bacteria; kingdom Pseudomonadati; phylum Pseudomonadota; class Alphaproteobacteria; order Hyphomicrobiales; family Phyllobacteriaceae; genus Mesorhizobium; species Mesorhizobium huakuii. The sequence continues at coordinate 39,280 of NZ_CP050299.1, forward strand.
TTCGACTACATGGTGGATCAGCACTGGGGCGTCAACTTCGACGTGAAGAAGCTTTTCCTGAAGCCAGACTTCGACGTCACCGTGGCCGGGGCGAAACTGACGGGCAAGGCCGAGCTCGATCCATGGTTGATAGGCGCAGGTGTCACTTACCGCTTCTGATACGGAAGGCGAAGGTGGCTCTCCGACAGCCGATCTGACATTAAGGGCGCCTCGTGCGCCCTTTTGCCGTCGGCCCGCCGGTCCACTTTTGTCAACCAGCCGTCAACCCAGGTTGTCCGAGCTGTCGGATATGCGACCTATGCCTGCACCAGCACAACGTGGGATGTGGAGGCCCCGGACACGCAGCTCAGCCATGACTACACGCCACCGGCTGAGAATAACCCCGACCAGAGGAGCGTCTCGCCCGACGGCAAATGGATCGCCTCTATCGATTGCAGGATGTTGCGCTTAGCCGGGACGGATCCGAGGGCAATTACTACGTCTTTTCGACACTGAACTGGTCGCCGGACTCGCGCCACCTCGCGGCTTACCGCGTTCGCCCCGGCTACAAGCGGGAGATCCCCTACCTCAATTCGTCGACGGACCAGTTGCAGCGCGAATATTCAACGATGGTCTATCCCAAGCCGGGCATGTCCTTCCGCTCCGCTGCCCCAGCCGGACCTGTTCGACATTGCCAGCCGGCGCCAGGTCGCGATTGACAACGCCCTGTTCTCGAATCCCTTCGAACTTTCCTCTCTCCAATGGTGGGAGGACGGGCCGCAGCTTCACTTTCGAATATAACCAGCGCGGGCATCAGCTCTATAGGCTCGTCGAGGTAGACGCCGCCACTGCCGCGCGCGCTGCCTGATCGATGAAACCAGTGAGACCTCCGTCGATTACCGGCCGCTGGCGGCGGGATCAGGAAGGTACCGGAAAAACCTTTCGTCACGATGTCGATGACGGGAAGGAGATCATCTGGGTGTCCGAGCGCGACGGGCACGAGCACCTGTACCTGTTCGCCAGACGGACGGGCGCGCTCAAGAGCCAGATCACCCGAGGTGAGTACGTGGTCCGGGGGGTAAACTATGTCGATTCGGTCAAGCGCCAGATCCGGTTCGAGGCGAGCGGGTTGAACCCGCGAGAAATACACCCTCCCGGAACAGTGCGATGCGCCGATGGGTCCAAGGCCTCGTTCCGTCACGGTCATTTTTGAGCAGGTGCCGGCCTTGGCCGCAACGGCGGCGGACATCATTCCTTGGATGCCACCGCCAATGACCAAGAGTCGACGCGTCATATCCCGCTGCCCATTTCTTCGCCTGCTGTGTCGCACCAGCTCTCGAGGGAGGTTACGGCTGATGAATCCAGGATGCTCGGGGTTCGCGTATGGCGAGCGCCCAAGAAGGCTGTTGAGGATGCGACGTGCGCGCCAGGCCAGCAGCCTAAGATTCGGATCGGCCAGCCCGCGCTGCCCGAGGTTCGCGTTCTGTACGAAGATGCGTCTGTCACGCGGTCCGTCCCAGGACACCGAAAAGTCCTCGCCAATAACCATCTCTTTGTCGATCTGTTCCAGCCGGTCCGCGATCGGTTCCAAGAAGCCTGGCACCGCGTTCTCGTAACCGGTGGCCAGGATGACGATGTCGGCCGTGACTTCTTCGATATCGTCAATGCCGCGCTGCAGGGTCAGCCTGTGACCCGCGCCGGCGTTGATGCAGCGCGAGACGTTGCAACCCGGCCACAGTGCGATGTCGCATTGGTTTGGCTCGAGAAATTCGTGGCGATACAGCGCCTGATACACAGCGCGCAGCGTGCTTTCCGAAATGCCGTCCGAGGCAAGCACAAAACGCCGAAGGAAGAGCTTGCGCTGCGACTCGCTCATCGCCGCGAAACGATCCGAAAAGCAGGGCATGAACAACTCGTTTGTGAACGGGCTGTTGTCGATGGGCAGGTAGTTTTCGCGCTGTGAGACCCAAGTGATCGAGGCAGGCCGCTGTTCGTTCGGCCGGCTGACAAGATGCAACAGCACCTCGGCTCCCGACTGTCCCCCGCCAACCACGCAGACATCCTTTTTCCGCACTTCTGGATGGATGTGCAGTACATCAGATGAGTGGAACAGGTTGGCCCCAGTCCAGCCCTGAAACTGAGGCGGAATTTGCGCCTGCTTGCCAATGCCGACCACCACGTTTCTGGCGCCAAGAACCGCGTCGTCCGTCCGCACCTGAAACTCGCCGTCAAAGCGGATTTCGCGCACCGTCTCTCCGCCGCGGACAAGCGGATTTTTTTGGAAAGCCCAGTTCAGGTACTGCTCGAACTCAGCTCTGAGCACGGCCTCGAACTGTGCGTTCAGGAAGTGGTACAGACGCCCGTTCTCGTGCAGGTAGTTTACGAAAGTGTAGGCCGATCGCGGATTCACCAGCGTGACCAGATCCATGAAGTGGCTGACCTGGAGCTCCGAGGAATCGAATGCGCTGCCTGGATGCCAGCGGAAGTCGACTTGCCGATCCAGGAACAGTGCCCCTTGCCCGATTTCCTCGTGTAACTGACACGCAAGGCTCAAATTAGACGGGCCAGCACCGACCCCAATGCAAGAGTGCTCCACTTGTCTTGCTCCTATAGCGTTTCCCAATAAGGGATGTTCGCGGCAAGTATCGGCCATAGCTGTTGGGCTTACCCTCCAGCAGTGATTCTCGACCTTGGTGCCGCTGGATTTGCAGCAGTTTGTCCTCGCGTTCGTGTTGTCGGGTGTGAAGCCCGTGGATCCCGCCCAGTGATAAGATCAACAACTCATGCCGGCGACATGTGGCGATTGGGCGGATTGTCGTATGTCCGCCACGTCGCCGTCAGCGACATGCTTCCAAGCCTCCCGTATTTAATCCGCGCAGTCGCCCGCCTTGGCCATGATGCGCCGACCTTCGACCGGCTTGGTGACCGTCAAGGCTGCGGTGTTGAATGCAGCGACAGTATTTTTCGATGAGGCTGATCAGAGGAGGACATCCGCTGGGGCGTTCTGAATGTCCCTGCATCGAACGTGCCAGAAGGAAATTATGTCAAACCAACGGGCAGCAGGTTTGTGATCGGGTCGGGTATCTGCTCACGGCAGACTCAGACCAAGTTGCAACGGCCAAAATGTTTAGAGAACGATTCCCCGATAAGCAGATCATTAGTGCTGCCCGCCGGGCCGATCTCACAGCAAAAGAGATTTTGCCTCACGTTCACGATATCCGGTCAATCGAGAAAGCGACTATTGAAGCCTGCCAGTTTGAGGGTGCGGTCATAATCGTGAACGGTGAAAGGGTGGCTAAACGACCAGCTGAATATGCGCCGCCCGAAACTGCCGCCATTCAAATTGCAAACTGAGACAACCGCAGCGTTGTGCAGACTGTTGCGGATGGAATGCTGGACGAGACAATTAGAGCGTTACTGCATAGGACCAGTGACGCGTCAGACGCGATAAAAAGTTCCAAAGGGCAAGGCCGTTCTCCTGGTTGGAAGTGATGCGGGTCGGCAGCTCTCGCCGACTCGCACTTAAGTTTCAAAGCTCGTGCCATTAGCTGAGCTTTGCTGGATGGAACCGCAACAGCGCCGACTCAACCGAGGCCTAGAATGAAGCGCCGATTAGGTGAATGGATAGGCCGCGCGTTCAACGGGTAGAGTGAGGTAAATCGCTCGATGTCTGCGGGGTCGACGCCGACCGGCTCCATTGCCACCATCCACTCGACGTTTTCGGTGCATGGCGGTGTCGTCAATGACCCCTCGTAGGTCCAGTAGCCAAGCGACGCAGGCAGGAGCCCGTTGGGATCGACCTCGTCGACCGCGATCTCCTCGCCTGACTTTCCGGGAAAGGCCGCGGCAAGGCCGGCAAAGCTGACATTTGTCGCGCCCGGCCTCAAAAAGACGCCCAGCACACCCAGACCACCGCTCTGTGTGTCCTTATGAACGAAATGCGCTTCCATCGGGAAGGTCTTGCCCGCCACCTGGTGTTCGCTCGGCGCATGAAAATGGAACTGTACCAGTTCGTAGACACGATCCCCGCGAGTCAGCGTGCTGCCTTCCGGCATATTGATTTGGATGGTGTGACCGTTGTTCACCATGTTGCCGCCGCCTTTTCCCCAACCGATGGCGATATGTGGAATCTCGGCCTTGACTGCGCTCTTGATATTGATCGGTGATTGCTGCGTGCCTGCCGAGCAGGCGAAATTTTTCTTGTCCAAATCGGCCCAGTGCTCCGGTCCGTCCGGGCCTGTATATCCCCAATGAGTGCTGACCGCATGCGCGGCTTGAACGCAAACCGGGCATGCTCCGAGTGCGACGAACCCTTTAATCAGATTACGACGATGCATATTGTTTTTGCTCCTTAATGCGAACTGATGTTTCCGATTGCCGCTGTCCTAGCAGGCCCCTGATCGCCAATAGGGCGACGCATGTGGTCAAGTGCGGGGCGACGCCTGGCGCAAGCCTTGGCTTCCGTCCATGAAGCAGACTGGCGGCTTCGACTCCGCAACCGCGCTGATTTTAGGCTAACTGATTACAGGTTGACATTGAGCAGACCTGAACGTGGTGGCACACCAATAACACTCGCGGCGGTACCCCATCTAGGGTTGCGTACAATCTTGCGAATTGTTCTCGCTATTCGCGGCGGCAGAGGCAAAAGTGCTTCGACATTCGATCGTGGAACTGGAACACAGCGCCCACGGCAGCCGTCACCAGCGTAGGGGACTTTTTCGCCGGGATCGTAGAACTTCTCATTCTCCTCACAGAAACTACGCGGTTTGTCGCGGCCGTTGTCACGGGAGAGTGCGTCCCAGCCTTGTTCGCGACCGATTGATCCTTGCCCTCGCAAGCCAAGGTGGCGTCATCGCCTCGACTAACGTCGTTCCAGACATTGCCTTGAAATCCAAGAGCACGTCGTGACCCTCGCTGCCGAGGGTTTCGGGAACTTGAGCTACCCGAATACCCATTGTTATCCCAAATACTACTTGTGATACGGCCCACCAAAACCAAGCGCCTTCATATATTTCTCAGCGGAGCTTTGGAAAATCGATTGGTTGGATGGCGCACATTTACGGGATGGATATCTTGATGTCGCGTTCGCCTTTCTGCTTACCAATGCCGCGGCAGCGGCGGATGAGCAGCGAGGATCCGGCGGATGCGGAGGCGAAGATGGGTTTCGGTGTTCTGCAGCACCCCGCGCGGTCTCTTTGGAGCAAGTGATGATCTAGTCACCCCGACCATGGCGCGTGTTATCGCGTGTTATACGGCGAACAAAAAAGGCGACGGGCGGCGGCGGGCAGGGACGCCGGCGACCAGTTGCGTTCCTGCGCGTCTGTGGCATGCCGGGCGACATAAACAGGTTGGGGTCCATCGCTACTTCGAACCCAACATGGTCTGAAACCGGTCTGGTCGCCATCTGGTTTATCTCGGAGGTCAGTGTTCATGCACCGGATTGAGATCGCACTGCTGATCACACAGTCGCGGTTACCAGTAGTTGTACAGTCCCGCCGGAGGCGGCTGTTGCGGGGGGCAGTCCACCCGCCACGAGCGCGGATGAGATCGGTCGCGAATTCAAGCAGCTTGGGCCCTCCGCGACGCACGGCCGACAGGCAGAATTATCGAAGCAAGTTGCGTGCCGGACTTGCGCCGATGATGCTGCACCACTTCTCCGTGCGCGCGGCCCGGCCAGGTCACGATTTCGTCGGGCTTTCGACATTCTCGTGCAGTCTCAGACACAACATGGTTTGCTGGTGGATACCTCACCTCACCCCACCTCAGTCGCGCAAACGGACCGACCTGCCCTGAACGAACGCGGCAGCCACCTGAGCCAGAGCGGAAGTTGTGACCGCCTGACAGTACGCGCCCGTAGTGCGACCTTCGGGGTGTGATTGGACGCCCACCGCAAACTGCCTGTCTTGCGAGCCCGCGGATTTCCGAGCTTTACGACATCGCCGATCGATACCACTTCGATCCAGGGAACGCTGATACGGTGACCTGGTCGAGCTCAGTACCTTTGCTGAGGGGCGAGTAAGCGACTAAAGGCGCGCCCCGCTCCTGCTCGCGCCGAACGGTTGCCTGCGAAGCAGTGAACCCCTGCTTCAAGTCAAATGGCATGGCGCTTGCGATGTAGTCCCTAGAACGCATCCAGCACATATGAAAGCCACGAACGAACATGGCCTACACGCGAAGCTGCATGCAAGCGCCTGAGGAAACTATGCCCATTCCGGCTATACATCGACGTATCATCCCTTCCAGACCTCCGTGCTCGGTAGCTGTCTTGCGCATGGCTGTTCTGGGACCGACGCGCCAATTCATGGCGCTCCCCCAATTGCTGGCCGGTCCTGATCAATGTGTGAGTGTCAAAGAACTCCCAAAAAGGGATGCCCAAGCTGACGTCGGCGCGTCACTGCCAACCACCTTCGGTACTCCGAAATCGGGGCTCTCTCGCAACCCAACAGTTGGCGCGTCACAGCCCTATTTCGAAACTGCCCCTTCTGATCACCACGCCTGTTTCCTCGATGACGAGCAGCGGGTCGTCGATGTCCCCTTCAGGCGATCGCCGCAAAAGGCTGTCGGCGCCGCCCGATGCCACCAAGATCACCTATGTCGACGTCGTTCGGGTGATGAAGACCAGAAGCCAAGATGCTCCCATCCCACGAGAATCAAAGCGGGTCGGGAACCGCAAGACCTTATCTCGTGCCTGGGGCGCCGAGGCCGACAAATGTCGGCACGCCCAGAAGGCGTGCACAAGTTTTCATTTAAAGGAGCAAGCTGATGACGGTCCACAAGAGGGTTCCCTTCGTCACCTTTCTCACGCGTGTGCGCGATGAGTCAGTTCAGGGGCCCAATCCATATCGCTGGGAAGAAAAGACATCCGACGACTACTTTGCCGGCAAGCGCGTCATCCTGTTCTCGCTACCTGGCGCCTTCACGCCGACCTGCTCGACCTACCAACTGCCCAAATTCGAAGCCCTCTATGACGAGTTTGAGAAGGAGGGAATTGAAGCCATCTACTGCCTTTCCGTCAACGATGCCTTCGTCATGAATGCGTGGGGGAAATCCTTGGGCCTGCAGAAGGTGCGGCTCATCCCGGATGGATCGGGCGAGTTTACGCGCAAAATGGGCATGCTGGTTGCCAAGGACAATCTCGGCTTCGGTATGCGCTCTTGGCGCTACGCCGCCCTTATCAACAATGGCGTGGTGGAGCAGTGGTTTGAGGAGGATGGTTTCTCCGACAACTGCGAGGCCGACCCCTATGGCGTATCATCCCCGCAGAACGTTCTTGAAACCCTCAAGGCTGCCGCATGACCTAGCGGCGTCAAAGCCTCGCAGATCCCATTGGCCACCGCCAGAGCCACGCTCGACAGGAGTCGCGCCCACCATGCAATCCTCAGCAAGCCTGCTTCAGCGTCAGAAGCAATCTATGATTGCGTCGCCTCAACTGATTGAGTCGATCCGATTGCTGCAACTGGCGCATACCGAGCTGCATCAGTACGTGGGGCAGGAAATCGCAAAGAACCCGCTTTTGGAGTTGGCGCCAAGCGAGGAAGGGCCGTCTGGAGATGATTGGTCGATTCCGGGAGAGGATCCCGACATCGGCGCACGTGAAAAGGACTTTGACAAGCCGACCAGTGCCGAGGCCCCGGAAAGGTTCATGCAATCGAAATCGACCGGCAACACAGCCAACGCCCCGCCGGGCGCGGGCAATGCAGTCGACAATTTTTCCGTCTCCGCCGAAACATTGCACGACCACGTCGCGCGTCAGATCGCCCTCACTGCGTTCACATCGCAGGAGAGGCTGATTGCTGGCCAGCTTGCCGCTCACCTGGAAGATACTGGCTATCTTCAGGTAAGCCTTGTGGAACTGGCCAGCAGCCTAAACGTCCGGGCGGACGATGTGGAACGGGTGCTCGGAATCTTGCAGCACTTTGATCCACCGGGACTTTTTGCGCGAACTCTCAGCGAATGCCTTGAGATCCAGTTGCGCCAACGAGACCGGTTCGACCCGGCGATGGCAGCGTTGGTTGCCAACCTTGAGATGCTTGCGCGACGCGATTTTCAGGCATTGAAGCAGCATTGCGGCGTCGATGAAGAAGACCTTCTCGACATGTTGCATGAAATCCGTGCTCTCGACCCCAAGCCTGGAAATCAGTTCCACACCGGAGGGCCGGAATGCGTCATGCCTGAAGTCTGGGTCATGCCCTCGCCTGGCGGTGGGTGGCAAATCGAACTTGATCCGAACACGCTACCCAAGCTGCTGATCAACCATACCTACTTCGCCGAAGTCTCGCGCGCGGCCGTCCAAAATTCGAAAGATCAAGCATTTCTCCACGAATGCTTGCAAAACGCGAACTGGTTAATCCGCAGCCTCGATCAGCGCGCCAACACGATTCTTAAGGTTGCGACTGAAATCGTGCGCCAGCAGGAGGCCTTTTTGGAACATGGCGTCTCCCACCTGAAGCCTCTCAATCTCAGGACTGTCGCTGAAGCGATCAACGTGCACGAGTCGACGGTAAGCCGGGTGACATCCAACAAGTACATGCTTACCCCACGCGGTGTTTTCGAGCTGAAGTACTTTTTCACTGTCGCGATCGCCTCCTGCGAAGGGGGCGACGCGCACTCCGCCGAAGCTGTGCGCCATCGGATCAAAGCGATAATCGCCGGAGAATCGCTTGCTGACGTGCTTTCCGACGATGATATCGCTGTCCGGCTCAAGGAAACCGGCATCGATGTTGCACGCCGCACCGTCACAAAATATCGCGAAGCGATGAACATCCCCTCCTCTGTGCAACGGCGACGGGAAAAGCGCTTATGGCTAGAGGGCGATCAAGGCTCCGCGGCCTAGCAGCGCTGACGAAAGCGGCGCTTAATCCAAAGCGATCCCGTTCTTGATGTGTGCGAGGCGGCTTTCGCCTTGCTCGGGGCCGAAGCAGCTTTCGAAATCATTGCATTCCCGGCAAGTGGGCGCGGTGCATAGCGAAAAACCTTCGGCCTCGCAGAGTTTGCGGTAGAAGTACTTCTTCCATTTCATGTTTTGGGTGTTGCCGGCTGCCAAGGTCGGAAAATGCGTGGCAAGCAGGCGGCTGAGCTCGGCCCGATTGAGAAGGCCAAGATCCTGCCAGAGATGGTTGTTGCGCATGGCACGCCGGGCGACGATCTTAGCGAAGCAGGCGCTCGCCGGATCGCCCGGCCGGGCATGCGCCAGCAGCAGGCTGTGCAGAAGTTCTTCTTCCATTTCCGGCTTGGGGTCGCATAGCTCGTCCAAGGCGAAGGCGTTTATCGCGGTAGCGGGGAAACTGTGGGTCAGCACGTCGCGCAGCTCTGCGCGCGAAAGGCCGGTCGACTCCGTCGCCGTCGCCTCGCCGGCCTCGACCTCCTCGAGCGCACACGAAAGCACACAGGCAAGCACATGCTGATCGAACCCCCTCTTCAACTCGATCCGCGGCCATTGGCGGGCGCAGAGCCAACCATAGTGATGAGCGAACATGGTGCCGTTCTCCTGGTCGTCTGCCGCGACCTTGTCGGCCGCAACATGCGTCTGGCAGTTCTTTGGGTAAATGCGGGCTCCGCAGCCAATGCAGCGGCCGGCCTGGTCGACGAGCATGATCATGCGGTTGAGCTCGGCGTCGAGGTGTTCGCCCTCGCCGGCGCCGAGGATTCACTCGCTGATCGACGCTATGGAGGTGCACCGCGCGCGCGAGCAGACCTTGAAGCAGCGGCCGAAGCCGATGCAGGTCGTGCCGTCGAGAGTGGTCAGATATCGCGGCACCCATCTGGAGGCGTCGCGGGTGACGAAAGCGCTCATCGGGAGTTCCCCAATGCATGGAGCTTTCTTGCAGCTGCTGAGCGCCCGGGGTACCGCGGACATGCGGAAGCTGCATCCTCACTATGCGAGCGGCATAGTGACACCGCTTCCGGGCCGCAGACCAGAGCCACAGCGATGGATAGCCTGGCAAGGCACTGGTTTGACTGATCCTCGACATAGGTTACCCCCAACCCCATCGCGACAAGCGACCTGGAGATTCCGTCCTACCTTGTCCGCGCGCTTCTGCCCTTTCGAGACGACAAGCAGATGAGGTGGAAGCTCAAGCCGTTGCGGATTTCAAACCCTCGCCTGAGGGAGGGACTTGTTGACCGCCGGGATGATCTTGTCTCCCCAGAGCTCGATCTGGCGCAGCATTGTCTTTTGGTCGAAATCCCCCAATTGGGTCTGAATTGCGATCTGGTCCGGTTTCAGGATATCCATCTCTTCCAGTAGGCGATCAATCACGCGATTCACGCTGCCGATCGGCAGGTTCTCGCGCATAGTCTCCAATGACAGATCCTGCTGCGTCGGCGTTTCCTGCAGCAAATAGCCGTCCAGGCTCTGCTGGCGGCGCTGATGCAGTGCTTCAGACAGCCGGCGCTGGAAGCGGGCATTGTCGAGATAGCTGTTTATCTCTGCCTGGTCGTCGCTGGCATAGCAGCAACGCAGCAGCGATATCTTGGCGTCCGTGACATTCTTACCTTCGGAAGCCGCCGCCTCCTCGATCGATTCGCGCAGCGTGCTCAAAGTCTCTAAGCCGTTGTGGAATGCTGTGACAAAGAAATTGTGTCCCTCGCGATAGGCCCGGCTCATGCGCAGGGGACCGCCGGCGATCCAGATCGGCGGGGTCGGCTTCTGGACGGTGGGCACCGAAATCGCCGTCGGGGGTATCTTCTCATACCGGCCATCGTGCTCGAAGACATTTTGGTTGAGGCCCTTCAGAAGGATGTCCAGATATTCCGAAAAGATGGCCGGCGCCTCATCGATGTTGACGCCGAAGCGTTCGAACTCGAATTGCTGGTATCCCACGCCGACTCCGAGCTCGAGACGGCCGTTCGCCACGACGTCGGCGAAGCCGATCTCGGAAAGCAGTCGCTGCGGGTGATAGAGCGGCAACACGCAGACGGCAGTGCCGAGGCGAATGGTGCTTGTCAGGCCGGCGCAGTGCGCCACCATCATCAAGGGCGACGGAACAAGGCTGTAATTGTTGAAGTGGTGCTCGGCGAACCAGGCGGTGTTGAAGCCAGCCTGCTCCGAAAGAACGGCTTGTTCGATTGAGTTGCGGATGACGCTGTCGGAGGATTGATGATAGCCGCGCTGGGCGGCCAGGATGAAGGTTGCGAATTCCATGGTCTTTCATGTCTCCAGAGGGAATTGGTAGATCAGGGGATGCGATCGGCATGCGCGCAGAAGGCTTTGGCCACGGTGTGGATCCGATGCTTGGCGGCGGCATAGTCTTGCGGCAAACCGCTCGCATTCTGCGGTTGCACGCGCGCCCGCGAGCGGTTGGAACTGCTTCGACCGCGATGGGGACGTGTTCGTCGCCGCCGAAAATCTTCGATCCTAGACAGCGCTGCGGGCGCGGCGCGGGCGGAGCTTGAAGCCTTGGATGTCGTCGGCTTCGACGAGCCGCAGCCGTCGCCTGGCGAATGGCGAATGGCGATAATCAACCAGCGTCCTCCGCAAAATATTCGTCATAGAATTCGCTGGCGTTTCCCGCATCGCCGAACGAGGTCCAGCCGCCGTCCACATAGAGGATCGAGCCGTTGATGTATGAGGCGTCAGACGAAGCGAGGAAAAACGCCGCGTCTGCGACGTCTTCCGGCCGTCCCATCATGCCCATCGGAATTCGTCGTGCGATCGCTGTTGAGTCGATGCGGCCGGCCTTCAACTGAGCAAGTGCAGGCGTGCGGATGTAACCGGGAGCGACGGTGGCTGTCCGAATGCCGATCGGCCCGAGTTCGGCCGCCATGCATCGGGTCAGCATGTCCATCCCCGCTTTCGAGGCGCCGTAGGCATGGCGCGGCGCAAAGGGCAGAAAGCTGTTGATCGATCCGAGATTGAGGATCACGCCGCCGGGGCGCATCGCTTTGGCCGCCTCACGCGCGCAAGTGAAGGCGCCGGTGAGATTGACATCCAGGACCTGGTCGATTTCTGCCGGCATTTGTTCGATGCCCGCCACAAAGGTGTCGGCAATAGAAGCACCGTTGACGGGGATGTCGATGCGCCCGAAGCGTCCCCTCATCTCCTCGAACAGCGCCACCACCTCGCTCTCGATGGCCACATCCACGAATTTCGCCAGGTTCTTTCCGCCGAGCGATCCAGCGAGTACAGTAGCGGCAGCGCGATCTTTATCAGCAATCACGACGGTATCGCCGGTCGTTGCAAAACGGCGAACTATGGCGGCGCCTATGCCGTTCGCGCCACCCGTGACGAGCACGATTCGCGCATCGGTTCGTTCGCTCTCAGAAGAGAGTTCGGATCTGGGCGTCCCTTCCACCGCCGGGTGCGCGTCCCCCGGCTGGTTGAATGACGTCCAGCCGCCGTCGACCACCAGCACCGATCCGGTGATGTAGCGCGCCTCAACTCTGGTCAGAAAACGCACGGCCCGGGCGATCTCGTCGGGCCGCGCCATGCGGCCCATCGGCACGCGGCGGCGTACCGCCGCAAGGTCCATTTTACCCGCGCGTTCCAGTTCTGCGACCATCGGCGTGCGCACATAGCCTGGCGCAACCGCCGTCACGCGTATGCCGCGCGAAGCCCATTCGCATGCAAGCGACTTCGTCAACGAGATCAGGCCCGCTTTCGAGGCTGCGTAGGCATTGCGCCTGGGACTGCCGACCATCCCCGCCAGCGAAGCGACGTTGACGATGGCGCCGTCCAGCTTCATCCGCCTCGCCGCTTCGCGGGCCATGACAAACGGCCCAATCAGGTTTACTGCCAAGCCGCGCCGGAAGGCATCGGCTGCCGTGTCGACAGTCGCAGTCATGGTCGGTCCGATGGCCGCGTTGTTGATGAGAACGTCGATCTGAGCGAACTGCGCTTCGACCCGGCCATAAAGGGCGAGGACTTCCACGTCTCGCGAGACGTCGCATTCGAGGCCAAGATGCGGGTCGCCGAGGCCACGGGCCAGTTCAACCACGCCGCTGCCCGGAAGGTCCACCGCAACAACAGTGTCTCCACCCCCAGCAAGGATATCGACCAGGGCCCGGCCGATCCCGCCCGCGGCGCCTGTAATGATGACGATGCGTCCTTCCCGCTTCATAAGAACTTCTCCGCGCCGAGCCTCAGCGATGTCACCCCATCAATATTGGGCGGCCAAATGATCCGTTGCGGCAAAGCAGCACGTCCTGGTGATGGCCAGTTGGCCGGCGAAGCTGGCGACGGACCCTTTGATGAGAGCCGATCTGGATCCATGTAAGCCACTTGCCTCTGCGAACCGGTCCTCCGGTCTGAGCTTGGGGGTCGGAGACTGCCGCGCAACAGAGTCCCGTTCTTGCGTCAGCAAATTTATCAGCGACAGAGCAGACCGCTGTTGCGGTCACGCCGCTACGGGACAGAAAGACAATCCTCTCGGCTACGTCTTTACCGGGCAGGCTCTCACCGGGATCGCTGTGCCATTGCAAAATCATCATAGCTTTTGTCTCCGTTCGGAACCTCAGCAGGCCTGATGGCGAGGAGGATGCGATGCTTCTCAAGCGCGTAGACTGGGTCATCCGGATGAGGTGCGCCGATAGGCTGCCGCGACCCGAACCGTTCTGCCTCAGGGATCGCTGCTGGGATCTGCTCCTCGAGCCAATCGTAGACCACCGTCCGTTCGGCAATCCGCCACTCCCCTTCCCTTTTCTGAAACAGATCGCAGTAGCGCCCGCAGAGGAGCGTCTGGCGTACTTCTCCGTGTTTGTCCGGTCCGCGTTGCAGCGCGGTGAAATAGCTCTCGACCGCGGCTTCTGTCGGGGTGATGAATTCGATCAGGATGTTCGTGATCTGATGGATGTTGCGATGCCCGGTCTGGAAGACCCCGAGCGCAAACCGGATGAAGCCCTCTGCCGAGCCGCAATAGGCGCCGTGATTGTCATGCGCATCGAGCCAGTACGCGCTGCGCAACGCCGCCTCGTCCGCGCGATCTATCCCGCGGCAGTACCGATAGAGGCAGTCGCGGATCGCTTCACGGTCGAGTAGTTCGGTAATTTTTCCCTGGTCCATCGTCTTTGTCGCAAATCCTGTGATCGGAAGAGGTTCGCTAAGCCGCCCAAGTTTTTTTCACACCATGGGAGCACCTCGTTTCCGGAAATGCCCCTGCACCGTTGGCCCAGGACGGCGGCGCGCCGCATGCCGTTCTTTCCAGTGTGCGGCCACATGGTCGACCCGCAATTAAACCCGCCGGCCTCTCGGTTGAATGACATCCGATTCAGCCCGCGCAGCGGGTGTAGCGTCGAGTTCCAGTGCACGTTCGGGGCAAGATCGCGTGCCTCGTGACGCAAGTAGGTGCTTCCCCTCCGCAACCTCAATGTCACCAGGCAGGATGTAGCCCTCCTCATCGAGCTTGAAGATATCGGGCGCTTGCGCCGAGCATCGCGCGTGGCCCTGGCATTTGGGTTTATGGACGATGATGCGCATACCGCTACCTTCAATTTCCGTGCCCGCTCGGGGCTGGGCTTCATCAGGACCAGTGCAGGATCAGATTTTTGATCCCGAATACATGGCCGCCAGAGGTGATGGGTGCCGTACCTTTCTTGATCCGGAAGGCCGGAATGCGCGCCAGCCACTCCTCCAGGCCAATGACAATCTCTCGCCGGGCAAGGTGTGAGCCAAGACAGCGGTGGGGACCATAGCCAAAGGCGGCGTGGCGGTTGTTCTCTCGCGCCAGATCGATCGTGTTGGGGCATTCGAATTCTGCCGGGTCACGATTGGCAATCATCGTGGCGCAGGAAACGTAATCCCCCTTACGGATCGGCACTCCTTCGAAGTCGATGTCCTTGGTTGCCACTCGGATCATCTGAACGGTCGGATAGGCGCGCAGCAATTCTTCAACTGCGAGCGCGATCCGGTCCGGTTCGCTCCGCAGCAGTTCCTGATCTTTGAGGTTGCGGGCGAGATACGCCAAGTCAAAGCCTATGGCAGCTGCCACCGTGTCGAGCCCCGCGACGAACACAAGCACGCCGATGCCACGGACTTCCACGTCGCTTAGCTGGCGGCCCTCAACCTGTGCCTGCAGGATGAAGGTCATAAAATCGTCGACCGGGTCCTTACGGCGCTTGGTCGCAAGTTCGTCGATAAAGGCAACAATTGTCTGGGCAGCGGCCGGTCGTTTCAGATGGTCGCCGTGGATGAGATCTTTCGCCCAGCCGACAAATGTATCGAGCCGGTGATCCGGCAACCCTAGAAAGCGAAGGAAGATGTTGACCGTGAAAGGAAAGGCGAACTCCTTCATGACGTCGCAGCAAGTGCCCGCTGCGGCAATCCTATCGATCAGCGCGACCGCTCGCTCGCGGATAGCCGGCTCCAATACCATGGCCCGCTTTGGCGAAAGCAGCGGATTGAGCAGTGAGCGAAAAACGCCATGGGCCGGTGGGTCAAGTTCGAGCGGGATCATCGGCCAGTTTTCGCCCAGCGCGGATGCGAAGATGCTGCGATGGCTCGAAAAGGTTTCAGCGTCCTGCAGCACCCGGCGCTGGTCGCTGGCGCGAGTGATGACCCAGGTGCCGCGGCCATCGCGCGTGTTGTAGGGAGAATAGAAGATCGGCGGCCCGGCATGGACGCAAGCGACCGCTGCGTGCGGGTCCCCGTTGGGCGCCGGCAGCATGCCTGGCGACTTAAACAGGCTGAAGTCCCTCACCATTTCGGGCGGGATGTGATCTGGAACCCAGTTAATCGCCATTTGGCTTCTCCTCAATGTCAGGCGTTCTGGCGCTCGATCGGGATCCCACGGCTGGTCACACGTCGATTACCAGCGTTCGGCACGTCCTGGCTCAGGCGCCGTAAAGATTGGCCGTCACCGCTGAACTCCATCAAGCAGTGCTGACGTCCCCTGACTAAACTTGTCGGGGCAAGTTGCGTGCCGATTAGCGCACCGTTTGCGTTGCACCAGTTGGCCCGAACCGGTGGCCCGGTCTTGGCGGCCTTTTGGTCGGATGGCGACATTCTTGTTCAGCTTCGGACACACGAAGGAGCAAATGAAAGGACCCTCAAGCATGCGAACGCCGCGACCCGAGCCGAATTTGGTCCTCTCCACTTCCCGAGTGGCGCGCTTGCTGAGAGCTGGAGGATGTCAAAGCCCCCTCGACAGAGCGGGTATAGCAACAGTGCGCGTCGTGGATGCTGCCACAGCGTGTATTCGCAGACCGCCGTGACTGCGCACGCAAGAACGCGCTGGATCTAGAGACAGCGCTCCTTACGCGGTCGACACACAGTGCCAGCCAGTGTGCGACAATGCATCGGCCGGCCCGTCCGGAACGGCTTACCTCTTTCCCGAGCCGGTGCGGAAGTGCAGATTTAGCCTAGCCATACAGCACCATTGCTCGGTCCGGGTGACCAAGCGAATGTGCGGCATGAGGTAGCAAAAGCCACCGATCATTATTCAACCCGTTGATAGCGAGTGACTATTTTCAACGTCTCCGAGGGTGGCGGACGGAGGCTTGACGCAGCCGTGCGGAACAGCTGCGGCATGTCTGAACCGTCGCCACCGACCGATTTTGGTGCTGTCTAATACGTGCTTCCCGACGTGCGGATTGTTTTGATAGGCATGTCGGTGTCAAAGAATAAACCTTCCTCTTCAATCCCATTGAGAGTGGCGCTACCTGTAGAAAAGCACTTTGCCCCCAGGAATGAGTTGTCGGCAGAAGTCGTAGTCGGCGATGTTCCGAGTCAACAGGACAAGCCCCGATTTCGATGCCTGCAGATACAGAGTGCAGTCATGCAGGCAGCGCAGCTTCTGGTCATCCTGGTAGCCCTGCAGGCGACAGAGCACGCCATTCAGAACAGCAGCGCGGCCGAGGACGTCGGCATCGGGCGTTAGGATCCGGTGTCCGGGTATGGATCGGATTACCTCGGACACAGCCTTATGCACGCCCCCGGTGCGGGGATCGTCGGGCTTCAGGACACCAAGCGTGTGGGCCAACTCCTGGATGCAGATGGCTGAATGGTTGTTGTGCCGACCGTCCATAATCTGCTTCACCAACGCAGGCGCTTTGCCTTGGAGCCTGTCGATGTACACACAGGTGTCGAGCAATAGCGCTTGCCCGCCGAGCTCGCCCTCGTTCACGAAGGGCAGCTGATCATCAGGTCGGCGAGCAAGTGTTTTGGTTGGAAAGCCACGAAGCGAGCGAAGGGCTGCTTCAACATCAAATTCTGACACTCAAACCTTAATCAGAAGCCGAGCTTGATGTCTGGATCGATGGTTCCCGCGAGCTTGTCCATGGTCGCGGGGAAATTGTCCTCGAGCGCGACATTCGCAAGAGCGAATTCAAGCAGCTCGGTGTCACCCTTAATGCCCGTCTGGCGCTTAGCCTGCTCAATGAGGGCATGGCTCAAACGTGCTGTGATCCGCTCGTCCTTAGAGCCGATCAGGCCTTTGCGAATGGCAGCACGAAGCGTCTGCCGAACGACAAACTTCTGCTCGCCCGGCATGTCCTTGTTGGCGTCCTTACGGATCAGACTCCGCTTGCGCTTCTTTTTCGCAACGAGGCGCTGTTGCGGAGCAGTTGATAACGACCGCATTCCCAGCGTCTTCGTCATATCGCCATCTCCGATGCTGTTAGCCAAGGCGTGTGTTTTGTCGAACATAACAAGTGGGAGCTGCTTTGTCACTCGGAAGCTCGCTCAGATTACTGAGCAGTCATTCGTTCCGGCAAATGTGCGGCGTGCTCGGTCTCGGCGAAGGGCTCCTGCTAAGGCCAAAAAGGGTCGCAGCAAAAAATCGATCGGGTGCCTCCAAGTAAAACGGTATGGCGCTTGCTCTCATCGTTAAAGCCCATCATGGCACGAAGAAAGCTACAAGCAGAACCATGGCCGAGACGCGAAGCTCTGTAGGAGCGCTGAGGAGAGCGTGCCCCCGTTCCCGCCGCGGGACACCGTTTCCTTCAGACTTCCGTCCTCGCTAGCTGCTTTGCGCATGGCCGGCCCGAGACCGAAGGTGATGGTCGCCATAGAATCGCCCGATGGGGTGCCTTCCGACAATGACACGCTCGTCCAGCTCAGAGAAGCCGGCACCGATCTTGCACGCGGCACTATCACAACATGTCCGGCAGCGATGAACATCTTCCGTGAAACGCCGGGAACAGCGGCGCTTCTGGCTTTAATGCGTCAACGCAGCCAATCCATTTTGCAGCATCCAAACTGGCGAGCTTATCGATGACCGAATCCGCGACAGGCTTCCTGGAGGCTGTTCCGCACGACCCAAAAAAGCCACATGAACGGTCGCGTCCCGCATGGGGTGCGGTCATTTCGCTTGCCTTGGGCACCTTCGGGCTGGTGACGGCAGAGTTTCTGCCGGCCAGCGTGCTGACGCCGCTCGCGCACGATCTCGGTATCACCGAGGGTGCGGCTGGACAGACGATGACAGCGACCGCGATTGCTGGGGCGATCTCGGCGCCGACGATGGCCATCATCACAAAGCGCCTGGACCGCAGGATCGTACTGTGGGCGATGACGCTGCTGCAGATCCTGTCCAACGTTCTAGCGGAAGTCGCGTGGTCGCTGCCGGTTTTCCTGGCGGCGCGCGTCGTGCTCGGCATCGCGCTCGGAGGCTTCTGGTCGATTTCGGCATCGGTGGCAATGCGGCTCGTTCCAAATCACCTCCTGCCGCGTGCCATGTCAATCATCCTCACCGGCGTTTCCGTCGCTATCGTTTGCGCGCCTCCAATGGGCGCCTATGTCGGCGACATCTGGGGATGGCGAGCCGCCTTCACGATCGCGGCAGTCGTTAATGCCGTTACACTGCTGGTGCAATTCGTAACGATCCCGATGCTGCCTCCGGTGGAAATAGCTGGATTCCGCAGTCTGCTGGATTTGGCCAATAAGCCGATGATCAAGATGGCGCTTTTGGTCGTCCTGCTGGTCGCTTCTGGGCACTTCGCCAGCTTCACCTACATCCGCGCCTTCCTTGAGAGGATTCCCGCGCTCGATAGCAAGACAATCCCGCTGGTATTGCTCGCTTCCGGCATAGGCGGCTTCTTCGGGAATTTAACCGGCGCATTCCTGGCCAAACATAGCCTCAAGGCAGTCGCGGCCCTGCCACCCTTGCTCATAGCAATAGCCGCTACCTCGCTGCTGATGGTGGGAGCATCGGCCTCCGCCTCGGTGGTAGCAATTGCCGTATGGAGCTTTGCCTTCGGTGCGGTGCCGGTGGGATTACAGACGTGGATGGTGCTGCGCGCCGTTCCCGGGCAGGCCGAAAGCGCTGGTGTGCTGATGGCCGCAACGTTCCAAGTGGCCATCGCGGCCGGCGCGATTTTCGGCGGACTACTGGTGAAATATGCCGGCGTTCACAGTGTCTTTGCCTACAGCGCGGTTGCCACGTTCCTCGCCGCCCTCACAGTTTTCCTGCTTGGCCCGAAGCGCGCAACCTAGACCGCCCGACAGGCAATGCCTTCAGCTCAGCGCGCTGAGAGATGCAATCGCATCAGCCGCCTGGATCGCGGCTACTGTCACTTCAACGTCGGCTTCAGATCGGGCATGGACAAGCGCCAGCGCCCTCACCGGCCCACCTCCGCGCCTACGGGGAGCGGTCAGCGTTCGCCCGGGCGGACTTGGTCAGGGTTACGCAGCCCGGGCGAGCGCGGATCGCGCTTGACAGCTGATGGTGACCAGGCGCGGTTCTAGAAGCGTCGACCCGTTTCCGGTCTCTCGCAATGGCGGCGACACGCTCGAGGAGCGACGTCTCCCCGGATCGCGTTATTCTGGTTGCCAGTTTCGGACGGCTTGATCGCCTCCAGCTCATCTGGTCCCGCCAACCCCGGGCCTCTATCCGGCAACTGGCCCGGCCGTCCAAGGCATGCCGACCTGCTGTACATCCAGCACTACCATCAATGCTGAAAACACTGGATTTTGTCCGTAGCTAGATGTTGCGCCTCCAGAGGTTGTACAGGTCACAGGCAAGGAATGGCGCAATGAATACCTTGCGTGCGGCTGCATAGACCAAGCGTTCGCGGCCTTTCCGCGTCCTTTGATCGAGGCCATCTGCTTTTCGGCCTATGCCCTGTCGGCACCGGACTTCCTGGCCCTGGCGTCGACCGCGCCTTGCTGGCGACGCGGATCTTTCGAGTATGCCTTTGTGGAGGCCGTGCTCTGGCACAGTGATAATGGGACCAATCGATTTCACGTCCATCACTTGCCCTCCGTCGAGCAAGGCCAGAATGTTGGACCCTGGAGCGACAGACCCCCCTGCGCGGGGCAGCTGAGCCATAGCTTCAGCGCGGCGTTCGGGTCGTCGAAACGGGAGCTATGATGACCATACTCTCCAACGGCATAGGCAATCTCGCCGATGGAACCTCCAATCGAGGCGATCCGCGGCGGATCCGAAAAGACAGCTGCGCCCTCGGTGGCAGCGGCAGGCAGAGCGGTAGCCAGCAGAACCCACATTACCGGCGCGGGCACCGAGCGAAAACGGAAATCACCATGCATCGGTCTTACCTCACGCGGTCCGTCGGGGTTGGAATACGCGGCAGGGTCTCGGCCAGGAGCCGCCAGTCGCCGCGCTCGCATTCGCCTTCGGGGCGTTCGCCGAAGAACTGGATGATCATTCTGCCGTCGGCGCCATAGGCTTCGAGTGAGGTGAGGTGACCGTCCCTGGTCGGCTTGCGCACGGCCCAAACCTCGCGGATGTGGTGGGTTGTGAGATGCAGGCGGAAGGTTTCGTCCAGCACATTGATCCGCGGCCCGATGGGCTTGACCGACTTGATCGGGCCGGAATGGATCTGGATGCAGCCACGATTGCCGACGAAGCACATGATCGGCATCTCGTCTTCGCTCGCGCATTGGAACATGGCGCCAACGGCGGCATTGTCGAGTTGCCAGGCGTAATCCTGGCCAACCATGCGCAGCGCCCGGCAGCGACTGAGCTTCAGCGTCTTCAGCATGTCGAAGAACTGATGCACGTCGGTCAGCCGGCTCCAGTGCTCGCGCAGCTCCGTGACCATGGCGGCTTGGTCCGGAATCTCTGCGTCAGAGTCGGCTCCGTTTGCCTTGACCCACAAGATCGGCTCCTGGTTCGAGGATGCGAGCTCCGCCACCAGCTTTTGATAGGCGTAGAGGTTGGAGGCCGGCCTGACATCCACCTGATGCACTGCTGCGCCGGCAGCGTCGAAGAATTGCAGGCTGCGGCGGATGTTGCCGTCGTCGCGCTTTTCAACGGCAAAGCCATGCGCCCAACCCTTCGGGAAGATGCGCAGGTTGATGGCGTCGCCGAGAACCATGGCATGGTGGTTGCCGGTTACGACCTTGTTGTACAAGCCAATCTTCTCGTGCACGGCACTTTGATTTCGGGTCACCGCCCTCACCTCGCCCACGGCTTCGAGGCCTATCAGCAGATCATTGACGCGCGGCTCGATGCGCGCCGCGCCGGAACCGCAATGCGCCGCGACCAGCTCCGCTTCCGAAATGCTCAATTTGGCGGCGAGATCATGCTCGCGGATTTTCGGACTGTCTTCCTGTGCCCGCCGGATTTGGTCCGGAGAGGGTTTCTCGCGCTGGTCCATGTCTTACCCTGCTTCCACATAATTGTTGAGGATCAGCGGTCCTGTTCCAATCGAGCCCGCCCGTGTGCTCGATGCCGATCTCTTGCTCGGCCAGGACCACCGGCTCGAAAGGCGCTGGCTGCTCTACGACGGCACAACGAGACTGACAGTGAGATGTCGGTCTCCCATCAAGCGGTCGCCGGCGACTGGCCGGTAGCGAGCGATTGTAGAGGTCGACGCCAACCGACCGATCCCGCGTTTGGGGGTGGACGGGCGGGGCTGCTTTCCTTCAGAAAGCGGATCTGGTCAAAACCTGACATCTTGCTTCCCTTACATCGTTCCACTGATCGCGAGGCCACCCGCGAATCAGTGTCGGTCGGCAGTTGTGCCGCCTTCCAAAGCGGGGCTTCAAAAGTCGTGCCAATTGCGCAGAAGCGACCTCGGAAAGACGTTCGCATACGGGTCAAGGGTTTAGGCAGGAGTGGCACGACCCACGCCGAGACCACTGTGTCGCGGGTTGTGTCGCCCAGCCGTCTTCCAGGAACGAGGACGGGATTGCTACGGCGCAATTCACGTGACGAGCGACGTGCGCACTTCCGACAATGTCGCATATCCGACACAGGGCTGAAGGGCCAAGCTTTTGTTTTAAAACCGGTTTACTTTGGCATGGCACGTGCACTGTCGTCCGCAAATGCGTAACGGATTGAGGAGAAATTCGAGCCATGATTACGCTCACCCACACCGCAGTTGCTGCCGTCAAGACCGTCCTTTCCCGCGCCAGCGAGCCGGCGGAAGGCTTTCGTATCATGGTCCAGACCGGCGGCTGCGCCGGCTTCAAATACTCGATGGGCCCCGAGAGCGTCTTGCGCGAGGGCGATGCGATCATTGAGGCAGATGGGGTCAAGGTATTCGTGGACGTAGGGTCTCAGCCCCATGTAGCAGGCATGACCGTCGACTTTGTCACGGGGTTGGAGTCCTCCGGCTTCGTCTTCGATAATCCCAACGCGCGGGAGAAGTGCGCTTGCGGCAAGTCCTTCGGCTGATCGCCCGAGAAGCCGCATGTGGAACTTTAGCGGGAAGGCCAAGGAACACTTCAGCCGGACGCATGCCGACGTTCTGGAAACAGCCAATTCAGGAGGTAAGCTCGGGACCATCCGCTACGGCGACATGTTTGAATCTCTCATCGGCATCGACCGGGGGACGTCAAGGATCACTGCCGCCGAGCGCCGGACCTTCAGCGGCCGCGCCGCGGTCGCCTCATTGTCGGCGGCTATCGAACTCACCATCGGCAAACCGCCATGGAGCAGATCAGTTGCTACACAAAGGCTGCCCGCGACTGCCTCGCAGCCATCGTGGAAGTGCTTGTACTGGTCCAGGGAGAAATGCCCGCGGCGGGGTCTATTGCGGCAGAGCAGGTCTAGACGCCCGCCAAAACAGACGCCCGCGCCCTCAATAAGGAGGCAAGGTCGAAGCCCGTCTCGGGACCGGCGATCGCTTCAGGTGGGATGCGCGGAACGTCCCCGCCCGAAACAGTTCAGCTCCTGGAGGGCCCGAAGTTGCCGGCCGCCCAGTGACGGCGCTGCAGCAAACTCGACTGATAGTAGACGCTGTCGGGCGTTAACCGGAGGCCCTCGCCGGGGAGGCGAACTTGACGATATCGACGGCGACCATGTCGACGTCAGACTTTCGGACGCCTGCACCGGCCGCCAGTCTCCACCACCCACCAAGGGCCTGCGCCAGAGCTCCATGCGACCGATCTCCCGCGTCGCTTCGTTCTGGTCAACTGACGGATCACAGCATGAGACCTGTCTATCTCGACAACAACGCCACGACACGGGTCGATCCTGAGGTCGTTCAAACGATGTTGCCGTTCTTTACGGATCGATTCGGCAACCCTTCGTCGACGCATGATTTCGGCGCCTCGGCCTTTGCGGCGGTGAAAAAGGCGCGCCTGCAGCTGCAAGCGCTGATCGGCGCCGAGCTCGACCATGAGATCATCTTCACATCGGGCGGGACGGAAAGCGACAATGCAGCGATTCTTTCGGCGCTGGAGGTGTTGCCCAGCCGGACAGAGATCCTGATTTCGGCGGTCGAGCATCCTGCGGTGCTGACACTCTGCACGCATCTTGAGAAGACGCGGGCCGTCACGGTGCACAGGATCCCGGTGGATCGCCAGGGCCGGCTCGACCTCGACGCCTACAGGGCCGCCCTGAGCCCACGCGTGGCAATCGTCTCGATCATGTGGGCAAACAACGAGACCGGCACGATCTTCCCTGTTGGCGAGCTTGCTGAGTTGGCCAAGGAAGCCGGCGCCCTCTTCCATACTGATGCTGTGCAGGCGGTCGGCAAAGTTCCGATGGACCTGAAATCGACCGCAATCGACATGCTGTCGCTGTCCGGCCACAAGCTGCATGGCCCGAAAGGGATTGGAGCGCTTTTTGTAAAACGTGCCGTGCCCTTCCGCTCGATGATCAAAGGCGGGCACCAAGAGCACGATCGGCGTGGGGGCACCGAGAATACGCCTGGCATAGCCGGGCTGGGCATGGCGGCCCAACTCGCCTTGAAATTCGTGGACGACGCGACCACACGGGTAAAGTCGCTGCGCGACCGCCTTGAAGACGGGATACTCGAGCGCGTCCCAAACACCTTCGTCAATGGCGATCCGCTGGAGCGGTTGCCAAACACCGCAAACATTGGCTTTGCACATGTCGAAGGCGATGGAATCCCACTTCTCCTCAGCCGCGCCGGAATTGCGTGTTCCTCCGGCTCCGCATGCACCTCCGGCTCATTGGAATCGAGCCACGTTCTGAGGGCGATGAAAACGCCGCACGGCGCAGTCCGCTTCTCCCTCGCGCGCGACAACGGCGAAGCGGACATCGACCGAGTGCTCGAGGTCTTGCCGCCGATCGTGGAGAAGGTGCGTGGCTTACCCAGTCCTGGTCCGGCGAGGCGAGGTAATGAAGATCATCAATCGGGTCTAGGCCAGAGCGGCAGCAGAATAGACTTCCTTTCATGAACCGTGGTGTCTTCCTCAACGATACCACCTTGCGCGATGGCGAGCAGGCACCCGGCGTTTCCTTCACCATTGCGGAAAAGCTGGAGCTCGCCGAGTCTCTCGCGGCAGCCGGCATCCCAGAGATCGAGATCGGCACGCCGAGCATGGGCGGCGACGAGATCGAAACAATTCGCGCCGCGGTCGCCAGGAGTCTCCCGGTGCGGCTCACGGCCTGGTGCCGGATGACGTCGCGGGATCTCGAGGCGGCGATCGAGAGCGGCGTCACCGCCGTCAATCTGTCGCTGCCTGCATCGGACATCCAATTGGCCGCCAAACTCGGCCTCGATCAGGGGGCAGCGCTCCAGATCATCGCGCAGATGGTCGGGCGCGCAGCCGCCCACGGCTTTTTCGTTGCCGTCGGCTGCGAGGATGCCTCGCGAGCCGATCGGGATCATCTGGCCCGCGTCATTGAGACGGCCGCGCGAGCCGGCGCAAGCCGCGTCAGGCTGGCCGATACGGTCGGCGTTCTCGACCCTTTTTCGACCTTCGAGATTGTCGCTCAGCTCGCGGCGCTGTCTCCCATCGACCTCGAATTCCATGCACACAACGATCTCGGCCTTGCGGTCGCCAACACGCTGGCAGCAATCCGCGCCGGCGCCCGCCATGCCTCCGTCACCGTCCTGGGGCTCGGAGAGCGGGCGGGCAATGCCGCGCTGGAAGAGGTGGCCACCGCGATGGCCGTTCTCGACGGCGCGGATACAGGCATCGAGCTGACCGCATTGCCGGACCTCGCGGCCCAGGTGGCTTGGGCCGCCTGCCGGCAGACCGCGGCCATGAAGCCGATCGTCGGCGCCGATGTTTTCAGCCACGAGTCCGGCATTCACGTCGCGGGGCTGCTGAAGGACCCGCGTACCTATCAGGGGCTCGATCCGGCTCTCGTGGGCCGTTGCCGGCGAATCGTCATTGGCAAGCATTCCGGTGCGACCGCGATCGCCTATGTGCTGGGCGATAGTGGCCGCGATCTCGACCCGGATCTGGCAGCCGCGATGGTTGCCCGCGTCCGCCGCAAGGCGACCGAGACCAAATCCACCGTCACCGCAACTCAACTGGTCGAGCTCTACGACACACTGCGCAGCGAGGCAGCCGGCCGAGACCTTGGAAAGGAGTAGGTGGCGATGTCATTTATCCTCGACCATTTCCTCCGGATTGGTAGCCGCGCGGGGCGGCGTAAAGCCGCTCGGCTCGCCCTGATGGTCCATAAGGTCATTGCCGATGTGAAGGCGCGCGACCGCCGGGTCGGCGCCCATGCGCTGATGGAGAACGTCCCGCCTCGCGTGACGCTGGTCGGCGTTGCGGCGTTCCTGAATGGCCGCTTCGATCTCGACGTCACCTGCCCGATGACGGCATCCCATTCGCGACTGCAGATTAGCCGGTGCGACGAACGCACCTGACACCACGGTTTCCGACCCAAGGGAGAGTGCAATGACTTGTTCTGCTGATGGCCATACCGTCGACGTGACGGACATTCTCGCGCGACTGAAGGGCCTTTCGGCTGCGGAGGAGTTCTTCGCGGTCCTTGGCGCTTCCTATGACCCGAAGGTGCTCGACGTCTCACGGCTCCATATTATGAAGCGCGTGGGGGAATACCTTGCCGAAGAAGATTTCTCCGGTCTGCCTGACCAGGTGATCGCCGCGCGGGTGCGCACCAAGCTGGAACGCGCCTACGAGGACTTCGCTGCTTCCTCGCCGCTCACGCACCGTGTCTTTAAGGTGCTTAAGGACCACGATCCGAACAAACCTGCCATGCCGGGCCGCACCTTCGTCCCGTTCGACGCCGCATTGAAGCGGTTCGAAAAGGAATGAGCGCGACACGATTGCGACGCGACATTGTCGAGAAGCCGACAAATCCGGTCATCACGACGCCGCCCTCAGCGCAACCAACCGAACTTCCAGGAATATAGGCACGCAAAACAATTGGCACGAATGATGCGGGGGAGAAGATGAACTGCCAAGTCCGTATCCCGATAGGAGCCTAGAGAAACCGCCAATGCACATCGTAATCTGCATCAAGCAGGTGCCGGACTCGGCACAAATACGGGTCCATCCGGTGACGAACACGATCATGCGCCAGGGTGTTCCGACCATCATCAACCCTTATGACTTGTTTGCCCTGGAAGAAGCACTCAGACTGCGCGACGCTTATGGTGGCGAGGTCACCGTGCTCAGCATGGGTCCGCCCATGGCAGAGGACTCGCTACGCAAGGCGCTCGGTTACGGAGCCGATCGGGCGGTGCTCTTGACCGACCGTTATTTTGCCGGCTCGGACACGCTGGCGACCTCCTTCGCTCTTTCCCAAGCAATAGCGAAGGTTGGCGAAACGTTTGGCCCGCCCGACATCGTGTTCACCGGCAAGCAGACGATCGATGGCGACACCGCCCAGGTCGGGCCTGGCATAGCCAAGCGCCTCGACCTCCAACAACTCACCTACGTCGCGAAAATCGGCTCCATTGATCTTGCTGCCCGCGAGATCGAGGTCGAGCGCCGCTGCGAAGGCGGCACGCAGATGCTGAAGAGCAGGCTGCCTTGCCTCATCACCGTGCTGGAAGGCACAAACGAGATCCGGCGGGGCTCGTTCGAGGACGCGCTGTGCGCCGCGCGCAGTCAGATCGTCAAGTGGACTGCGGTCGCCGCTGGCATTGAGGACCTTACCAGATGTGGGCTGCGCGGCTCGCCGACGGTCGTCAAGCGCGTTTTTGCCCCGACTGCGCGGGCGGAAAAAGCGGAGCAAATCGAGACCGCGGAGAAGACCTTGCGCGATGCCGCTGACGAACTCATCGCCGCAATCTTCACCCGTCAGCCGCCGCTGGAACATGAACTCGCCTTCAACAACGGCGCGTGACGGCCAGGAGTAGACAATGTCGACAGCGAATCGAGAACCCGCTCGCCCTGCCGCCGGCCGTGCCGGCATAAAGAAAGAACTGCCTGACCGTTTCAAGGACTACCGGCACGTCTGGGTCTTCATCGAACTCGAACGTGGCCAAGTCCATCCCGTGTCTTTCGAACTGCTCGGCGAAGGCCGCAAGCTGGCCGACAAGCTTGGCGTCCAGCTTGCGGGCGTCGTGCTCGGACCGCCAGGAGAAGCCACCTGGTATGCCGTTGCCGAGGCGTTCGCTTATGGCGCCGACCTTGTCTACATCGCCGAGGCACCGCTGCTCGCCGATTATCGAAATGAGCCGTTTACCAAGGTGATGACGGATCTGGTCGATACCCACAAACCCGAGATCCTTCTTCTCGGAGCGACCACGCTCGGCAGGGATCTTGCCGGGTCCGTGGCGACGACCTTGCAGACCGGGCTCACGGCCGACTGCACCGAACTTGACGTGGATACCGACGGTTCGCTCGCGGCTACCCGTCCGACTTTCGGCGGTTCCTTGTTATGCACGATCTACACGCTCAACTACCGGCCGCAGATGGCGACAGTGCGAGCGAGGGTCATGCCCATGCCGCAGCGCACGGATAAGCCCGTCGGGCGTATCATCCAGCACAAGGTATCTCTGGCCGAGGACGAGATCGTGACCAAAGTCCTCGGCTTCCTGCCTGATAGCCAGTCGGCAAAGGCAAATCTCGCCTATGCCGACGTCGTGGTTGCGGGAGGCCTTGGCCTCGGCGCGGCGGAGAACCTGCAGCTTGTGAAGAATCTCGCTCGAGCAATTGGCGCCGAACATGGCTGTTCGCGCCCGCTGGTCCAGAAAGGCTGGATGCCGGCTGATCGACAGATCGGCCAAACTGGCAAGACCATCCGGCCGAAGCTTTACATTGCGGCGGGGATTTCCGGCGCCATTCAGC
Source organism: Mesorhizobium huakuii (assembly GCF_014189455.1). Classification (NCBI taxonomy): domain Bacteria; kingdom Pseudomonadati; phylum Pseudomonadota; class Alphaproteobacteria; order Hyphomicrobiales; family Phyllobacteriaceae; genus Mesorhizobium; species Mesorhizobium huakuii. The sequence goes on from NZ_CP050299.1 coordinate 67,568, forward strand.
ACCGGGTTGGAGTTGAGGGCGCCGATCTCATCGTGGCCATCAACACCGACCCGACCGCGCCGATTTTCGATTTTGCCCACCTCGGGATCGTGACCGATGCCATCCGCTTCCTGCCCGCACTTACGGAAGCCTTTACCCGGCGGCTGTCTCCGCACAGTCGCGACAAGCTTGCAAGCTAAGGAAGAGGATATGATCGAGGAGAAATTCGACGCCATCGTCGTCGGGGCCGGCATGTCCGGGAACGCAGCTGCTTACATCATGGCAAGCAACGGCCTGAACGTGCTGCAATTGGAGCGCGGTGAATATCCGGGCTCCAAGAACGTTCAGGGCGCCATCATGTACGCGAACATGCTGGAGAAGATCATCCCCGATTTCCGGGATGATGCGCCTCTTGAGCGGCATCTGGTTGAACAGCGGCTTTGGGTGATGGACGAGACCTCCCACACCGGGATTCACTATCGGTCGGATGACTTCAACGAGGTAAAGCCCAACCGCTACACGATCATACGCGCCCAGTTCGACAAATGGTTTTCGCGCAAGGTGCGCGAGGCCGGGGCGACGGTTCTGTGCGAGACGACCGTAACGGAACTCGTCCGTGATGCCCAGGACAAGGTGGTCGGCGTCCGCACGGACCGGGCCGGCGGGCCGATCTTCGCGGACGTGGTCGTTCTCGCAGAAGGTGTCTCGGGACTGCTTGGCACGCGCGCCGGCCTGCGCAAGATGCCGAAACCAGAAACCGTGGCGCTCGCCGTAAAGGAAATGCATTTCCTGCCCGAAGAGGTCATTGAGCAGCGGTTCGGCGTCAAGGGCGATGAAGGCTGTGTCATCGAGGCGGTGGGGACGATCTCCCGCAGCATGGCTGGGCTCGGCTTCCTCTACACCAACAAGGAGTCAATCTCATTGGGCATAGGCTGCCTCGTCTCCGATTTCGCCGCGACGATGGAGAGCCCTTACGTCCTTCTCGATGCGTTCAAAAACCACCCATCGATCCGGCCGCTGATCGCCGGCTCTGAGGTGAAGGAATATGCCGCGCATCTCATTCCCGAAGGCGGCCACAAGGCGATTCCGCAGCTCTTTGGCGACGGCTGGGTCGTGGTCGGTGATGCCGCCCAATTAAACAACGCGATTCACCGCGAAGGTTCGAACCTCGCCATGACCTCCGGCCGGATCGCGGCTGAGGCAATCGTCGGGGTCAAGCGCCGCAACAATCCGATGACCAGACGAAACCTCACCATCTACAAGACCATGCTGGACAACTCCTTCGTGGTCAAAGACCTTCGGAAATACAAAGACATGCCGGCCTTGATCCACACGAATTCCAGCAACTTCTTCACGACCTATCCGCGCTTGATATCCCTGGCCGCGCAGAACTTGATGCGTGTCGACGGCACACCGAAGATTGAAAAGGAAAAGGCCACCACGCGCGCCTTTATCAACGTGCGTTCTCGCTGGGGGCTGGTCAGCGACGCGGTCCGCCTGGCATTGGCCTGGCGCTGAAGGAAGACAGGATGACGATCGCAGTGACGAATTTACGCGTCGAGGACAAGCTTTACCAGAACCGCTATCTGGTCGATCCTGGCCGGCCGCATATCAAAGTGCGACCGCACGAGAGCCCGAGCGCGAACTTGCGCGCGCTTACCCACATCTGCCCGGCGAAATGCTATGAGTTGAACGACAAGGGTCAAGTGGAGATCACCGCCGACGGCTGCATGGAGTGCGGCACTTGCCGGATATTGTGCGAGAGCAATGGCGAGATCGAGTGGAACTACCCGCGCGGCGGCTTCGGTGTCCTCTTCAAATTCGGGTGATCGGCGATCGCACCGTTTCGGCTGCACCTGAAATGCAAGCAAACGCCAAACCATTTTTTAGACCGATCTCGCAGTTTGAGAGGAGCTCATGAATTCTGTGCTTTCGAATTTCAGAATCCAAAATGGCGCATGGAAGGAGCACTCTGGAAGACCCCTGAGGTGTTTCCATGGCTCTCATGCCGAGCGATAGGCTCGAAGAAGAAGGACCTTCGAACACCCTGCCTGAACCACGGATCAACTCCATCCACGAACCGGACATCTCCCCCAGGGGATTCTACGAAATATCGCAGGTCCTGACTGCCCCCACCCGGCTTGAGATTACGATCGCCAATGTCGTGAATACCCTTTCTTCATTTGTGCAATTGCGCCATGGAGCCATCGTCGTCCTGGACGCCGAAGCAGCGCCGGGGATTACCGCAATCGTCGGCAGTTCCCACCCATCTCAATCAGAAATTGGCCGCGTCATACCGCAAGCCGCGATAGACCGGATCGTCGCTACGGAGGCGCCGCTCATAATACAGGACGTTGGCAAGTCCGAACTATTTCAGGCTGAGGTTCAGCCGTCTTCGAGTGGCGGCACGATCCCAATTACCTTCATCGGAATCCCGCTAGTAGCTGAGCACGAGATCCTTGGAACATTGTCGATCGACCGCGTCGGTGAGGGCGAGAGCATCTCTTCCGGCGACGAGGACGTACGGTTCCTGACCATGGTGGCCAACCTTGTCGGCCGCACCATTCGTCTCCATCGTATGCTGAGTATGGATGGTCAGCGATACATTGGGGAGCAAGGGCGACCGGAGAAGTCGTTCGACGAGAACAGGGCCGACGCAGCCCGGCATCGGCATATCAAAATCGACGGGATCATCGGGGAAAGTCTCGCACTCAAGCGGGTACTCGAAACCGTCTCGGTCGTGGCGAGAACCAATTCCACAGTGCTTCTGCGGGGCGAAAGCGGCACTGGCAAGGAATTCTTTGCCCAAGCCATCCACAAGCTTTCAGCCCGGGGGAAGAAGGCTTTCGTCAAATTAAACTGCGCAGCACTGTCTGAAAGCGTTCTGGAATCAGAGTTGTTTGGGCACGAAAAGGGCTCCTTCACCGGGGCTATCTCGCAGCGCGCCGGCCGCTTCGAACTGGCAAATGGCGGAACGCTGCTACTTGATGAAATCGGCGAGATTTCGCCTGCCTTTCAAGCCAAGCTGTTGCGCGTCCTGCAGGAAGGCGAACTAGAGCGAGTCGGCGGCACGAGAACGCTTCAGGTCGATGTCCGGCTCATATGCGCCACCAACAAGGATCTTGAGACGGCTGTCTTAAATGGGGAGTTCAGGGCCGACCTTTATTACCGCATCAATGTCGTGCCAATCATTCTACCCCCGCTCAGAAAGCGCGCCGGCGATATTCCACGCCTTGCGAACGCGTTCCTCGAGCGGTTCAACAAGGAAAACCATCGCGAGCTCGCCTTCGCGCCGCTGGCGCTTGACCTGATCTCGCAATGCTATTTCCCTGGCAATGTCCGCGAGTTGGAAAACTGCGTTCAAAGGACAGCTACACTTGCGCGTTCGACGACGATCACTCCATCGGATTTCGCTTGCCAGAACAACCAATGCCTTTCTTCGCTTCTCTGGAAAGGTGCCGGCCCTTCGCATGGCGGCAATGCCACGGACGAGCTCTCGAAGATGCCGATCCGGCGCATCGAGGCCCCGGAAGGGTTCTCGCCCGTGAAGGCCTGCGATCCCAATGATCCCGCTTGCCCAGCAAAGGGCCGGCACCTGACGGAACGCGAGCGGCTGACCGACGCGATGCAGAAGGCCGGTTGGGTTCAGGCCAAGGCGGCTCGTGTCCTGGGCCTCACGCCGCGGCAGGTCGGCTACGCTCTGCGCCGGTATGGTATCGAGGTGAAGAAATTCTAGCCAGGCGTGCTGGCGACTTCAAACGTCAGTTCGGAGTGTCTTCCTCACGCTGTGCGTGCCCAGGACGCGGTGCCTCCTCGACCCGATTGGCTTGTGCACTGTCACAAGCCGGACAAAATTGTGCCGGAGCAAACCGACAGAATGCGACACTCAGAGCCAATCGGGAACTAGAACCGCTCTTTGAGCCGGCATAACTCTTGCGCCTTGAACTGCGACGTTACCAGCAACGGAGCCGTTTGATGTCCGCACCGACAATTTCGCTTGAGGGCCTGACCAGCACGACAGGCTTCGACGAGTTGCTGGCGACCGCGAGATCCGGTGGCTGCGCATCTTCAACCTGCGGCGTGGCGGGAAAGCCGGAGGACATGGATCCGGCTGTCTGGGACAAGATCAAGGATCACCCGTGCTTTTCGGAAGAAGCGCATCACTTTTTCGCGCGCATGCACGTCGCGGTCGCACCGGCCTGCAATGTCCAGTGCAACTACTGCAATCGCAAATATGACTGCGCCAACGAAAGTCGGCCTGGCGTCGTTTCGGAAAAACTGACACCCGACCAGGCGCTGCGCAAGGTGATCGCGGTCGCCAACGAGGTGCCGCAGCTTTCCGTACTCGGGATCGCCGGACCGGGCGATGCCTGTTACGACTGGAAAAAGACAAGGGCAACCTTCGAAAGCGTCGCCAGAGAGATCCCCGACATCAAGCTTTGCGTCTCAACCAATGGGCTCGCGCTGCCTGACCATGTCGCCGAGCTCGCCGACATGAACGTCGATCACGTGACTATCACCATCAACATGGTCGACCCGGAAGTCGGCGCAAAGATCTATCCTTGGATCTTTTACGATCATCGGCGCTACGCCGGCATCGAGGCCGCCCGAATCCTGCACGAGCGGCAGATGTTGGGCCTGGAGATGCTCACCGCGCGCGGCATCCTCACGAAAATCAATTCGGTGATGATTCCCGGCGTCAACGACGAGCATCTGATCGACGTGAACAAATTGGTCAAGGAGCGTGGCGCGTTCCTGCATAACGTCATGCCGCTGATTTCCGACCCGGCGCACGGTACGCACTACGGCCTGACTGGGCAGCGCGGTCCAAATGCAACAGAGTTGAAGGCGCTTCAGGATCGTCTCGACGGCGGCGCCAAGTTGATGCGCCACTGCCGGCAGTGCCGGGCCGATGCCGTCGGCCTGCTCGGCGGGGATCGTGGCCAGGAATTCACGCTCGACCGGATTGCCGGCAAGGACACCTACGACTCCAGCAAGCGCGAGGCCTATCGACAGGTGGTCGCGCACGAGCGCCGTGATCATGTGGCGGCCAGGAGCGCGGCGATCGGAATGGTCAAGGCAGCAGGCTCCGGCAAGTCCCTTCTCGTCGCGGTGGCGACTAAGGGGGTGGCCGTGTCAATGAACACTTCGGCCATGCAAGGGAATTCCAACTTTTTGAAGCCTCGCCGAAAGGGATCAGAATTGTTGGGCATCGCAAGGTCGAGCAGTATTGCGTCGGCGGCTGGGGCGAAAAAGCCACCCTCGACGGCGTCATCGCTGCGCTGGAAGGCATAGACATCGTGCTCTGCGCCAAGATCGGAAATTGCCCGAAGGATCAGCTCGCGGAAGCGGGAATCCGAGCAACGGACGCTTATGGTCATGACTACATCGAAACCGCAATTAGCGCAGTTTACGCCACCGCGTTTGCGATCGGACCACTGGCTGCAACGGCCTAGCCGTCTCATTCCAATCCACCAGGAGATAAAATGGCTTTCAAGATCATCGCGTCCCAATGCACCCAATGCGGCGCCTGCGAGTTCGAATGTCCCTCTGTAGCGATCAAATTCAAGGGCGAGGCCTATGTGATCGATCCCAACAAGTGCACCGAATGCAAGGAGGCCGCCGACACGCAGCAATGCGTATCGGTATGTCCGGTGCCGAAGACCTGCGTTCCTGCTTGACTCCGTTTCGGCTTCGCCGCGACCGCGTCGCCTCAGAAGGAGGCTCTAACTCGAAAGGAATGAATCGCATGTGGCTCGGACGCGAACAGGACATCGAAATCCGCAAGCCGCCGCGATTTACGCCGGGTGAGCGGGTGCGTGCCACACGACACATAAAGAATGACGGCACCTATCCTGGCAGGGAGATCGGCGAAAACCTCGTGCGGAAGGGCGACGAAGGTTATGTGCGCGACATTGGCACCTTTCTCCAGCAGTTCTTCATCTATGCGGTCGAATGGATCGATCGCGGCACGGTGGTCGGCATGCGAGCGCGTGAACTGATGAGCCTCGACAAAGCGGAGGCTCCTTGCAGTGCCGAAAGCAGTGCCCGTGAAGGAACGGCTCGATGAAAGTCATGATCCGCAGGACCGGTGCTGGCTTGTCGGCGTATCTCCCAAAGAAGGATTGCGAAGAGGCCATCATCAAGCTGGAGAACGAACATTTGTGGGGCGGGGCCATAACACTCAGGAACGGCTGGCAGTTCGTCCTACCCGACCTTCCGCCCGATACGCGTTTGCCGATCACCGTCGAGGCAAGAAAGATCTCCGACGAGGACTGATGTTGCGGGTGGAAGAGGGTGCGAGAGGAATGAGCATGAACACGATCCTGAACTTGGGCCACCTCGTCGTCATCCAGGGCAGTTTTGCCGAAAAGCTGCTTGACCTAGCGCGCAACGCGCTCGGGGCCGATGAGATGATCCCATATCTCGGTCCGGGCCTTCTCCGCCTCAGTTCCGCTGAACCGTCGGTACCGTGCACGCCGGAAGCCATCGCCGCGGCGCTAAATAGCCGGGCGCCAGCCCCTTCAAAGATTCGCACCAATATGTGGTCCGTCGCGCAGTTCATCGAACAGCGCCGGCATCGCCGGACGCTTCAGGCATGGATGGCCGAGATATTCGCAGCGCCGGCGGCGCCGACTGTTCTCCACACCTGGCTCGCGAGGCTGCCGCTCTCCCTGATCATCGATAGCTGGTACGACAGTGCCATGCGCACGACCCTCGCAGAGGCCGGCCGAACGGACGTCGTTGAGATACAAGGCGTCACGCGGGCGAACGAATTCGGTGACATTTGGACGAAAGCCTACGACTTGTCTGGGACCGAACTCGAACCCGGATCAGCCGCAAAGACGGTTCTCTATACGCCTCACGGCAGCATTAGGCCGGCCGCAAACTTTCTGGTCGCGGATTCCGATTATGTCGAAGTGCTCACCGAGATCGATCTCCAGACGCCGATTCCTGATGTGGTGAAGGAACGGCGCACCTATCGAGGCCTTTTCTTCGTCGGTTGCCGTTTCAACGATCAGATGCTGCGCACCTTCGCCCGACAGATAATGAAGCGCTCCAAAGGTCCACACTATGCGGTGATGGACGCGGCAATACTGACCAAGAACGAACGCCGTTTCCTTGCTGCAAGCGCAATTACGGTCATCGATATGCCCTTAGGTGAAGCCGCTGCTCGCCTCGTCGGATCGGGCACTGCTGTAGATGGTGGCCAAGATTTTCGTTAACGGGCGTCGTTAGTTGTGGGTCTCTCGCTTGCCTCAGGAAGCGTCGGAATTCAGTCTGGAACATACACGTGGGTACTGATGCAATTGGCGGCGCGACGAAGCCTCTGAATTCGTCCAAGCATGAGCAAGCGGCCGGGTGGGGCCGTGGCTTCAGCACGCTGCTGCGCATTACCCGCATGAATTTGCGGAACCGGTGGCAGGTCGCCTTCGCTTTCGGATCGACGATCGTAGCGGCAATCCTCCAGCTGCTCATTCCCCAGCTTCTCGGCCGGGCTGTCGACCTGACTCAGATAGCGATTGGGGGCGGTATTGCGGCGATCGCCGCACAACAAGCGCTCTGGACTTCGGCTCTCCTGCTGCTCGCCGCGAGTACGCTACGCGGCCTGTTCACGATGGCGCAGAACTATTTTGCGGAGGCCGTCGGGCATCACGTCGCGTACGAACTGCGACTTGCTTGCTACGACAAGATCCAACGTCTCAGCTTTTCTTTTCACGACCGGGTTCATTCAGGCGATCTAATCACCCTCGGCATGCTCGATCTCGACGGCGTGCGGATGTATTTTTCCACCGCCCTGGTTCGTATGCTTCTGCTCACCATGCTGATGGGCATCGGCGCCTACACGATGATATCAACCGACCCGATGCTCGGGGTGATCGCGCTGAGTTTCGTCCCTTTCGTAGCCTGGCGCTCGTCGGTCACACAGCTAAAGCTACGCGCCACCTGGCTCGACCTGCAGGAGCGGCTTTCGGTTCTAGGCCGCGTGATGGAGGAGAATCTCGCAGGCATCCGCGTTGTCCGCGCGTTTTCGGCACAGGCCTATGAGATGGTGAAGTTCGACCGCGCCTCGAAGAACGCGCTCGCCCTCGCCCACGAGCAGGTTGACGTCTACGTGCCCAACACGTCGGCGATGACGCTGTCATTCTTTTTGGCCATGGGGTTGGTCCTCTGGATCGGTTGCAACAAGCTCATCGCGGGCCAAATCAGCGTCGGAACGCTCGCCACGTTCCTTGCGTTTATGACCATTCTGCAAATGCCCGTCCGGCAGATCGGCCTAATGGTCAATGGCTTCGCCCGCGCTTACACTTGCGGCTCGCGCCTCTTCGGTCTGCTCGACCAGGACATCACGATAAGGGATGCTTCCGGCGCCAAACCGCTCGAGATCAGTGAAGGCACTCTGAGCTTCCATAATGTCTCGTTTGTATATCCCGGCACCGGAAACCGCCCCATTCTGAAGAATATCAGCTTTTGCGCCCGTAGAGGCGAAACGATCGCTATCGTCGGTCCGCCGGGTTCGGGCAAATCGACAATCGCTCACCTGATCGCCCGCTTTTATGACGTCACCGGGGGCACCATCACGCTTGACGGGCAGGACATCCGCGCGGTCACCCTTGCCACACTTCGCAAGGAAGTCGCAGTCGTACAGCAGGATGCATTCCTGTTCACTACCACGATCGAGAACAACATCGCTTATGGCGATCCCTGGGCGAAAGAACAGCGAATCAAGCGCGCCAGCGAATCCGCCCAGTTGCACGATTACATCCTCAGCCTCCCCGCAGGCTACAAGACGGTCGTTGGCGAACGCGGCGCCTCCCTCTCGGGCGGCCAGCGCCAGCGTCTCACGATAGCTCGCACAATGATGCTGCGCCCATCAATCGTCATTTTCGACGACTCAACGGCCGCGATCGACGCCGCCACTGAGCAGCGCATCCGCGCGGCGATACGGCGATTCGCCAAGGATAGGGTGACGATCATCATTGCCCACCGGCTGAGTTCGCTCAGGCACGCCGACCGGATCCTGTTTATTGACAATGGCGAGATCGTGGAACGCGGCACCCATCAAGAGCTGTTGGCTAAGCGAGGACGCTATAAGGCCCTTTATGATCTCCAGTTGCGCCCGGAAGATGACAGTGCGATCACGCACAGAGGCGCGCCCTGATGACCAAGGGGCACGCCGCCGAACTTGAAATCGAACCTAATGACGGCGGCGGACGCCCCCGCACGCGGTGGTCGGCTCCCACCGCATCAAGGAGGAGATGTTCGGCAGGGCTTTCGACAAGAGCATCGTTCGACGCATCTGGGCTTTCGTTCGTCCCTACCGTGCTAGGGTAGTCATCTCGAGTGCCGCATTGCTGATCTTCGTCGGCACGCAGCTTCTCATCCCCTGATCATCCGCCGCGCGATCGATCACGCCATAACTCCGGCAGGCGTTGATCGCTCCGCCCTGCTCAGGGCCGCCGGCGCGTTTGCGCTCGCTATTCTGGTTAATTTCGGCGCCGCCTACGCGCAGGAAACCGTAGTCGGAAAAATGGCTGACAACGTCCTCTTCGATATCCGCCGCGCAATGTTTGCCCATCTGCAGAAAGTTTCGCTCTCCTTCATGGACAAGACCGAGGTGGGACGCCTGATGTCCCGCCTTCAAGGCGACGTTAGCTCGATCCACGAATTCGTCGAGACCTCAGTCTATTCCGTAGGAGACATTGCTCTTCTCTTCGGCATCGTTTTCGTGATGCTGTGCCTCGACTTCCGCCTCGGCTTCCTGACACTCTCGGTCTTGCCGGCCCTGTTGATCATCCGCATCGTATGGCTGCCGCGTGCCCGCGAAGCCTTCATGGCGGCACACGAAACCAATTCGGTCGTCAATGGCGCGCTGGCGGAAGCCATTCACGGCGTGCGCACCGTCCAGTGCATGGACCGCCAGCAGATAAATTTCATGCTTTATGACGACAAGGCGCATGCCGACCTCAGTGCTCACCTGACCGCTGCCAAGTATGCACAGGTGATGGTGCCGATCGTCGATGGCCTCACCGGGCTCGCCATGGCTATCGTCATCGTGGCCGGCGGCTCCATGATCATGAATGGTCGCATCGACGTGGGCGTTTTGGTCGCCTACCTATTCTATATCCAGCGCTTCTTTGACCCAATTCGCTCCCTTACCCTCCAGTATTCGGTCATGCAGCGCGCCATGGCATCCGGCAAGCGGCTGACCGATGTGCTGGACGTTAGGATCGAGGTTCAGGACAAACCGAATGCCAGAGTGCTTTCGCCGGAAATGGATGGCTCGGTCGAGTTCAGGAACGTCACGTTCGGCTACAAATCCGGCCATCCGGTGCTGAAAAACGTTTCCTTCAGGGTCATGCCTAGCGAGACGGTCGCTTTGGTCGGGCCGACCGGTTCTGGTAAATCGAGCGCGATGGCCCTCGTCCACCGCTTCTATGATGTTCAGCAGGGCCAAGTGCTGGTCGGCGGATACGATGTGCGAGATCTCACCCAGGAATCGCTCGGCCGAGAGGTCGCCATGGTGCTGCAGGAGCCGTTCCTGTTCACCGGGACGGTCTTCGAAAACATTCGCTACCACAAGAAGGAGGCCACGTGGCACAACGTGATCGAGGCCGCCAAAGCAGTCGGCGCCCATGACTTCATTATGAGCCTTGCAGACGGATACGATACCCAGCTCGGCGAACGCGGCGGCAACCTTTCTCTCGGCCAGCGCCAGCTCGTCAGTTTCGCGCGTGCTCTCGTTGCGGACGCCAAGATTCTCGTTCTTGACGAGGCCACCGCCAATATCGACAGCTACACGGAAATGCTGATCCAGAAGGCTCTTTCAAAACTGCTTAAAGGCCGCACTGGCCTCATCATCGCCCACCGGCTCGCCACGATCCGCAGTGCCGATCGCATCATCGTGCTTCAGAACGGCCAAGTCCTTGAGACCGGAAACCACGACCAACTAACGGCCCTGGGTGGGCTCTATTCCAAGCTATACAATCTCAACTACTCATCCTTCGACGACATTCCCGAAAAGAAATCCGATACGGGGGTGCAAGCCTCCTCTTCGACCTAATGCAAACTTCTGCGCTGTGACGCCAATTGATCTCCAAGCGAATTTCCTGGTCTAGTTGGCGCCTGCCTCTTCCATTTGGCGCATGGCCCCCACTGAAACACCAGCGCATGAATTGTCTTGGTTATTGGCTTAGCCGTCCTTTCACAGACGCTTGATCTCGATGCCGTATTTCCTCAGCACGTAGCCGATCTGGCGTGGCGACAGTCCAAGCAGGCGTGCCGCCTTTGCCTGGACCCAGCCACATGTTTCCATGGCCGCAATGACACGCTCGGCATCGGTCATTGTCGTACCATTGAAGTGGACTGCGCCGGCAGGCCCTCGCAGCGGCTGCCCTATGGTTTCAGGTGGGACTGCGACGGCGGCAGAACTAGCGGCCGCAGCCGGCGGTATCGCCGGAATCACCGGCAGCGGCACGATCGGCCCGGGTTGCATCGCGACGTTGCCAGATCTGGATTTACGCAGCGCCGCAGCGAAGCATTGGCCCTGGCGGCAGGCAAAGTCGTCTCTTCCGATTGATGGTCCCGCCGCCAGGACCGCTGTCCGATACACGCAGTTTTCGAGCTCGCGAATGTTGCCGGGAAAATCGCAGTTTATCAGTACCTCTATCGCACTCGGATCGAAGGTCAGCATGCGGCCGTTCTCATCGTTAAAATTCTTGAGAAACTCAGCCGCGAGGAGCGGAATATCACTGCGCCTTTCGCGTAGCGCCGGCACCAGTAAGGGAACCACACTGAGGCGGTAATAGAGGTCGGCGCGGAACTCGTTTCTTGCAACTGCCTCTTCCAGGTCCTTGTTCGTGGCTGCGATCACGCGAACATCAACTTTAATGGTCTGGTTGCCGCCGACGCGCTCAAATTCCTGCTCCTGCAGCACGCGCAAGAGCTTTGCCTGGAACGAGGCCGAGATCTCGCCGATCTCGTCCAGGAACAACGTCCCCTTGTCGGCGAGCTCAAAACGCCCCTTGCGCGAATTGAAAGCGCTTGTGAATGCACCCTTCTCATGACCAAACAATTCGGACTCCAGGACTGTCTCGGACAGCGCCGCGCAATTGAGCTTGATGAAGGGCCGCTTGGCACGCGGCGACAACTCGTGAATGGCCTTGGCGACCAGCTCCTTCCCGGTACCGGATTCGCCCCGCAACAGAACCGTAATCTTTGCCTTGGCTACGACCGTGACCTTCTGACGCAGACCGCGCAGCGCCGAACTGTCGCCAATCATCCCCTTGACGTGAATCTGGTTAGGCTCCCGCGCCGGGTGCTGGAGCTCGGAGAACCCCTTTTGCTGCCGGTCCTTCTCTGAGATCGGATGCACGCGGTCGCCCAAGTAGGAGCGATGCAACTTCACTGCTTGTCCCACTAGGTTGGCGATTAGGGGGAGCAGATGGAGGTTGTAATCGAGCCAAAATCTTGAGCCACTGTCCACTACGCGGTCAATGGTCAGCGTACCCACGACATTTGCATCGACGCGAATGGGAACGCCGATGAACGACACTGGTATATTGTCCGAGACCCCGAGCGCATCCAAGTCGGCGGTGGTGAAGGCCGAATGAACCGCAATGTTCTCGGCCATCAGGGGCATAGCCGTCGTCAGAATCTGGTCGATTGCCTTCCGCGGCATGTACATCCGGCCGCGCTCATTGCAGCTCTCGTTGCAGCTGGCGCCAACGGTGGTTTCCAGTTCGCCATCACCGTCGAAGAGAGAGATCATGCCGTGCCGCATCTGCACAAACGACCGCAGGAGACCTACGACCTTGGCCAACGCGACTTCGAGCCGAGAGTCGGCGGTGAGTGCTTGCGATATTTCGGAGATGCCCGAAAGCGCGCTCTCTTGCGACGGCACCACAGCGACCGCGTTGATCGTCGCGGATTTGGAGTCGTCCGTTTTCGCGCCCAGCGATGTGCAGCATATCGGCGTCTGCTCAGCAGTCGGTTCGGATTCCCGATTATTTTTCAGGTCTAGCATGTCATCCTCGATCTCGGGCGGCGAAAGCAACACTCGCGCAATATGAGCCTGCGACGCCGCAGCGCGTAGACGCTCCCGTCAAGTGGCGTGGCGCGTTTCAGGCTCCTCCCGAGCGCAACCATACTTTGGTCTACAGACGGGAAGGAGGGAGGCTAGTCAACCGAGCTTTCTTTTATTTGTGAAAGCAAACTCGACGCCCATGAGGGAATCCCATCATGTAATTTTCGGGCAGGTGGATGTAACGGCCGTGCTCGTCGCTGCCAAGGCTACGGACCTGCGGCCTCGCGCGGGCCCACTACGGCCGCTTCGAATGGCTTCGTAGAAGGCGCAGGCTGACGATAAGCACAACGTCCACCGCACTCCCTGCGCATGGAAAGACCTCGTAACTTTTCGTATTTCCTTGAGTAGGCGCCTACGCACACATCGAGCTGACGCGATGTAGCTTGCGCAGATCAGCGAGGGGCTTAGCAGGAACCGACGTGCGATCCGGCTGTTCGGCCTAAACCGGAAGGCATACGTCAGATAAATGTGCTCGCAGCCAACGCAGACATCAAGTTTTGTTTAGGGCGCTTTTGAAAGTTGCGCTTGCGACGTTCTGCAAAACTGTGATTGTTTCGCCGAAATATATCCGCCATGTGGATAACGGAAGACATGCGTTTCAAAGGGCTTGACCTAAATCTCCTCGTTGTGCTCGACGCGCTGCTGGCGGAGCGCGGCCTCACGGCGGCGGCCCGCCGCATCAACCTCAGTCAGCCGGCCATGAGTGCGGCCGTCGCCCGGCTCCGCGATTATTTCGGCGATGAACTGTTTACGACAAGCGGCCGCGAACGTTTTCTGACCCCGCGTGCGACAGCACTTGCCCCCGCGGTTCGCGACGCTCTCCTGCACATCCATTGCTCGATTATCTCCTCGGATCCGTTTAACCCAGCTCAATCCGATCGCCGCTTCAGGATCATTATTTCCGATTTCGCCACGCTCGTGTTTTTAGAAAAAGTCGTGGAGCGTGTTGCACGCGAAGCCCCCGCCGTCAGCTTCGAATTGCTGCCTGTCGACGACGGCCCCGATGAGCTTCTCCAGCGCGGTGACGTCGATTTTCTAATTCTTCCGGATTTCTTCATGTCGAGCCCCCATCCAAGCGTGGCGCTGTTCGATGAGACACTCGTATGCGTAGGCTGTCCCACCAACAAGCAGTTGCCACGGCAGCTTACATTCGAGAGATACATGTCGATGAGGCACGTCTCGGTCAGGTTCGGGCGTATGCTGAAGCCGGCTTTTGAGGAATGGTTTTTGCTTGAGCATGGTATTAAAAGACGTGTCGAGGTCGTCGTGCATGGCTTCAGCATGATCCCGCCGATGGTGTCCGGCACGGCCCGTATCGCGACCATGCCCTTGCGGCTGGTCAGGCATTTCAAAAAAACGTTCCCCTTGCGGATCGTCGAACTTCCGCTGCCGCTTCCCGCGTTCACCGAAGCCGTCCAATGGCCGGCTCACCACAGCAGCGATCCGGCAAGCATCTGGATGCGGGAGATCATGATGCAGGAGGCATCTCGGATGGCTGCTCCGCTGTGAAACCAAGGGAGGCTCCAGGCGCTCCTGGATTTACTCAGCGTCACGCCACCCACTCTCACGTCGTTGTCAGGAGTGAAGAGACGACGGACTCTGATCCGCGGGTCGGAGCGCCCCTTTCCTGAAGACCGTCGCGTCGCGAGAATTCGCCTCAAGCTTGTCCGACGGACCGAGCCCAGCAATCGTAGAAGCCGCAGTGAGTTCCGGCCGGGCTACGGCGGAGGCTCCGATGATGAGGGACGTGAGTCGCTGCCAATTGCGTGAACCTCCGCGCTCGCGCTGCGCAGGCTTTTTGGAAAAGGGCGGATTCGACATGCTTAGCCAGTTGCAAGCCATTCTCCCCGCACAACCCCACCCCACTTCGCAGTAAATAGAAAATTTTTCTCTTTCGAGCTGGTCATAAGGCACAGGTCACGCGATAGAGCAGCGGGTGATCGGTGCGTCAGGTGTTTTGTCCATGCGAGATTTCGGAAAAGTGATAAAATGGTTTGTTTCGATCAACGGCATCCACGCTATGGATAGCTAAAGACATGCGTTTCAAAGGGCTTGACCTAAATCTCCTCGTTGTGCTCGACGCGCTGCTGGGGGAGCGCAATCTCTCGGCGGCGGCCCGCCGCATCAACCTCAGCCAGCCGGCCATGAGTGCGGCCGTCGCCCGGCTGCGCGATTATTTCGGCGATGAACTGTTTACGACGAGCGGCCGCGAACGTTTTCTGACCCCGCGTGCGGCAGCACTTGCCCCCGCGGTTCGCGACGCTCTCCTGCAGATCCAGTGCTCGATTATTTCCTCGGATACGTTTCACCCAGCTCAATCCGACCGCCGTTTCAGGATCATTCTTTCCGATTTCGCCACGCTCGTGTTTTTTGAGAAAGTCGTTGAGCGTGTTGCGCGCGAAGCCCCCGGCGTCAGCTTCGAATTGCTGCCTGTCGACGACGGCCCCGATGAGCTTCTCCAGCGCGGTGACGTCGATTTTCTAATTCTTCCGGATTTGTTCACGTCGAGCGCGCACTCAAGCGTGGCACTGTTTGAGGAGAGACTCGTGTGCGTAGGCTGTCGCACCAACAAGCAGTTGCCACGGCAGCTTACGTTCGAGAGATACATGTCGATGAGGCACGTCTCGGTCAGGTTCGGGCGTCTAATGAAGCCCTCCATCGAGGAATGGTTCTTGCTTGAACATGGCCTCAAGAGACGTGTCGAGGTCGCCGTGCAGGGCTTCAGCATGGTCCCGCCGATGGTGTCCGGCACGGCCCGTATCGCGACCATCCCCTCCCGGCTGGTCAGGCATTTCGAAAAATCGTTCCCCCTGCAGATCGTCGAACTTCCGCTGCCGCTTCCCGCATTCACCGAGACCCTCTGTTGGCCGTCACTCCACAACAGCGATCCGGCAAGCATCTGGATGCGGGAGATTATGATGCAGGAGGCATCTCGGATGGCTCCTCCGCTGTCAAACCACGGGAGGCTTCCAGGCGAACTTACATTTGGTACCCCTGCCACTCCTTAATCTGGCGTCAATAGCCGGCGCTGAATGAAGTCAATGCTGGCAGCAAGTGCGCCTGCAAGATCGTCCAGCGTGCGGACCACCTCGATCAGCTCGAACGAGAAGGGTCCCTCATAGCCGCCATCAAGCAGCGCCTGGATCTGGCTGCCATTGTCGGAACCTCCAAGGAAGCGATCCGGGTAAATCCAGAACGTCGGGTCATTCACACCTGAAATGTGCACCAGGCCGGTAAGCTCGGAGAACAAGAACGTCTCCCCGGCCAGGGTGTGGTGGAACGTGTCGTGCACGAGGCGGAACACTGACTGGCCGTCAACCGCGGCAATGGCCTCGGCCGCTTGCTTCTTTGATCGAAGCGAGCAGGTGCGAAAGCCCAGCGGCTCGATGAGACCTATCAGACCGCGCGGCTGGAGGATCGGCTTGAGCGCGTTGAGAGCGACGCGCAGACTGTCATGGCGCTCGCCATTGCACGCCCACGAGCCGTCGTTGACCGGTTCCAGCACGACCGTCTTGGCCCCGCACGCCGCCGCATAGTCGGCGAGCTTGATCGCCGCCGACTGACGCGTGGGAGTCCAGTCGTTGAAGCGCTGCAAGGCGTTGACCGAGATTATGGTTACGCCAGCTTCGGTGGCGGCAGACCGGACGTCCGCAGCAGGAATGGCGCATGCAACAGGATTGCTGAAATGAAGGTCACGGATTTGAACATCGGTTAGGCCCTGGTCACGCGCAAGCGCGAAAAATGCACTGACGTCAAGAGGGGGCGCTGCCATGTGGTTGACCGCAAAGCGGGGAGATACCTGGCGCATGGCTTGGCTTTCCTTTCAGAAGTGCGGCCGCCAGTTTGCCTGTCTGGCTTATGCCGCGCCCCCCAGCGCAGGCCGATGCACAAGCCTGATTGAAGCAAGCCAGTCAATCGAGCGTTCCTTGCATTTATGAAAGGAATTTGGGCTCCGTGATAGAAACACATCAATGTCAGATGTTTTCCGGGACATAGATGTCGAACGGCAGAAATGTCTCGCCCGGCATTTCCGCGGTGCCGGTCTTGATGCCTCGGTCTATGAGTAACATCAGCTCCTGGCAAAGCCGACGCAGTGGAGTGGCGACGGCCATGGTGACGATTTCATCTGCGAGCGCTGCCCGCGACTCGGGCGTGATTTCATTCACGATCGCGACAAGATCCACACCTTTGCCCTCTTCGCGCAGGGCGGAGATAGCGCCCTCCATGCCCCCGCCGGCCATATAGAAGCCCACGAGCTCAGGTTCCCGCTGAATGAGATCCAGCATGGCTTCGTAAGTGATCTGCCGCTCTTCCAGGTTCACGAGCGTATCGAGCACTTCGAAGGTAGGTGCGTTCTCACGGAAATAGGAACGAAAGGCGACCTCCCGGAGCTCATGCCCCTGGAAACGGTGGCTGCCAACAAACACGGCCACCTTCCCAGGCCGTTTGGCGGCCTTGGAAAACATCCAAGCGGCCGTCCGCCCGACTTTGCGATTATTAAGACCGATGTAACCCTCGCGCACCCCGCAGGCGAAGTCAGAAAGCAGCGAGAACACCGGGATGCCTTTCGCCTTGAGCTCCTCGACCGCTGCCGTGATCTTCGGGTGGTCCGGCGCCACCATGGCGATCGCATCGCAGCGGTTCCCAAGGCTCTTAAGGAGCGGGATCAGATCCCCGGGCAAATGTGACGGAGCAAATTCGATGAGCGGAATGCCGAGGAAGGATTGGGACAAACTTACCGAGGCCTCGACCTCGCGCGCGAACTCTTGGTAGAAATGCTGGGCCGGTTTTCTCAAGATGAAGCCCAGCCGGTAGTGCGGCAGGTGCCGCTTCAAGCGGTGCTTGATGAGACCGGCATTATGATAGCCGATCGCGTGGGCTGCTTCGTGGACGCGCCGCGCAGTCTCCTCGCGCACAGGAAGGCGGGCGTTCAGAACCCGATCGACCGTTGCAACACTGACCCCGGCTTCGCGGGCAAGATCGACAATTGTGGGACGTTTGGCCATTATCAAATCTGAGTGGTTATGAGCGGCGCGGCTCTATGATCGAGCAGCCTGGGCGGTGATCCCAGACTGCAAGTGAAGGCATTTCTCCATGTGGCTGACGCTGGGCCGCCGTTTCCGTGGCTCCACGGCTTTAGAAGGTCAGCTTGAAGCTGGCCGACAGGGTAAGGGCATAGAAGTCGATGCCGGCGACAAACTCTTCGGTTCCTCGTTTGCCGGTCGCTATATCGTACACCGCCCTATCGCCTTTCTCGTGGAAATACTTATCGAAATTGCCGGCCAGGAAGAAGCTGGCGCGATCGGTCATCTGATAACCGGTCTTGGCGCCGACCGAGATGAACGGCACCGTGTCGAGGTCTGCCTCAAATCGCAGGCCACGGACCCAGTGATGGTCAACATCGCTTGCATCAACGGTGAAGCCGCTGCGGAGCAGGCCCGAGAGCGTCCAGTTGCCGAGCGTCGTGGCCGCTTCCGCGCCAAGGAAAAGGCCAGGATAGCGCTGCTCGTAGCTGCTGCCGAGTTGGCGATCGGGGAAGTTGCCGACACTGTCCCGGAAGGCATACTTACTATAAGTGTACGGGCCACCAAAGGCGTTCCACTTCACGTTGGTGTATTTGAAGCCACCATGAAGGTTGATGGTCGTGGCATCGTTGATCGCGAAGTCTCGGCCTGCTGCGATATCAAAATTGATGTAGTGGACAAGGTCGGTGTCGGGGTGGATCGAGCGATGCGACCAATCCCCTTCAGCAAAGCTCGGCGCAAGGTCGGACCAATCATAGTCTTCCATATGGCTGTTGCCGGGGAAACCGAAGACGGCGTTAGCTGAAATTGTCCAGTTGTTCCAGACCTCCGCCTTGAGGCTGGTGGTCAGAACCGGCGCGTCGGTTTCCCAGATCAATTTGCTGACAACATTGCCCTCGTCATCGTAGAAAAGCTCGTTACCTTTTAGCCAGGTGTAGCCGACGCCACCAACAAACACGACGCTCCTGTCTGGCGCAGCATAGATGGTTTGATCCGCCGCCGTGGCGACGGCCGACGTGGCGCAGAAAGCGCCAAAAGTCAAAATTGGGAATGAAGTGCAGCGATTCACGAATTACCCCTCCTTCGAGCCGACGGCATAAGCCGTGTGGCAGCCGTCTTCCTGATCCTTGATCGAACGGATCTGCCGTCCGTCAGCTTCAGGCTTGGTCTGCAGCGCTTCGCGCGATTGCGATTTGGCGATCGGCACGTCCCATTTCCCGCCGGCCAGTGCGGGGCCGACGGCGGTCACGTTCAGAAAAAGTGCTGAGATCTCCATCTGGGGTCCCTTCTTTGGTTGTTCAGATTACAACCTTCTGGCAGCCGTAGCTGACAGCAACCTGAAAGCTTCGGCGATGTTTGCGCGACGTCGGTTCACCCTGCGTCAGGTTGTGCGCTCCGGGCACCGGTTGAAGCCGATCCGAATACGCTGCTTGGACCGGGCAACCCGATCGAGAAATGCATCGAATGCGGCAGCAACAGCGCGAATTACAAAGCGATGCTCCTGCGGCACGCGGATGAAACCGCTTTCGATGTCCACGATCCCGTCCTCGGCCAGCATCGCCAAGCGTTCAGCTGGAAAGAGAAGACGCATCGGATCAAATCCGTGGGCGGCACAGATTGCCGGCACATCGACCGCGAGATTGCACATCAGCCGCTCGATGATTGCGGCTCGCACGCGGTCTTCGTCAGCGAGACGGTAGCCCTTCGACGTCGCCAGACGGCCAGCTGCGATGTGGTGGGTGTACGAATCGCGTGTAACATCGTTTTGGACGTAACCCTCGCCGACACGCCCGATAGCCGACGCGCCGAAACCGATCAGGGTTTTGCAGGTGTCGGCCGAGTAACCCAGCGATTACGCCGCAGGCGCCCGGCAGTCTGCGCTAGGGTGAGTTCGTCGTCTGGCAAGGCGAAATGGTCGAGCCCTATCTCTCGGACGCGCCGGCGCCTGAAACACGGCGTCTTCCACCCCGTCGTCGATCTCCAGGCCGCCATCAACCGCTTCATCACGGAGCACAACCAAGAGCCGAGGCCCTTCATCTGGAAGGCCGATCCCGACGAAATCATCGCCGCCGTCAGGCGCGCGAACTTCGCGCCAAAACGATCGCCTCAAGCCGCGTCCTGTCCGATGCCGTAACGTCGATGCCGATACCTGTGCGCATCCCGGCAGCCTCGCATGCCACGCTCCAGGATGGAATCCCCGCCGGACTCTTTTGTCTCGATCAATCCACTCTCATGATTGCTGACAATGGCCTTTGATAAGCTGCGGCCAGCCGATCCGATCGGCGGTCGAGGCCCATGTACGGCGGATATGAGGTGCAAGAGGCGGGAATTGAACGTCGGTCAACAATCTCTCATCCGCGGGTCGGGCCCCATGACCTGGTTTCGTTTGGGGCTGCCTCTGTCTAGGTGGCGAGCGTCGAGGCTCATAGTGGAGACGAGGGCTCCCCGGCATTGTCCCACCTCCAGCGCCGCATATCGCGCCGAGGCTGATCTTGGGGTTTGCATCTCCTCTGCTGGCTGTCTGTCAAATAGCGGTCACGCCGCCTTTGGCGCGGCTTGAACCGTGCAGGCGATCGACCAGATGAAGCCCACCATCTCGCGTGCGATGGCGACGGTGACGACGTTGGCGTTCTGCCGCGCGCACTCAGCCGACGGTATCGGGTGCACAGCCGAACCTGCGCTTTCCATCCGATGTCGCGAACGACTTTTGGCAACGCCTCGATCCGGTCGACCTTGTGCCGGCCGATGCGTGCCCTCATCCGGTAAGCCCAGGCGCCTTCGACCAGCGCGCGCCGGGCATGGGTGTTGCCGGTCTTGGTGATGCCGCCGCGCCAGACGGTCTCGCCACTCAATTGCTCACCAGGGACCAGGCCGAAATAGGCCATGAGCTGGCGTGGGCTTGAGAAGCGTGTGAAGTCGCCGACCTCCGCGACCAGCACCACGGCATTGATCAGCGCGATGCCGCATTGCCTGCAAGGCATCAACGACCGGGCGCTGGTCCCATTCTGGGAGCAGGCTGAGTATCTGTTCCTCGGGCGTTGTCACGTTGTTTGAAATGTGGCCGCGTGAGGCCGACACCGCGCTTTTCAGGCAGGCCGTGCACTCACGGCTTCCCACGCGGCCATGGCTTGGCGTCGATGGGTTCGAATTTGTGCTGCCGAGCGGTTGGTCTGGGAGGGGACGAAGAGATTTCGGACGGCGGAGAAGATCGACACGAAATGCTGCAATGAGCCGACCGACCGGAAACCCTGTCGCGTTCGTTCCCGTTTTCGGAACGGCAGGTGAGAATTCTCCGCCCGGTTGTTCAAGCCTTTATGCGAGCGGTGTTCCACGTTCGGCATGAGCTGGCGTTTGGCCGCCCCGTAGGAGCGCAATTTGTCGGTGATCATACGCTTTGGCGGCAGACCCTGCTTCTTCAGAAGTCGCGTCAGCAGGCGCCTGGCGCCCTTGGTGTTGCGACGCGTCTGGACAATCTCGTCGAGCACATATCCGTCCTGATCAACCGCTCTCCACAACCAGCACTTCTGACCGTTGATGCGCACCACGACTTCATCGCCAAATCGCCGATTCTGAGGCTTGAGGAACGAGAATGGATAATTTTGTCGAAGGGCTGTCGGAAGTCACCTGCGATGTGCTGGTGATCGGCGGCGGCACAGCCGGACCGATGGCGGCGCTCAAGGCAAAGCAGAAAAATCCCGCTCTGAATGTCGTCCTGCTCGAAAGGCCAATGTGAAGCGTTCGGGAGCTATCTGCATGGGCATGGACGGGCTGAACAGCGCCGTCGTCCCGGGATATGCGACGCCCGAGCAATACACCAAGGAGATCACCATCGCCAATGACGGCATCGTCGATCAGGCGCCGGTCTTCAAATATGCCTCGCGCTGCTATGACATCATCCAGGAACTTGACCGTTTCGGCATCCGTTTCCAGAAGAACGCCAATGGCGATTTCGACCTGAAGAAGGTCCACCATCTGGGAACCTATGTGCTGCCTATGCCGAATGGCGATACCGTCAAGAAGGCGCTCTACCGGCAGATCAAGCGCGAAAGGATATTGGTCTCCAACCGCTTCATGGCAACGCGCCTGTTGACCGCCAACGACGGCAGGATCGCGGGCGCCACTGCTGTGAACACGCGCACGGCTGAATTCCTCGTGCTGCGTGCCAAGACCGTGATCCTGTGCATGGGCGCGGCGGGCCGGCTCGGATTGCCGCATTCCGGCTATCTCTTCGGAACCTATGAGAATCCGACCAATTCCGGGGACGGCTATGCCATGGCCTACCATGCGGGTGCCGCGCTCGTCTCGAATGCTATCAGATCAATCCGCTGATCAAGGACTATAACGGCCCGGCTTGCGCTTACGTGGCCGGTCCGTTCGGAGCCTATACCGCCAACAGTGAAGGCAATCGCTTCATCGAAAGCGACTACTGGTCGGGACAGATGATGCAGGAATTCTACAACGAACTACAGTCCGGCAAGGGGCCAGTGTTCCTGAAGCTCAACCACCTTCATGCCGACACGGTCGGCGAGATCGAAGAGATCCTGCACAAGGTCGAGCGCCCGTCGCGCGGCGGGGCTCTGTCGCAATTCCGGGATGTGGACGGGAAGAGCGTCGCCTGGGAGCATTGATCAGGCGGTGAGCATTTCGAATTGCTCGGCAATTGACGGACTCGGATTGTAGGCGAACCTCGCCTGTCGCTTTCGCATCATGTGGACCAGCTCGATGCCGGAGAGGGTGATCTGGGCATTCTCCATAGACTTGAAGCCGAGCATGGATCGAACGCGGCGCTTGATGCGCCGGTGATCCTGTTCGATCCGTGAGGTATTGGCTCTTGCGGATATGGATCGGTGGTTTGTGTGATCGCTCCCGCAGACGGCTTTCAGTATCGCAGGAAATGATTGCCTCACGATTGGTCTGACTGCCGTCGACGACGATGCGGTTCGGGCGTCCATGGTGTGCAAGCGTCTTGCGCAGGAAGCGTTTGGCCGCCGGAAGATCACGGTGTTCGCTGAAGAAGAATTCGACCGTGTCGCCGACGCTGTCGATGGCGCGGTAAAGGTACATCCAACGGCCGCGAACCTTGATATAGGTCTCGTCCATATGCCACTTGCCGGTGACGGTCCGCTTGCGTTTGTTGAAACGCTCCAGAAGCTGGGGCGAGAAGTGGACGACCCAACGATGCACGGTGGAGTGGTCGACGTTCAGGCCTCGCTCGGCCATCATCTCTTCCAGATCACGCAAGCTCAGATTGTAGGCCAGATACCACCGCACGCACTGAAGGATCACGGATCGATCGAAGTGCCTGCCTTTGAACATTGAGCGCTCCCGAAAATCGAAGAGCTGTCATGCCCCAGTCAAGTTACCGAAAAGTTTGCGACACATCCAGGCGGATGCCTCGTCGGTGACCGAGGCGGACCGTGCGGCTGAGCGGGTGATCCTTGAAGGGCTGCGCGAGGCGCTGGCCGGCGTAACTTGTGTGGCGGAAGAGGAAATCGCCGCCGGCGTGGTGCCGGTGCTCGAAGGCGATGCGATCCTGCTGATCGATCCGCTCGACGGCACCAAGGGATTCATCAACCGCAACAGCGACTTCACGGTGAATATCGCGCTTGTCCGCCAAGGCGTTCCGGAATTAGGCGTAGTTTATGCTCCGGCAAAGGGTGTGTTGTACTCCGGCCGTCCGGGCGAAGCGACCGAGGTATCAATTGCGCCGGATTTCCAGCCGGCGGCCCGCCGCAAGATATCCGTACGAAGGGCAGCCAAGCGGCTCACCATCGTCGCGAGCCGCCCCCACCGCACGCCCGAGACCGACGAATTCATCGCCAGGTTCCCGGGCGCGGAGATCGTCTCTGTGGGCTCTTCGTTGAAGTTCTGCCTTTTGGCGAGCGGAGCGGCTGATCTTTATCCGCGCTTCGGTCGTAGTATGGAATGGGATACTGCGGCCGGCGATGCCGTGCTGCGGGCGGCTGGTGGACGAACAACGCTTCTCGAAGGCGGCCCGCTTCGCTACGGCAAACTGGGGCAACAGGACGAGGCGGATTTCGCCAATTCCTGTTCATAGCAGACACGTCACCGGCTGCGATTGATCAAAGTTCGCACTCTGGAGAATAACTCAACCGATTGGTCGGAGTGGAACAGACGCTCGTCACTTCATCAACATCTGCCAGTTGCTGCTGAATTTCACTGGGGAGCGTGAGCAGCGACTGTCCGTTGTGCGGCGATAGCGAGGTAACCGGAGAGATCCTCCGGCCACAATTTGTTCTCGCAAAACCCGGCCACACCTTGAGTCGCCAAGAGCTTTTGCTAGTCTGCCACAGCACCGGCCTTCAACAGCGGCCCGCGAGGATATGTGCCACAAGACAGTCAAACCCTTCATGGCGACGGCATCTCGGCTGTTATAGTCGGCCAGGGCGCCGAACTGGTGTCGCTGCAGGATGCGCAAGGATTTGAGTTCCTCTGGCAGGCCGGTCCGGCCTGGCGGCGCCATTCTCCGTTGCTGTTTCCGATTGTCGGCCGGCTGAAGGGCGATCAACTGCGTCACCGCGGCCAGACCTATACGATGAAGCAGCACGGCTTCGCGCGCGACAAGCCTTTTGTGTGGGCGGACAGGGGACCTCGATCCTGCACGCTGGTTCTTACCGACGACGCCGACAGCCGCGCGCACTACCCCTTCGCGTTTCGCCTGGCCGTGACTTACACGCTGGAACGCCAGCAACTCGGGGTGACCTTCGAGGTCACCAACATAGGCGACGAGCTGTTGCCGGCCTCAATCGGCGCGCACCCGGCGTTCAATTGGCCGTTGCTGTCGGAGTTACCTAAGGAGGCCTACCACCTGACATTTGCCGATGATGAGCCGGCGCCAGTTCCTCGCCTTAGCGATGGCCTCCTGCTCGCAGCACCGCGGCCGACGCCCATCGAAGGCAGGACGCTTGCACTATCCGAACGGCTGTTCGATGACGACGCCGTCATCCTGGATCGTCCCGCAAGCACCAGCGTGCGCTACGCGGCCGAGCGTGGTCCGGCGATCGAAGTATCATGGCAGGGATTTTCAGAACTGGGCATCTGGTCAAAGCCGGGCGGCGCCCCGTTCCTGTGCTTCGAACCCTGGCATGGCATAGCAAGCCCTGTGGACTTCGATGGCAACTTCATCGATAAGCCGGGCCTGATGCTGGTCGCACCGGGGGCGAAGCGGTCGCTTAATTACGAGATCAGACTGGAGCAGGGGCCATGGTGATCCCCGGACCATCCGGAGAAGCAACGCTCGTGGGGTACCCAATCAAACTTGGCTTCGTCGGCAGCCATGCGCTTACTTCGCCATTGTTATCGGCTGAAATCCCATCAAGGGCGATCCGGTATCGATCTTGTTGTCGCCTTCCAACGAAGAGATCGCGGCAAACTCGCTTCGCGCTATCCGAATGTGGGGGTTGCCGCAGACAACCAGGCTGTGCTCGAAGAACGCGACACTATCACGCTGACGGTCCGGCCGCAGATTGCCCCCAGCTGTTGTCCGAATTGCGGTTTCGGCGCGACCACCACTTTATCAGCCTGATCGCCACGCTATCGGGATGTGTCGCAAACTTTTCGGTAACTTGACTGGGGCATGACAGCTCTTCGATTTTCGGGAGCGCTCAATGTTCAAAGGCAGGCACTTCGATCGATCCGTGATCCTTCAGTGCGTGCGGTGGTATCTGGCCTACAATCTGAGCTTGCGTGATCTGGAAGAGATGATGGCCGAGCGAGGCCTGAACGTCGACCACTCCACCGTGCATCGTTGGGTCGTCCACTTCTCGCCCCAGCTTCTGGAGCGTTTCAACAAACGCAAGCGGACCGTCACCGGCAAGTGGCATATGGACGAGACCTATATCAAGGTTCGCGGCCGTTGGATGTACCTTTACCGCGCCATCGACAGCGTCGGCGACACGGTCGAATTCTTCTTCAGCGAACACCGTGATCTTCCGGCGGCCAAACGCTTCCTGCGCAAGGCGCTTGCACACCATGGACGCCCGAACCGCATCGTCGTCGACGGCAGTCAGACCAATCGTGAGGCAATCATTTCCTGCGATACTGAAAGCCGTCTGCGGGAGCGATCACACAAACCACCGATCCATATCCGCAAGAGCCAATACCTCACGGATGTTGACAAGGGCCGTTCTGCTCTGATGTCCTGGAAGTGTGCTCTCAGGGCGTTCTGTCCCGGCAGACGGTCGAGACCGCGGCGCGCGCAGCAAAGTCAGGGCTGGCCGGCAGGCCAGCGAGCAGTATGCACGACTTGGCCTTGACGGAGCGAGCACGTCGCTATCGTTCGCCGGCTGCGGGATGGATCGGCGAAGCTGTTTTTGTTATTCTGTCGCGGCTCGGGTGACCGGGTGGCGAAGAACAGGGTCGAGGTTGCAACCCTGTCGCGCACCCTATGATCGTCGCACCTCATGTGCGGCGCCCGAGCGCCCCTTCGGCGATTGCTGTTTCCATGTAGCGACGAAGCGACGGTAGACTTCCTCGGCGTTGCCGATCGTCTCGCGCTCGCTCTCGCGTACCGACTTGTTGCTGTAGTCGGCAGCAGATTCCTTTGCCCTGCCGCCGCGATGAGACGGATAGCCGGCGGTCAATTCCAGCTTTCGGAGCTTCCAATCCAGCAGCGCCGAGCGGCTCCAGATGTAGTTTTCGTCCTTGGTCAGCATGTGCCAGACGATGACCGCCAGCTTGCGCGCAGTCGCGACCGCGGCAACGTGCTTACCTCGCTTGTCGCGGATGCGCATGAAGAAGGCCCGCAGCGGGCCAGGCACGCCGGAAATGACCCACGCCGCCTCGACCAGCATCGACCGCGCGTGGGCTCGGCCTTGTTTGGTGATGCGGCCGTGATAGGCCGGCTTGTCGCCGGACTGCCGGACCCGCGGGTTGAGCCCAAAATAGCTGACAAGCTTTTCCGGTGATGAGAACCGTTCGACATCGCCAATGGCCGCCACGATACTCAGCGCGACCGTGACGTTCACGCCGGTGATCGTCATCAGTCGCTTGACCCGAGGCTCCTGGAGGGCCGTCTGCGCGAGACTCTTGTCTACTTGTGCAAGCTCACCACCAAGGCGATCGAGTTCACCGGCATGGCGAAGGACGACACGGCGCTGATCCTCGGCGAGCGGCTGAGCCTCCAGCCAAGCCCTGCCCCGCTTTGAGAACAGGGTGCCCTTGTAGGGCGGGATCAGGTTGGCGTGCAGAACGGAATGGATTCGGTTTTTGAGACGGGTCATCTGGGAGACGAGCTGCGTTCGTTCGGCCACCACGCGACGACGCGTCTCGGTTTCCTCGTCCGGCATCCAGACTTCAGGCAGAAAGCCACTCGCATGAAGCTTCGCCAGCACTGCCGCGTCGATCTTGTCGGTCTTGACCTTGGCCCAGGCGATGGCCCGGACCAGGATCGGATTGGCTATAACCACCCGGGACTGGGTCTCCGTGCCCTTCTTTATCCACTTCCGAAGAAGGTTCGCATTGACCCCATGTTCGAGTGCAAGCCTCGACACCGACACGCTAGGCTCAAGGCAGGCCGAGACAAGACGGTCCTTTGATGCAGGGTCGTATCGGCGTCGCCCGTTCCGACCAACAAGCCTTACCAGCAGTTTCTGATCATCTTCTTCCATCACAAGGTGTCCACCTATTTTGGTGGACACCTCATGCATCAGAGCACTCAACACCAAAAGGTGCGGGGAAATTCGCGCCTACCACCAAACTGTCTGGCGGGCACGTTGTCGTCAGGTTCTCGACAGCTTCCCTATGTCAGATCCAAGCCCAGCTTCAAGCTGGCTTATATTGCTGAAAGTGAGAACGGATGGATTTCACCTCGACCAAGCGGGTGCGCGGACAATCGAACAGGAACGGCCTGCAAGAGAGCTCACGTGCGGCTCCGTCCGCAGGTGCGGCGGCATTTGAGCGGCAACTGAGCGAGATCGCCAATTCAGGTGGAGGTGGTGGAGCAATGCCGGCCGGCTCGGCGCCGCAGACGGCTCAGTCAACTCGATCCAGAAGGCTCAACAAGCGCCCTCTTCATCCCGAGGATGCTCTGCTTATTTCGGGGTTTGAGGAGGCCCGGTGCTGTCACATTGATTGAGGGGTAAGGAAATTGAGGTAGCAGCGCGCCCATGACCGTGAGTGCACCGACCTACAAGAACCACCGCTATCCGATCGAAATCGTGGCCCGTGCTGTCTGGCTCTACTTCCGCTTCAATCTGAGCCTGCGCGATGTCGAGGAAATGCTGCTCGATCGCGGGATCGTCGTTTCCTACGAGACCATCCGCCGATGGTGCCGAAAGCACGGCCCTGATTATGCGCGCCGCATACGCCGCTAGTCGCCGACGGAAAGATGATGTCTGGCACCTGGATGAAGTCGCGGTGCGCATCAACGGTCAGAAGTGCTGGTTGTGGAGAGCGGTTGATCAGGACGGATATGTGCTCGACGAGATCGTCCAGACGCGTCGCAACAGCAAGGCCGCCAGGCGCCTGCTGACGCGACTTCTGAAGAAGCAGGGGCTGCCGCCAAAGCGTATGATCACCGACAAATTGCGCTCCTACGGGGCGGCCAAACGCCAGCTCATGCCGAACGTGGAACACCGCTCGCATAAAGGCTTGAACAACCGGGCGGAGAATTCTCATCTGCCGTTCCGAAAACGGGAACGAACGCGACAGGGTTTCCGGTCGGTCGGCTCATTGCAGCATTTCGTGTCGATCTTCTCCGCCGTCCGAAATCTCTTCGTCCCATCCCAGACCAACCGCTCCGCAGCACAAATTCGAGCCCATCGACGCCAGGCAATGGCCGCGTGGGAAGCCGTGCGTGCACGGCCTGCCTGAAAAGCGCGGTGTCGGCCTCACGCGGCCACATTTCAAACAACGTGACAACGCCCTCGGCATGCCCGTGGTCGACATCATTATCGTGGACAGCACTGCGAGCGCGTATCAGAATACGATTCGGTTTGCTTAGGCCACTTATAATATGCACTCACCGCTTTTAACGCTCCTGATGGCATTTAGCGGCCAAGCGCTTTTTCAGGCCAGCGAGGCGATCGTTAGATCTAGTCACGGGCCCGGCCACTTAGCAGGCGCGCTGGGCGCACGATCGATCGGCCGGTTTAATGTCTCCGCAAGCTGATGACCGGAGAAGGCGGCTTCCAACTGCGCTTTGTCCAATTCGCCCTCCCAGCGGGCGATGACGAGCGCTGCCACCGCGTTGCCGACCAAGTTCGTCAGCGCTCGGCACTCCGACATAAAGCGGTCGACGCCAAGGATAAGAGCGAGGCCAGCGACGGGGACACTGGGTACTACGGCGAGCGTAGCAGCAAGCGTGATGAAGCCCGCACCTGTTACGCCTGCAGAACCCTTTGAGGAAAGCATCGCAACGAGCAGCAGGAGCACCTGATCGACGATCGACAGATCCGTGTTCGTCGCTTGTGCTATGAAGAGGGCGGCCAGCGTCATATAAATATTGGTGCCGTCCAAATTGAATGAATATCCTGCCGGGATGACGAGACCCACGACAGAACGTTTGGCGCCAGCCCGCTCAATCTTCTCCATGAGCGAGGGGAGCGCGGCCTCCGAAGAGGACGTTGCCAGAACAAGCAGCAGCTCTTCCTTGATGTAGCGAATGAGAGAAAAGATGGAGAAGCCGTTGTAACGGCAGACCGCGCCGAGCACCCCGAACACGAATAGGAACGCGGTGAGATAGAACGTCGCCACCAGCATGGCGAGGTTGACCATCGAACCGATTCCATATTTGCCGATGGTGAAGGCCATCGCGCCGAAAGCCCCGATCGGTGCGGCCTTCATCAGAATGCCGACCAGCTTGAACACCGGCGCGATGAGCGCCTGGAGCAGAGAAAGCACAGGCTTCCCCGTCTCTCCACCCTTTGCCAGGGCGATGCCGAACAGAACCGAGAAGAACAGGACCTGCAGGATGTCGCCCTCCGCGAAGGCACCGACGACCGTTGACGGGATGATGTTCATCAGGAAGCCGATCACCGACTGCTGGTGCGCCTTTGCGGCATAGGTGCTCACCGCCTGGGCATCGAGCGAGGCCGGATCGATGTTGAGGCCGGCCCCGGGTTGAACGACATTGGCAACTATGAGGCCGACGATCAGTGCCAGCGTCGAGAAGGTTAGGAAATAGAACATCGCCTTCCCGGCGACCCGGCCCAACTTCTGAAGATCGTTCATGCCGGCGATGCCGGTCGCAATTGTCAGGAAGATGACAGGCGCGATGACCATCTTGACGAGCTTGATGAATGCATCTCCGAGCGGCTTCACGCTTTCGCCGATCTCCGGATAGAAATAGCCAAGTGCGACGCCAAGCGCGATTGCGGCAAGCACCTGCACGTAAAGCCGCGCAAAATGGGGTTTATGAGGGCCTGCGTTCGCGCTGCGGATCTCTGGAGCTAACACTGTCTCTCTCCCTGACCGGGTCGGGGCGGGCGCTTCCTCCCTTCCCAGGCTTCTCCCACGCGGCGCCCCGGTCCAGCGCTGCTGCCATCTCGGTCGCAAGTGCCGTGCCAAATGAAAACCTTCGCCAGACGCCCCTCAGGCTTGCGGTTTTGCCAGCAGTTGGATGTGTGATCGTCGTCGATCTTGCTGAGAGCCGGTCAAGAGATCGGGAGCGCGGGCCCGGGCGCCGGCGGTGACCCGCTTGAGTCGTGGCTTGGACGGCGGAAACGTCTCCGAAACCGTTGGAAAATGCGTGGCGGCGGGTGGACAAGGGCGTAGCGATCGGCCTAGACGACGTTCGCAACTCCCTGAAATCCGCGAGAACACTATGAGGCAGCAGAAGCGACCCTTTGTCGTCGAGATCAAACAGAAGCGTGGGCTCGTGAAGCGGCCACAGTCGATCTGGGGCGGCATCGACCTGGCCACCATCTCGAGCGAAGTCGCGGAAGCGAAGACGGAAGATGCGATCGCTGAAGCGACGCCGCAGCCGATTTTCCCTGGTGAAGATGTTCGTTCTGAGCCGATGCTCGCCATCGGTGAAGCAGAAAGCGACGTTAAGCACGTGATCACGCCCGACGCGGCGCTTCCCGAGCCGCCAACGGTTGAGGAAGCGCCGGTTCCAGAGGCATCGAATGCACCGGGTGGAGACAGACAGACCCGCAGGAAGAAGCGGTGGCAGGACGATGTGCCTTTGCCGCGAGGTGAACGATGGAAGCGGCGCCTACCATGGGTGCTACGCCAGCGCCGGCGTTAGCGCCAGGATCGACTGCGTCAGGATTGAAGCTGCCTTTATCGAACTGCCTATGACAGGCCGCGAGTGCTACAATGAAATAAGGAAGGGCTTGAAGGGGTACGGAAGGGGTTTGCCTATCAGCCGCTCTGGGATTTTGGTGCGAGAATGAAATCGAAAACTGGCTCAGGCTGGCCAAGGCATCGACTCCCGCAAAACAGCCGGGGAAGTAATGGCCGCTTCGGCATATACTGCAAGCGCGGCAGGTTTCATTCTGAGTGCGGCCTCAAAGTCCCGGTTCGGCAAATCAATCACCTGGCGAAAAAGCGCTGCAGCCCTTGCCGCATGGCGCGCGGCAGCGACCCGCTTTGCCTCGCGGATTTTCACCCCGGCCGCGCTAACAGAATCAATCCCTTGAAGAGCAGGCGATGCTGAGCGCTTTTTTCGCAGCGTGCCAAATGGGCTCCCAAGCCTCGTGAGCTTCCCAGTAATACCGTCGTTGAAAAGGTCGATACCCCATCGAAACTCGTTTGAGCTGAGTGCTTCGTCAACGGCGACGGTCACCGGGTCGCTGTCGTACTGTGACCCAACGGGTCGCGCACAGGATGCGGATGTTTGCCAGGCAGGTATGCGTAGCTCGGGAAATTCTTTTCGGGCAGCAAGCGAGAACGTGACCTAGACCCAGCAATCATTAAAGCCACGTGGATGGCAATTCACATGGAATCTGATGGGATAGCTGCGCACGCCCGTTCCACAGGACGTATCTCCCGCGGCGCCCCCTCCTGGCGCTTAAGCTGCGAGATCGAAGCGGTGACATGGTCAGCGAGCACGAAAAACTTGCGGCACGCACGTGGAGATCAAGTCGCAGTTTGGTCGATATACCTCCATCGCGCCCTATAGGAGTCGAGCAGGAATTTGGCCGCCAGGTAAGAGCAGCGCCGGGCCGGCTAGAGACGGCCGAAGTGACCTGAGCGACGAAGCTTCGCTAGCAGGATGCTGGCCGTTCCGGAGTGATCAAGCCTCGCTTGCTCACTCAGCGGAGACGCATTCCAGGCGAAAGCGCGAATTTCTCTGCACCTTTTTCCATTGAGCGTGTTTTGGCATGAAGTGTCCACTTTGGAGGTGGACACCACGTGATTGAGGACGATGAACAGAAACTGCTGGTGAGGCGAATTTTGCGTAACGGCCGCCGGCGGTACGACGCGGCGTCAAAAGAGCGGCTCGTTGCGGCCTGCCTTGAGCCTGGCGTGTCGGTATCGGGACTTGCGCTTGAACATGGGATCAATGCCAACCTTCTTCGGAAGTGGATAAAGACGACCAAAGACGCCGTTGCTTTGCCGCCACCTGCGCCGTCGGCGTTCATTCCAGTTCAAGTCAGCGCCGCGGAGTACAGCCTGCCTATGCAGGGCAATTCGGTAGAGAGGCCTGCCACGCGTGGTGAAGAGCGGCTGTCGAAGTCGTCGCCACTCCCAGCCAAGGTGAGCGCGTCTTTGCCGAACGGCGTGAAGTTGACGCTGGAATGCGGTGATGTGGATGCATTGACGGCGATCATCGGAGCACTGGGTCATGTTCAGACTGGGCGCTGACCTGACAGTCTACCTGCATCGCGAACCGATCGACTTCCGCGCCGGCATCAACAGCCTTGCGGTCCTGGTTCAGGAGGTGATGGAGCTCGACCCGTTTGCGCCTGCGGTCTTTGCCTTTTGCAATCGCCGTCGCCAACGACCGACATTCTACATACGGTTTTCGTTTTGCGACGATCGCCTATCCGTGGCATCCACTATTCGGCTGCAAGGTGCAGGTCTCGCGTTATCGGCGCGGCAAGACCCTGATGTGCATCTATACGGACGAGCGTCCCGATCACCTCTCCCGTGAGTTGCCGAACTGGATGTTCGACGAGAGTTATTGCAGCGGAATGAGGCTTGGACCACCCGAGATAAGCATTGATGGCCTGAATGAATTGGGGGCCGCGTTGGCGTCGTTCGGCGCGACTCAGGCAGGAGGCGCAAGCTCTCGTCCTTCGAGGAAGAAGGAGAAGGGTGATGCGAAACAGGCGACATCAAAATCGCGACCAACTCGTTTTGGAGTTGGAGCGTCAAAATCGTCAGGTTCCGGTGGTCAAGAACGTCAAAGGACTGGTGGAGACGCTGGCGGATCTTCTGTTGGAGGCTTTGGAAGCGAGCAAAACGGCGAAGACGGGAGGCGTAGATGAACACGAAGATCACGTCTGACCATCTGGGCCGCGCCGCGGTTGTCTATGTCCGCCAGTCAACCATGGCGCAAGTGATGGGCAATCTCGAAAGCCAGCGCCGGCAATATGATCTGGCTGGTGCCGCCGCAACGACCGGGTTTGCATCGGTAACTGTGATCGATGATGACCTTGGACGCTCAGGCTCAGGCAGCGTGGAGCGACCTGGGTTTGAGCGGCTTGTCGCGCTGGTCTGCTCAGGTAACGTAGGAGCGGTCTATTGCATCGAGGCATCGCGTCTGGCGCGCAATGGGCGGGACTGGCATCATCTGATCGATCTGTGCGCGCTCACTGGTACGCTGGTCATCGATCCAGATGGCGCCTTTGATCCAAGGCTTGTCAATGATCGTCTGCTGCTTGGGCTGAAAGGCACGATGGCGGAGTACGAACTGAGTTTGATCCGTCAGCGCGGCATTGCCGCGCGCGATTCCAAGGCGGGACGCGGGGAGTTCCGGTTCATGTTGCCTCCGGGCTTCTGCTGGAGTGAGGCGGGCAAGATCGAGATCGATCCGGACGAACATGTGGCGGAGACGATCAGGCTCGTCTTTGACAAATTCCGGGAACTGGGAAGTGGGCGACAAGTCTTTTTGTGGCTGCGGTCGGCCGATATCAAGATGCCCGTCGTCTTGCACAACGTGGAAGTGCGCAAGCTCGTCTGGAAGGCGCCAGCTTATCATAGCGTCATGCAGATCCTCCACAATCCACTCTACGCGGGCGCCTATGCCTTCGGAAGGCGAGCACAACGAACGTTGATCATCGATGGTCGCGCTCGCAAGGCCAACGGGCTGCGCAAGCCCAGGGATGAATGGAGTGTATTGCTGCGCGACAATCATCAAGGTTACATCACCTGGCGGGAGTATGAAGAGAACCAGAAGCTTCTGACCGAGAACGCACACATGAAGAGGAATTGTGATCGCAAATCGGCGCGTGGCGGTCGTGCGCTGTTGACGGGACTGATGCGATGCGGCCGCTGTGGCCGAATGATGCGTGTCTTCTACGGCAGCGCAAAGGGCAACGCGCATCGCTATCAATGCCGCGGCGACGACGCTCGTGTGGGTCTCGGGCTTTGCATCGGAATTGGCGGCGTGAGGGTCGATCGTGCCGTGGCCACTCAGATTCTGGAAGCGGTTTCGGATCGCGCTGTCGAAGCGGCGATCTTCGCCTCGGATCAGGTTGAGCGGTCCGCAAGAGATGTTATAGCGGCAATTGAGCGGGACCTTGAAGGCGCACGCTATGAGGCGTCACTGGCCGGACGCAGATACGAGCTGGTCGATCCGGCCAAACGTCATGTCGCACGCGAACTGGAAGCCCGTTGGAACGATGCACTGGAACGTGTGAGCGTGCTTGAGCGCAAGATCGAAGAATTGTCCGCGCTGTCCGCAGCACGTCCAGCAATTGATCGTGGCCGGCTTCTACAGCTTGCCCATGACTTACCGACAGCCTGGAATGCACCGTCAACCGATACGCGGACAAAGCAGCGGCTCATCCATATTCTGGTCCAGGAGATCATCTGCGATCTCGACGATACGACCAACGAGGCTGTGCTGCTGATCCATTGGACCGGTGGCCGCCATACTGAGGTACGCGTGGCGCGTGTCAAGACTGGCCGATATCCGAGCGATATGGCCCCGCCCGCCGTAGAGGCACTACGAAAGCTGGGCGGACATTGGCCAGATCGGGAGCTCGCAGTGTCCCTCAATCGGATGCTTTGCAAGACCGGTGATGGTGAGGGTTGGACGGCGGTGCGTGTTCGTGACATGCGCGAGCGGTTGGGCATTCCAGAATATGATCCCACAAAAGCGGGCAGTCCCGTGATTAGCCTGATGAAAGCTGCCGAAAGGCTCGGTATCTGCATCGGATCGGCGAAAAGCCTTGTAAAGAAGGGCATCTTGCCCGCAACGCAAATCTTGCCGGGCTCACAGTGGATGGTTCCGATTGAAGCACTAACCTCAGAGGCTGTTCTGATAGGGGTGCAGGGTGTGGTTGGGCGACGGCCACAGATTTATGAATATTATCAATATGATAAGGTTGTCCGATTGCCCGGACTCTAACAGAGGGAAGCATTATGAAACGCGCTGGCGCGACCGGATGAAACTCTTGTTCTTTGACCGGTCCGGCTTCGTGCTGGTTCTAAAGCGGCTGACCGAGGACAAGTTCCGGTGGCCGCGCCGGGAGACGGCGGTGGTTACGCTGACGACCGAGCAGCTCCATTGGATTCTCGACGGCATCGACATCGACGCAATGGTGCGCCATCCGGTGCGGCAATATCAGGTTGCGGGCTGACGGCTCCCGAATTGTGCGGTTGACGCGTCGGTGCGGTTCAGATTCAAAACTACGATGAATCGACCTGGTGAACCGACTGTTGAGGAGTTGATGGCGCGCATTGCTGCGCTGCAGGCGCAGAACCGCCAGCTCGCAGAACGCGTGGCCAAGCTCGAGGAAGAGTTGGCGCTAGCGCGGCTGCATCGTTTTGCGCCGAAGAGCGAAAAGCACGTTGATCGCCTCTTCAATGAAGCCGAACAGATTGCCGATGAAGACGACGCCGGCAGCGAAGATGGCAATGTCGTCGACCTGCCGGACACCGGCTTTCCGTCCACCGAAAAGCCGGAGGGAAAGAAGCGTGGCCGCAAGCCTCTGCCGGAACACCTGCCGCGCGAGCGCGTCGAGTATGACCTTGCCGACGGTCAGAAGGCCTGTCCTTGCTGCCGCCACCAGATGCATCGCATGGGTGAGGCCGTCACCGAGCAGCTCCATATCGAGGTGAAGGCGAAGGTCCTGCAGAATGTGCGGTTCAAGTATGCATGCCGCCATTGCGACCGGACCGGCATCAATACGCCTGTTGTCATTGCCCCGATGCCCGCGCAGCCCTTGCCGGGCAGCATCGCCACGGCCTCGACGCTGGCCTTTGCGCTCGTCCACAAATATGTCGATGACGCCGCTCTACCGTCTGGCCCAGGCCTTCGAGCGTGCCGGCGTTCCCGTCAGCCGCGGCGCTCTGGGCCATTGGGTGATCGGATCGAGCGAGAGGCATCTCTCCCGCATCTATGATGCCCTGAAGCTACGGCTTCGGTCACAACCGCTCATCCATGGTGACGAGACGACGGTCCAGGTCCTGAAGGAAAAGGACAGGGAAGCCACCAGCACATCGTAAGCGCTCATTTCCATGCGCGTTGACGCGGCCCGTTTGACCGGGGTCGTTGTCGGCCAGTTGCATCGGATCAAGTAGCGGCGGTTTTGGCGAAGTTGAATGGCAAGAGATCGGTGATGTCGGCATTGTCCGCGCGCTGCGGCAATTCCGTGAGGACGTGGCGCAAATAGGCCAAGGGCTCGATGCCGCATGCTCGGCATGTCAGCATGAGGCTGTAGACGACGGCACTGGCCCTGGCTCCGTCCACAGTGTCGCTGAACAGCCAACTCTTTCTTCCAGTGGCAAAAATCCTGATGTCGCGCTCAAGCAGGTTGTTGTCGATCGGCATCCTGCCGTCTTCGGTGTAGCGCGTCAGGTACTCCCACTGGTTCAGGGTGTAGGACACGGCGTCGCCGATCTTGCTGTCGGGCAGGACCTTCGGGGCTATGTCGTCGAGCCATGCCTTGAGAGCGTTCATGATGGGGACGCTGTGTTGCTGGCGGAAACGGCGGATGCATTGATGTCGCGTTTCGCCCTTGTCCGGCTTTTCGTTGCGCGTCTGGCTTTCAATCCGGTAGAGCTTTTCGAAGAACTTCAGCGCCTGCTCCGGCGGGCCGCCGCCTTTCTTTCTGGTCTTCAGTGCATCGACGAAGCGACGTCTGGAATGGGCCATGCACCCCAGATGGGTCGCTCCTGCCAGCGTGCGCCAGGCGGTATAGCCATCGCTCATCAGGATGCCGCGGTAATCACCGAGGAAGGCCTGCGGATAGATCTGGCCGCGGCCGGGCTGATAGTCGAGCAGCACGATCGGTTCGTCGCTGTCCTCTCCACTCCGATACGCCCACATGAAGGATGTGCTGGTGGCTTCCCTGTCCTTTTCCTTCAGGACCTGGACCGTCGTCTCGTCACCATGGATGAGCGGTTGTGACCGAAGCCGTAGCTTCAGGGCATCATAGATGCGGGAGAGATGCCTCTCGCTCGATCCGATCACCCAATGGCCCAGAGCGCCGCGGCTGACGGGAACGCCGGCACGCTCGAAGGCCTGGGCCAGACGGTAGAGCGGCGTGCCATCGACATATTTGTGGACGAGCGCAAAGGCCAGCGTCGAGGCCGTGGCGATGCTGCCCGGCAAGGGCTGCGCGGGCATCGGGGCAATGACAACAGGCGTATTGATGCCGGTCCGGTCGCAATGGCGGCATGCATACTTGAACCGCACATTCTGCAGGACCTTCGCCTTCACCTCGATATGGAGCTGCTCGGTGACGGCCTCACCCATGCGATGCATCTGGTGGCGGCAGCAAGGACAGGCCTTCTGACCGTCGGCAAGGTCATACTCGACGCGCTCGCGCGGCAGGTGTTCCGGCAGAGGCTTGCGGCCACGCTTCTTTCCCTCCGGCTTTTCGGTGGACGGAAAGCCGGTGTCCGGCAGGTCGACGACATTGCCATCTTCGCTGCCGGCGTCGTCTTCATCGGCAATCTGTTCGGCTTCATTGAAGAGGCGATCAACGTGCTTTTCGCTCTTCGGCGCAAAACGATGCAGCCGCGCTAGCGCCAACTCTTCCTCGAGCTTGGCCACGCGTTCTGCGAGCTGGCGGTTCTGCGCCTGCAGCGCAGCAATGCGCGCCATCAACTCCTCAACAGTCGGTTCGCCAGGTCGATTCATCGTAGTTTTGAATCTGAACCGCACCGACGCGTCAACCGCACAATTCGGGAGCCGTCAGCCCGCAACCTGATATTGCCGCACCGGATGGCGCACCATTGCGTCGATGTCGATGCCGTCGAGAATCCAATGGAGCTGCTCGGTCGTCAGCGTAACCACCGCCGTCTCCCGGCGCGGCCACCGGAACTTGTCCTCGGTCAGCCGCTTTAGAACCAGCACGAAGCCGGACCGGTCAAAGAACAAGAGTTTCATCCGGTCGCGACGGCGATTGCAAAAGGCAAAGACCGCAGGCGCAAACGGGTCGAGCTCCATCACCTCCTGAACCAGGACCGCAAGGCTGTTGATGCCGGCGCGGAAGTCGATCGGTTCGCGATGCAGGTAGACTGTCAGGTCAGCGCCCAGTCTGAACATGACCCAGTGCTCCGATGATCGCCGTCAATGCATCCACATCACCGCATTCCAGCGTCAACTTCACGCCGTTCGGCAAAGACGCGCTCACCTTGGCTGGGAGTGGCGACGACTTCGACAGCCGCTCTTCACCACGCGTGGCAGGCCTCTCTACCGAATTGCCCTGCATAGGCAGGCTGTACTCCGCGGCGCTGACTTGAACTGGAATGAACGCCGACGGCGCAGGTGGCGGCAAAGCAACGGCGTCTTTGGTCGTCTTTATCCACTTCCTAAGAAGGTTGGCATTGATCCCATGTTCAAGCGCAAGTCCCGATACCGACACGCCAGGCTCAAGGCAGGCCGCAACGAGCCGCTCTTTTGACGCCGCGTCGTACCGCCGGCGGCCGTTACGCAAAATTCGCCTCACCAGCAGTTTCTGTTCATCGTCCTCAATCACGTGGTGTCCACCTCCAAAGTGGACACTTCATGCCAAAACACGCTCAATGGAAAAAGGTGCAGAGAAATTCGCGCTTTCAGCACATCCTTCATGTGGGCGTATCGGAGTGGAGAGGACAGCGACGAACCGATCGTGCTGCTCGACTATCAGCCCGGCCGCGCCAGATCTATCCGCAGGCCTTCCTCGGTGATTACCGCGGCATCCTGATGAGCGATGGCTATACCGCCTGGCGCACGCTGGCAGGAGCGACCCATCTGGGGTGCATGGCCCATGCCAGACGTCGCTTCGTCGATGCACTGAAGACCAGAAAGAAAGGCGGCGGCCCGCCGGAGCAGGCGCTGAAGTTCTTCGAACAGCTCTACCGGATTGAAAGCCAGACGCGCAACGAAAAGCCGGACAAGGGCGAAACGCGACATCAATGCATCCGCCGTTTCCGCCAGCAACACAGCGTCCCCATCATGAACGCTCTCAAGGCATGGCTCGACGACATAGCCCCGAAGGTCCTGCCCGACAGCAAGATCGGCGACGCCGTGTCCTACACCCTGAACCAGTGGGAGTACCTGACGCGCTACACCGAAGACGGCAGGATGCCGATCGACAACAACCTGCTTGAGCGCGACATCAGGATTTTTGCCACTGGAAGAAAGAGTTGGCTGTTCAGCGACACTGTGGACGGAGCCAGGGCCAGTGCCGTCGTCTACAGCCTCATGCTGACATGCCGAGCATGCGGCATCGAGCCCTTGGCCTATTTGCGCCACGTCCTCACGGAATTGCCGCAGCGCGCGGACAATGCCGACATCACCGATCTCTTGCCATTCAACTTCGCCAAAACCGCCGCTACTTGATCCGATGCAACTGGCCGACAACGACCCCGGTCAAACGGGCCGCGTCAACGCGCATGGAAATGAGCGCTTACTTCCAGGCGGCCAATTCTGCTACCAGAAGTGCGGTGTCTCCGTTTATGGATGCGCATCTAAGGTGTCCGTTCTTCTCCATCACTATTATCGCCGTGCCGGTTTCGCCATAGCCAATCGCAGCCATCCGCTGGACCCAGGTATCGCCGTCGACGCGAACATCGAACAGAACCGACCCTGCGGTTTTTTCTGCGGCGTCAGCCACACGATCACAGAAGGGTCGATTGAGGCCCTCGATATTCCCGAGTGACTGCTCAAACAGGGCCAATTCAACATGCTCCGCCACCATGGCTGCGAGAGTGCGCGCCGGCTGGCGCAATCGGCAAGACGCCAACGCTGATTATCCACACACCAGCCGCCTACCCGGCCTTTTTTATAGTCAACAACAGGCGCGCCTCCGCGTAAGCACCGTCTTGCCGGCGACCGAGAGCAATAACCGCTCGACGTGCTCGAAATGGGTCAGGGCCCACGACAATCCCGTCGCGACACTGCGCGCGATCGCGGAAGCTCAGTCTCTCGGATCGGCAACAGGCAGATTGGTGCCCGCGGACATCTGGAAACACAGCGCGACACATCCTCGAGCGATTTTGCGACCAGCTCGCGGGCGTCTGGCGTCGAGACCAACCCGTAAATTGTGTATTGCAATATCTTCGTACGGGCCGTGGCAATGCGCAGTCTAGGGCGAATGCTCCGGACTTCCAAGCCTTTCTTGCCTTGCCCGCATTCGACAAACACCTTTTGTCCCTCCACCAGCACGCTGAGCCCTGAGCGGGTCAGGGTGCTGGCATGAACGAAGACGTCCTTCTCACCGTTGTCAGGGGCTTGGAAGCCGAAACCCTTTTCGGGTTTGTACCACTTGACCGTGCCCCCGCTCTCTAGCTGCGCACCCGTCTCGACCATGGTCCCTCCGGCGACGCGCGTATGTGACGGAGTGTTCGCGATCTCATCGCCGATCTCCAGCACCTGCGCGACTTGATGACCTTTTGGACTTTTTTCGACCGTGACCTTCAGAAGCGTGCCCTCGGCAACATCTCGGCTTCCGGCCGCCTCCAACACTCGGACGTGCAGATAGGCCTCCGTGCCGTCCGACAGTTTGACGAAGCCAAAACCCTTGCTGACTGTGAACCACAATACCTCGGCGTCGACGGGGTGGACGGTCACGGTCGCCGGGCGCTGAAAGTAGCTTGGCTCGGAGGTCCGTTCCGAAAAGGAAACGGGGTCATCATCATGGCGGTGCCCGCGTGGCTCGCGATGGTCTCGATAATTGCCCATGATCATCTCGACTGGCATGGATGGCGAACTACTCTACCGTCAAGACAATCTCAATCGGGCGACGCGTTTATGTCAAATGGCCGTGATGGCCGCAGCTGTGCCCAGCCTATCGGTCGAACCCTTTGAAACTAGATTCATTTCACCTGAAACAATAGTGCCGGCGAGTCGATTTATTGACTCGCATAGGCTGTGCTGGAGTGCGCGTGCGATGATGGCGGCGCGGGCGAACTGGCAGGGCCTTCAAATTCGGAGAGGTTGCCGGGGCGTTGCGCCATGCGCGAAGCCAAGCTGTTTGTATTCGAGAAGCTCCCGAAGCAGCCATATGACAGCGAATGACCGTTTTGCAGTGGTTTGCCGATCACTCGCAACGGCTGGGCTGGCGACCTCCCTTCGCCAACGAAAGCGAGTTCAAGCGCTTTGCAAGAACCGGAAGGGCTCCCGTTTCCTTTTTTCGCGGTCCGCGGAAAGTCTTCAAACACGACTATTGTGGTTCGCCTGTCGTATTTCCCAAGGCCATCGCACGGTAGAGTGACGGCGCTTCGCCGCGAGCGCGGGCAGGGAATGGCAGAATGCCATGCCAAGCATGGCAAGACGGCGTAGACCGTCACGCTCTTCAAGCAAGAATATTCGCCAGGGGATTGTCATCTTTGATCCGGCTGTCGGAAGGCTCGGACGGCTGAAAGAGGGCGATGGCTATGATATGGTCAGGAACGGAATCGCATTGTTTCCGCCAGGTACCTGCGCGGATCACCTCCCAAAAATGGGGGCCGGTCCGGGCACCGTCGCGGGATTTTCGCGGCCGGGGTGGCTGTCTGTCGCCCGCAGGGCGAAGCGCAGCCGATGAGGACCTCCCGGAGACTCAATGCGACCGAACTGTGCATGCTCTATAAGAGACATCGGCTGAGGTTGCCGAGTTTGGCAGCGATGCCGAAAGCGTAGTGCGGCGACCACCGTCTTGCGAGCGAGCTTGTCGAGCTCCCCTGATCCGTGACGCCGAACCCCCTAGTGATAGATGATTTCGGATGCATGCTGCTCGCGATCCGCCTCGGTTTCGTTCGAAACGCCAGTTTGATCAAATACGCGCCCGAGGAGCGCGATTTCTTCGGGAGTGAGCACCTCCCCGCTAAAGGGCATAGGGCCTCCTCAAAACAGGTGGCAGTGACAAAGGCGCCCTTGATGCGAAGCTATGACGACCACCGTCCTGTCCTTCGGCATGATTTTGCGAAGGCCCGCGGTCTCCCGCGCGTCGGGCGCCGTCAGACTGCTCGTCGATATGTCCAGAGCTGTGCGGGCGGGATATTGCGGACCACGAAATCATAGTGAGACACGACGTAGCGGTCGGGCATTTTGATCACCGGGGACAAAGGTCCGTAGGTGATCTGAATCACAGGTCTGCCAGCAGGAATGCGGGCTAGCAAATCCTCGAGCAAGGCAATGCGCTGTTCCATCGGAAAGCTCAACATCGGCACCGCACTTATGACACAGTCGAATTGCTCCCCGCTCCGCTCGGCAAGCACTTCCCCCAGCGCGAACGCATCGCCCAATCGAAAGTCCACGCCTGGAAAGCCTCGCGTCAA
This sequence comes from Mesorhizobium huakuii, assembly GCF_014189455.1. Taxonomy (NCBI): domain Bacteria; kingdom Pseudomonadati; phylum Pseudomonadota; class Alphaproteobacteria; order Hyphomicrobiales; family Phyllobacteriaceae; genus Mesorhizobium; species Mesorhizobium huakuii. Next base: position 110,486 of record NZ_CP050299.1, read on the forward strand.
GCGATGATAGAAATCTTTCGAATATTCGACCGAAATCAGCTGATGCGGCTTGATGCCCCTTTCCAGGATAGCCTTGGTGATGACGCCAGTTCCGGCACCAAGTTCCAGAACCGGCAATCCGGATGCTGGGTTAATTACGCTTGCCATACGGCGCGCGGCATGCACGGACGTTGGCATGAGCGCGCCCACTCGTTTCTTGTCCTTCTGCCAGCCCTTGAAGAATTGCACTTCCTCTTCAAACTTCCTGCCGAGCCGCTCCTTCAATCGAAAGACCATATCCACTCCCTGCTACCACTATTTGTCTGGGTCGTGACGACGCACGTTTGTACAAGCGTTGCGGCATTTTCAAGCCCGGGTACGAGGGATTCCCTCTCCTGAGAGCGGCAATTTCTCTAATGAGCTGCCTGTTGGCATAGACTCCGCGGCTCTGCCCTCTCCGCAAAAGCTGGCTCATATGAATGCCGGTCGATCGCGCGACCAAACACTGGCCCCGGCCTCAACGTTGCTGCGACCAGCCGCCCCCCTCTCCTCCCGAGACCAGCTTCGGCGCTGCTCGACCGACGTGATCACCTCGATCAGATGCTTCGTCACAGGGCTACTCCCAGTGCTTGCACTAGGACTTGCAGCCTTCAGCATACCCCAGGAAGGCGGCCGTCACCGTCGGAATACGAGACAACCAGACCATCGCCCCCAAAGTGCCGGTTCTGCTATTCAAACACCTAGCTCCTGACCAAACTGCTTCGCAGCAATGCCAGGAATGTCGCCGATCCCGACAGGTTTCCCGATTAAATAGCCTTGAGCTTCATCGCATCTGACGCGGCGCAGATAGTCGAGCTGTTCGGGAGTTTCTACGCCTTCGGCCGTTACCTCAATTCGAAGCTCATGCGCCAACTCAACCAATGATCTTACAATCGCGGCGCAGTCCGCATCGGTGAGCATATCCTGGACGAAAGATCGGTCGATCTTGAGCCGCGAAAGAGGCAATTTACGAAGATAAGTGAGTGATGAATAGCCGGTGCCAAAATCGTCAAGAGCAACTGTTACGGATAGAGAACCTAACGATTGTAATAATGAAATCGTTTCTTCAAAATTCGAAATCAGCACAGTTTCTGTGATCTCGACCTCCAGTCTTCGGGGCTCCAAACCGGCTTCAGCCAAGGCCACCACAATTCCATCCAGTAAGGCTTTATTCTTAAGCTGTACTACCGACAAGTTGACGGAGACCCGCAAGTCGTGCGGCCAACGGGCAGCCGCCAAACAAGCCGTTTTGACGACCCAGTGTCCGATGGAGTGAATCAAACCCGTTTCTTCAGCGATAGATATGAACTCCGACGGTGGGATCGCGCCAAGGGTCGGATGGTGCCACCGCAGAAGCGCTTCAAAACCTCGGATGCGATCGCTGCTGAGGTCGAGAAAGGGTTGAAATGCGAGCGAAAGCTGGCCATTGGCCAGCGCAGATGCCAGATCGCGTTCAAGGGCATGGCGCCTTGCAGCAGCTTCATCGTCGCTTCCGCTGAAAAACTGGATGGAGCCCGCCCCCAGCGTCTTAGCCCTGTACAGCGCGGTGTCGACGCACCGCAAGAGTTGGTTGGCATCCAAACCGTCCGTGGGCGCCAAAGCGATACCAATAGAGGCCCTGCAATATATTTCGCGCCCTTCGATCAAGAAAGGCGCGCGCACGGCATCTATGATCTGTTTGGCTAAAGACCCGATTTGATCTGGCCTGATATCGCGCGTAGCGATTATTGCAAATTCGTCGCCCTCCAATCTCGCAATGCCGTCGCTCTCCCGTGTCGATTTCCGAAGTCTCGCAGCCACTTCGACCAAAAGGACATCCGCTATTGCTCGGCCAAAACGATCGTTCACCTCGTCGAAATTGTTAAGATCGAACAAAAGTAGCGCAAAGTGCTGGTCAAACTGCCTTGCGTCCACCAACGCGCTGTCCAGCCGCTCATTGAAGCTGAACCGGTTTGGCAAACTCGTTAGAATGTCCCTGCGAATGGCATTTTCGCTTTCCGCTTGCAGAATGAAGCGTTGGGTAAATTCGAACGCGTGAGCAAGCACTGCACGAAATAGCGTGATGGCGTAGCTTACTATCAGGATTGCGACGGGCAGATTGACGGCGTCTCCCACCCACACAATCGCCACCGCCGAACCGACGAAGATCGGTAGCGTATACGCGACGGCCGCAATAGGAATTGTGGAAAAAGAAGCGGCACCGCCTGCGATCATCCCCGCACTCAGGCAGGTAATGACGACCTGGGCTGCGCTTGTTGCCCCGCTGAAGAACAGAACGGGAAGTGCTCCCCACCAAGTGCCGAACAAGAAGGCGTTGCGCACCAGGTTTTGCGTTGTCCGGCGAGACACTGACCTTGGTTTGACTGACTGAAACGATGATCTCGCTCTTAAGCCTACGACAGCTGAGGCTACGATGATAACACTCGCCCAGAGGACGGCATTCGTTTGGTCGGGCGAGCCCCAAAGCGCCATAACAAAAGTGGCCGCATTGAGTATGTTCGCAACCATGCCAAGAGGCGTGTTGCGAAGAACGAGACTGACCTGCTCCGCCCTGATTCGGCTGGCAAGGGGTTCGATTGTCGAGGGCCCGCCAAAAACTCGCAGGTCTCCCGCCAGAAGGTCACCGAACCTTGCGGCAGAGAGACGCTGCCTCACTCTTTCACTCCCCCGCCCTAGAGCAGATTCGACTTACTCCGGGTCATACCCGGCTGCCTCGAAGTAGTTTCGGCATTCGGCCGGTTTGAAGGCGTCGAGGCAGTCGGCGATGACGGACCAGAGTTGATCGATGGAGCGGGCGGCTGCTTTTCTGAGTAGGGCTTTGAGCTTCGAGAACGCCATCTCGATGGGATTGAAGTCGGGCGAATATGGCGGCAGCAACAGAAGCCGTGCGCCGGTCCTTTGGATGGCCTCGCGAACGCCGGTGATCTTGTGAGCCGGCAGGTTGTCCATGACGACGATGTCGCCGGGAGAAAGTTCAGGCGCGAGCACCTGTTCGGCATAGGCCAGGAAGGCGGCGCCGTTCATCGGCCCGTCGAGCAGCATCGGTGCGGTCAGGCCGTTCAGCCGCAGTCCAGCGGTGAAGGTCGTGGTCTTCCAATGACCATGAGGAACCGGCGCACGGCAGCGTTCGCCACATTTGGCCCGCCCGCGCAGCCGCGCCATCTTGGTGGAGGCCGCAGTCTCATCAATGAAGATCAGCTTCTCGGGGTCGAGATCGAGCTGGCCGTCGAACCAGGCGCAACGGCGCGCCTTGACGTCGGGGCGCTGTTGTTCGCTGGCATGCGCCGTCTTTTTTTAAACGTGACGCAGCGCCTGTCGAGAAACATCCAGATCGTCGAAGGAACCACGCGCACGCCATGCCCGGCCGCCAGCCTCTCGGCAATCTCCGCCAGAGTGATGTCGGGCGTCTCCTCGATCAGGCCGAGGATGAAGGCTTCGTGAGGATCAAGCTTCGAGCGCGACGGTTGGCCCTGCTTGCGTGCCGCCATCTCACCCGTCTCGCGATAGCGGCGATACCAGTTCCCCGCCGTAGCAATCCCGATCCGGAACCGGCGTGCTGCCTCCCGCGTCGAAACACCCTCCGATATAGCCAAAATCACCCGACCGCGAAGGTCCGCACTCAAGCTGCGTGTCATCGTCATCTCCCTGCAAATCACAGGGAAAATGAAACAGACTTCCGCCACCGCGTGAATCCCAAATGTGACTCGGCGTTCACGGAAAATGCTCTAGAGTAGTAGCTGCGTGTTTGTTCCCTAGCACAGAACAATTCGGAAAAAAGTAAATTTCAACCGCAAAATTTGGACAGCTCAGTTGGGAAGCCAAGGGCTCCCTAATTCGAAGATAGCGAAACGCGATGCTCCCTTAGGACCTCGCTGCCGTATTGCGCCGCCATCTCGGCATAGCGGTTGACCTGCGTAACACTGCACCATCTACGAACGCTCGCGAGTATTACCACGAACGTGCGACCCGCTTCCGCACTAGGCCGCGCTGTTCTTGACCACGCGCAGTTCGTGGTTGCTCAGCCGTCGGGAAGCGGGCGTCAGGCCTTTGCCGCTCGTATGCTGAGCGAAGTCGGAAATCGGGCAGGGTCGGCCAAGTAGGTAACCCTGGATCGCATCGCAGGCTTCTTGCCGCAGGAAGGTCAGCTCCGCGTCCGTTTCGACGCCCTCTGCCAGGACCGGGAGCTTGAGGCCCCGAGCGAGGCCAAAGACCGCACGCATTACGGCAGCCGCCTCATCACTGGTATCCACCGCCCGGACTAGAGACTGGTCGACTTTGATCTTATCAAACGGGAATGCCCGCAGATTCGATAGCGACGAGTATCCGGTGCCAAAATCATCCATGGCGATTTGAACCCCAAGGCTTTTGAGCTGACGCAGGGCAGAGAGCGCCCGCCCGATATCCTTGATCAGGCAAGTTTCGGTAATCTCCAGCTCGAGGCGGAACGGATCGAGACCGGTTTCTTTCAGCACTGCCCCGACCAGCTCGGGCAAATTCCCGCCGTGGAGTTGCATGGCCGAAACGTTGACGCTGATTGCTAGCGGTTGTTGCCAGCTTGCCGCTTCGGCGCAGGCGGTCCGCAGCACCCATTCACCGATCTTCAGAATGGCGCCACACTCTTCCGCGATCGGGATGAACACGGCCGGCGGAACGGCGCCGCGTTCCGGATGATCCCACCGGAGCAGCGCTTCGAAACCGAAGACCTTGTTGGACAGGAGTTCCGCCTGCGGTTGATAGACGAGGCGGAGTTCCTTGCGCGAGATCGCGTGACGGATGTCGTGCTCGAACTGGCGGCGATCGCGCAGGTGCTCACCCATGGACGGCTCGAAAACGCAATAAAGGCCACGGCCCTGCATCTTGGCCTCATAAAGCGCAGCGTCGGCATGGCTCAGAAGGGTCTCCCGATCGGGTGCATCGTTCGGGAATACAGCGATGCCTATGCTGGTGCCGATGGTGACACCGGCGGGCAGGTTAGCGCCTGTGTCGTTGAGTGCGTCCAGGATGGCTTCAGCAGTGCGCGTCGCATAGCCCGCGCTCGGCAGACCGGGAACAATCACAGCGAACTCGTCGCCGCCCAAGCGCGCAACCATCTGCCCTGGCTTAAGGACGCCCCTGATCTTCTCGGCCACACACTGCAGCACGGCGTCTCCGACGAGATGGCCGAAGAGGTCGTTGATCTCCTTGAAGCGGTCGAGGTCGAGGAAGAGGACGGCAAGGCACCGCTCAGCGCCGCGATGCGTCGTAAACTCGGCCTCCAGCTTTTCGTTAAAGCTCGTGCGGTTTGGAAGCTTGGTCAAGGGATCGTGGTGGGCAAGGAAATGAATCTCTTCCTCCGCCCGCTTGCGCCCGCGGATATCGCGCACGGCAAGAACCTGGTGTTGCTTGCCGGCATAGAGGATGCTGTGCCGGATCAGCTCAACCGGGACCGTGCTGCCGTCCGTCGCGCATAGTCCCACCTCCAGCGGCGTTTGCGTAGTGCCCGAGAGCTCGCCTTGGGAGACCGTGGGAAAGAAGGACGCGAGCGGGCGGCCGGCCGGCTGAGAGCCGTCGACGCAGGCAAGCGCGGCGAAACTGCGATTGGCTGCCACGATCTCGGTTTCGTTGCACACGATCAGCCCCTCGACGGCCGCGTCGGCCAGCTCCTGCATGCGCGCTGCTTCGCCGGCGCGACGGAGATCGCGCACATCGAGGGCGAGGCCGATGATGGCCAAAAGGATGATGACGATCGAAACGAGGGCTACGCCAGCGGCCATCCAGTCCGCGGGCAACGCCGTTGCGGAAATGACAATGCGCGGGTCTGGCATGATTGCGGCCGCGCCCATCGCCGTGAAATGGTGGCTGCAAATCGCTACCGTCAGCACGAGGGCGCCGAGCGCCTTCCACTTGACCGTGTTGGCGTGAAGGGCAACCGGCAATGCGGCCGCGCCGAACAGCCCACCAAGAATGATTGAGGCGGCGACGAGCGGCACATCCCAGACGACGCGGCCCGCGATCTCGAATGCGGCCATGCCAGTGTAGTGCATCACCGCGATGCCGCCTCCCACGATCGCACCGCCGATCCAGCGTCCATGTGGAACGCGTGGCGAGGTACTGATCGTGAGACCCGTCCCGGTCAAAGCGATCGCGGCCAGCAACGACATGATCGTCAAAGCGATGTTGTAGCCGCTCGGTACGGCGGGCTGGAAGGCCAACATGGCTATGAAATGCGTCGCCCAGATGCCGAAGCCGGTGGCGACCGCGGCGACGGCTAGCCAGATCCGTCGCATTTCGCTTTCACTGCGCCCGACATGGTGGAGGAGGTTCACGGCCGTGAAGGAGGCCAGGGCGCAGATCAAGGCCGCTAGCGCGACCAGACGCAGATCATGCTGCGTCGCAATGCAAGTGTAGACTTTCAACATGCTCTTCCCCCACGCAGGACGATCACCCGCTTGGGGAGAAATCTACGGCCAAAACTTGAATAAAGCGCTTAAGCGGAAAATCCGCTTTGATCATCGTTACCGAAGGTCGTGAAAGAACCCTATGGCCCTGGCTCGCTGCAGAATGGGGCGGGCCGGTCGCGCCATATATGGGAACGCCTGATTGTAGGCTTAGGGCCAAGACTCACGAGTAATTCCTCGACCGCAACAACGGTCACCGGGTCGCTTTGATAACTGTGACCCAAGGGGTCGCGAACCGGATGTGGATGTTTGCCAGGCAGGTATGCGTAGTCCGGGAAATTCTTTTCGCGAGGACGTGACATAGACCCAGCAATCATGAAAGCGCGTTGGTGGCAATTCCAGATGAAGTAATCGCTTGCGCCAGAGTGCCAGCGGTAAAGAAATATCTTGCGCTGCCCCGACAAAATGCGCTCATGGTGCCATTCCTCCATGGGCACGTGCGCCGGGAGGGCACCTCTAAAACGACCGATAGACCGAGGGAGGGCTCAACCCAATGAGCAGGGTGCCGCGCGCAGATGCGAGTCCAGCTTCGTCGGCGACATTTGCGCCGCTCGAGAATGCGACCTTTCGATCGATCTGGCTTGGCACCCAGGTCGCCAGCCTTGGCTGGCTAATTCAAACTGTCGCCATCAGTTGGCTGATGGCGACCATCTCGACTTCGGACGTGATGGTCGCCTTGGTTCAGGCTTCGACGACACTCCCCATATTCGTCCTGTCGATCATCGCCGGGGCCCTGGCGGACAATTACAGCCGCCGCAATCTCATGTTCGCTGGCTGGTGCATGATAGCGTTATCCTCGGCGATGCTGACTGTTCTTGCGGCCCTCGGGATTTTCATTCCATGGATGGTTCTCGCATTCAGCTGTTTGGCCGGAGCGGGTGCCGCTTTCACCGATCCTGCTTGGCACGCGTCGGTGGGCGATATCTTACGAAAACGCGAAGTCCCAGCCGCGGTCACGCTCATCTCGGTTGGATACAACGCCATTCGAAGCGTCGGCCCGGCGCTCGGTGGCATCGTCGTTGCCTCCTTTGGACCTCTGACAGCTTTCGCTGTGGCGACACTGACCTATGTAGCGCTGCTGTGGACCCTAGGGCGCCGCAAATGGGATGTTCGCACCTCACCTCTCCCGCGCGAGCCTTTGACCACCGCCATCCATGACGGAGCGCGCTTCACGGCCCTGTCGGCGGAGATCAAGGCGGCAATCGCGCGTGGAGCGCTTTTTGGCCTGACCAGCATCTCCATACTCGCGCTGCTGCCTCTCGTTGCCCGCGATCAACTAGGGGGGAGGACCAATCGTTTATGGTATCCTGATGGCCGGCTTCGGGACGGGCGCCTTGTGCGTCGGCATTTGCAACAATGTCTTGAGGCGGTCGCTATCCCAGGAGCGGCTTACAACACTGGCATGCATTGCCTGTGCGGCGTGCTGTCTATCTCTTGCTCTCACTACTTCAGTGGCGGTGGCGGCTATTGCGCTGGCGCTCGGCGGAGGGGGCTGGGTCGTCACCTGGACGGGGCTTGACGTGAGTGTCCAATTGGCAAGCCCAAGGTGGGTCGTTGGTCGCACGCTCTCGATCTACTATGCCCTTTCGTCGGGCGGTATCGCAGCCGGCAGTTGGCTGTGGGGCACAGTGGCTGAGAACTATTCGCTTACCTTAGCCCTCGAGGTTTCCGCTGGCGCGCTCGTAGTGGTCGCGGCCACCGGCTTCCTGATGCCTATCCGTCAATGGCAAGACTCTGATCAGGATCCTTTTGGCTTCGAAACGCCACAGCTCGCTCTCGACCTGAAGCCGAGAAGCGGGCCAATCGTCGTCAAGATCGAGTACTCAATACCGGAGGCGAACGTCGAAGCTTTCCTGGACCGGATGCAGGAACGACGGCGAGTGCAAAGCCGTGTAGGTGCTCGGCACTGGAATCTCCAACGCGATCTTCAAGATCCTTCGCTTTGGACAGAAACCTTCCGCACGCCGACCTGGATGGACTATCTGCGCCTGAACCATCGCCTCACGGCGGCGGACAAAGCGTTGGACCAACATCTGCTCGAATTGAACATGGCAAATCCGCCTCGTACCAAGCTCTCGATTGAACGACCGACCGTGGCAACCCGCAGGCGGGATCAGTCGACGCGATTTTTCTTCCGGCTGTGATCGCCGGCTTTGGGTTGGTAGAGCTTGGGGGACAGCGAGATGACCGGTTTGGTGAGATTTAAGAGGCAAGTCGTGGTCCAGATTGGCCGCCACAGCCCAGAACGTGCCGTATTCGATGTCAATGATGCGGCCGCCATCTTGCTGCAGGTTTCTGGTCGTCAGACGGAGAAGCGCAGGGCAGCGATGGACGCCTGTTTGAAGGCACTACGGGGTAAGGCTCATCCACCCGCCGCCCGAAGAGCCTTCGTCGCGGCCGCGCGCGAAGCAAATATCCTACGCGGCGATTGACAGGTCAAAAATCGTTCGACGCTGACCGAAGCGGCGAGAAAATATGTAAAGAGCCGCTTTGGCTGACAAGAATGCACCGGTCTACGTCTTCAGCAACGCCCGCAAGCAGCGTAAAGTCTTCGCCCGAAATCAGGTGGTATCCGATCTCCAGGGTGAACGCGCCGCTGGCCGCCGGGCCGCAGGCCCTGCTGATCAAGGGCGGCCACGCATCGGGACATCGATCAACCGATGTTCTGTTGCGCTTCGATCAAGAACCAATCCGCTTCGACACACCGCGCCTGATCTCATCGATGCGCGGGACGGGTTGCATGCTTGCCAGCGCGATTGCGGCGCATCTGGCCAATGCGAGATCGCTTCAAGATAGCGTGCGCGAAGGCAAGCTGTTCGTGTTCGAGAAGCTCCGGAAACATGCAGCCGAAAACAGCGAGTGACCGTTTTGCGGCGGTTTGCCGACCACCACATGGGAGCGTCTGACGAGCGATCTCCCTTCTCCAAAGAAAGCGAGTTCGAGGGGCCTCTGAAGGAGCGGAAGAACTCGCGTTTCCTTTTTTCACGGTCCGCTGAGAAGTCTTCAGCCTAAACATGACTATTGTGGTTCGCCTGTCGTATTTCCGAACGCCATTGCACGGTAGAGTGACCGAACCTCACTGGCGTGGCACGGAAGGCCGTGAGGCCATCGTACAAGCTGAGGCATAGGACGGCGCAGACCGTCCGCTCTTCAAAGAAGAATATTCTCCAGGGGGATCGTCATCATTGATCCGGCTGTCAGGAGGCCTGGGCAGCTGAAAGAGGGCGATGGCTATGATATGGTCAGGGACGGGATTGCATGGTTTGCGTCAGGCACCTGCACGGATCACCTCTCAAAAATGGCAGGCCGGTCCCGGCATCGAAGCGCCGTCGCGAGATTTTCGCGGCCGCGGTGGCTTCGCTGTCAATTGTCCGCAGGGCGAAATCCGCAGCAAATGAGTGTGCGCTAAAAGGCATAGCCGGCTCCGCAAGCGGAGGCGGCTACAAAAGCGCAATCGATGCGAATTTCGTGACGATCACCGTCGTGTCCTTCAGCAGGATTTTGCAGAATGCCGCCACTTTCCGCGCGTGCTGCGGCTCAGACTGCTCGTCGGTAAGTCCAGAGCTGTGCGGGCGGGATGTTGCGGACGACGAAATCATAGTGAGACACGACGTAGCGGTCGGGCATTTTGATCACCGGCGACAAAGGTCCGTAGGTGATCTGAATGACAGGTCTCCCGCGAGGAATTCGGGCAAGCAAATCCTCAAGCAATGCAATGCGCTGTTCCATCGGAAAACTCAGCAACGGCACCGCACTTATCACACAGTCGAATTGCTCCCCGCGCCGCTCGGCCAGCACTTCCTCCAGCGCGAACGCATCGCCCAATCGAAAATCCACCCCTGGAAAGCGTCGTGTGAGACGATGATAGAAATCCTTGGATTATTCGACCGAAACCAGCTGATGCGGCTTGATGCCCCTTTCCAGGATTGCCTTGGTGATGACGCCAGTTCCTGCGCCCAGCTCAAGAACCGGCAATCCGGATGCCGGATTGATAACGCTTGCCATACGACGCGCGGCATGAACGGACGTTGGCATCAGCGCGCCCACTCGTTTCCTGTCCTTCTGCCAGCCCTTGAAGAATTGCACTTCTTCTTCGAACTTCCTGGCGAGGAGCTCCTTCAATCGAAAGACCATATCTGCTCCCTGCTCCTGCTATTTGTCTGGGTCATTTTGACGACGCACGTTTGTCCAAGCCTTGCGGCTGCTCAATCATGCGGCATTAGCTGCCGCGAGCAGCTCGCCTTTGCGCTGCCCGGGCAGAACGCCGACGTTATCGATAAGCCGCGTCCCGCCGAGCCAGGCGGCGACGATCAGGCGGGCCGGTCGGTCCGCGGCGGAAAGCGGCGACAGGTCCTGGTCTGCTCTCAGCTCGAGATACTCGACTTCGTCGTAACCGGCAGCGCGGATCGCTTGCCTGGCCTCGGCAAGCACAAGCTCCGCCGGCGCTCCCGCCGACAATCGCCCGGCCGAGGTGGAGAGGACTTCGGCGAGCCTTGGCGCTGCCAAGCGCTGTTCGGCCGAGAGCCTGACATTGCGCGACGACATCGCCAAGCCGTCGGCTTCACGTACCGTTGGACATGCTACAATCTCGATCGGAATCTCGAGATCGCGGACGAGCCGGCGAACCACGTGCAGTTGCTGGAAATCCTTCTCGCCGAAGAAGGCGAGATCAGCACGCGTCTGGAGAAAGAGCTTGGCGACGACGGTTGCCACGCCGTCGAAATGGCCGGGACGGAACGCGCCGCACAGGCCCCTGCTCACCCCACTCACCGAGATCGTAGTGGCGAAACCTTCCGGATACACGTCCGCTGCATTTGGCGCGTAGAGCAGATGAGCGCCAAGCGGCGCAAGCTTGGCGGCATCGTCATGCTCAGTGCGCGGATAGGCCGCGAGATCGGCCGCGCTGTTAAACTGTTTCGGGTTGACGAAGAGCGTCACGATAACCCGGTCGGCCTTGGCGAGCGCGGTTCGCACCAAGCTCAGATGGCCTTCATGCAAGGCACCTATAGTCGGCACGACAGCGACCTTCAGGCCCTTCTGACGCCATCCGGCCACAGCCATGCGCAACTCGGCGACGGTTCGTGCGATCGGAATGATCATCCGGCTTCTTCTCCATTCACGGACCTTGGCGCATCGCCGAAGACATGGTCGGATCCCGGAAAGCGGCGGTCGCGCACTTCCTGCGCATAGGCCGCGATCGCCTCCCCGGCGATCTCACCGAGTTCGGCACAGCGCTTGACGAATTTGGGCCGGAAGTCGCCGAAGGTGCCCAACATGTCGTCGACGACGAGAATCTGTCCGTCACAGGCTGCCGAGGCGCCGATACCGATCGTCGGGATCGCCACCTCTGCGGTGATGGCGGCGATCATCTTCATGCGAAAGCCGATCATGTCCGCCAGGCTGTGGACGACCTGGTCCGGCCAGCGCGGATCATCGATGCAACGCGCCAGACGGTCGGCCACCCGCAGTCGTTTTTCCACCTCGGCCAGAGCCAGAACACCGCTGTTCGACGACAGCATGCCGCCGTCAAAACGAGCGATGACGGATTTGCCGCCCACTGATGACAAACCGCTCAGCGGCAGGTAGATCATTCATGGCGGGTGTCGTCTCCGGGAAATGATTCGGATCGGCTTTAGCAACCAAATCCTACGTCATTTCAACGGCTTGCGCCACATCCGCCAACCACCCTGAATTTTTCGGGCTAGGTCCCTCGGTATGGACCGAGCATCAATCAACCGATACTTGAGACGCTTTCCAATGCCAGTCAGGCAGCTGCCAGCTAGGAAATCCGTGCAGCATGCCGGCGACGGCCTCCGTCAGCGCCATCCGCTTTATGTGCCGGCCTCTGCCGAATCTGACCGGTGGCAAAACATCGGGGTAAGCGTCCTTTCCCGCGAGTTCTATTGCAAATGGCACTAACTCCTCGCAATCGCATAAGACCTCGCCAGTCTCCCGGCGGTACTGGCTATTTTTGTAACTGAGGGCCTTTGTCAGACGCCACGCGACGGGCCTCTCAGACATGATCCAACAACACGTGACACCAGAGCGCCGATAGCGCTCCGTCCTGGTTAGGAAATCGTCCAAGTGCTGGCTTGAGAGTTGAACCTCGAATGCGACCCGCCTGCCGTCAGCCAGAAACACCAGCACGTCTGCTATCCATTCGGCGCCTGCTCCGTCTGTCCCCCAGGCCTCAAGCTCCGCCCGAAAGCCCATTGCCCGCGCAGCCTTGACCACATCAATCTTCAGGCGGGTGTGTGCGTAGCTCTCCGGGCCAGGAAGCTGACCTGTAAATCCAGGTGCGTGCGCGAAGAATCGTAGACCCCGGATTGACGTTTTGGGCACCGCCGGCCAGGCCGTGCGCGGCATTCGCCATGTCCCGAGCGGCGCATTGCAAATACTCAGCCAAGCGGCATCCGAGGCCGAGAACGCTTCGGTCATGTCCCCTATCGCCGCGTTGTACGCGATCTGCCCCAATTACCCGAACCCTCTCACATAATCATATCGTTGAGTCTTTATACTACCACCACCAAAGCCCCTGCGGCGCGGTAGATCAACCGACTTTGGTAGACTGGCGTGTCTCGGCTACATGAAAGTTACATGAAAGAAATTTAACGAGATTGGATTGCGTAAATTATTGAAAAATATGGTGGGCGGTACAGGATTCGAACGACCCCTACCGTGTGAAAGCGTTTCGTCCCCCGAGAATCGTCTTGTTGCGCAGGGGCGCTTTTTTGTCTCAAGGCTCAAGCAGCTTGGAAATGCTGCTCGCTAACCGCCTTAATGCACGGCGATAAGCTTTTGACGGCCTGAAGCGACGCTGTGGTCGCCGTTGCGGTGCTTTTCCACGCGCCTCGTCAGGCGCCGGAATTGCTCCGTCGTGATGGCAGGCGGGGGTTTGCAGGTTGCGGTCGACGGGTTCGTTTCGGGGCGTCTGCGCCCCATCGTTATGTCGCGAGTTGGGGGATGCGATCGAGGACGATGCGCAGGATGCGCTGGTCGGGGCACGATGTCGGCAGGTGCAGGCGGATTTGCGATTTCATCTCGACCACCCGCGCTGCGATTTTGATGAGGCGCAATCGCAGCGTGTCGAATTGGGCGACGGCAAAGCTCGAGCGCCTCGGCATCGCGGCCCGCAAGCCCCACATCAACCAGTAAGCACCGGCATGCAGGAAGAGCCGGAACTGGTTGGCCGTCGCTCTTGTGCAGGATGTGCGGTCGGCGGCAAGATGCGTCTTCCACGACTTGATGTGGTTCTCGGCCGCGCCGCGCCGGCAGTAGACATCCTCGTAGAGCGCCTTGGCCTTCCCACCGGCAAGGTTGGTGACGACGAAGCGGGTATCGGCACCTTGGGCGCCGACCTCGACCCGCGCGATGATGCGCTCGACGCGGCTCCAACTAGCGGCGCCGTCAACGAACTCCTTGAACCTGCGGACCTTGCCTGTCTTGGCCGACGCTTCGAAGCGCGCCGTCGTGCTGGCCTCCAGATCCGCGACATGCTTGCGCAGGGTCGTGGTGGGCGCGAGGCCAAAGATGAAGTCGACGTCGTTGGCGCGGCACCAGTCGATGACCTGCGGGCTGCAATAATGGCTATCGCCGCGGAGCAGGATTCGAATGTTCGGCCAGTTGATCCGGATCGCCCGCACCAGACGGCGCAGGTGGGGGCGGATCTCAGCCCCACTCGGCCGCTTGGCCGGTCGCAGGATCGCGCTGACGAACCGTCCCGCACCATCGAACACTACGATCGGCTGGAAGCCGTACTCGTCATGGTGGGCATTGAACAGGCGAAGCTGTTGGCCTCCGTGCACAGCGTCGAACGTGTCGTCGATGTCGAGCACAATCCGCTTCGGCACCTGCCGGAAGGAGGCGCAGTAAAGGTCGATCATCGCTCGCCCCATGGCGACCAGCTCCCGCACGCCGGGCAGGTTCTCCAGCCGGCAGATCGTCGATTGCGAGGCCAGATCCCGACCCGACGGCAGCGCATCCTGGGCCATCTTGAAGACCGGATCGGAGCGCAGCCGGTTGGCGTCATTGCCATCCTCATAGCCGGCGGCGATCATCTTCATGCGAAAGCCGATCATGTCCGCCAGGCTGTGGACGACCTGGTCCGGGCAGCGCGGATCATCGATGCAACGCGCCAGACGGTCGGCCACCCGCAGTCGTTTTTCCACCTCGGCCAGCACCAGAACGCCACAGTTGGAGGACAACATGCCGCCGTTGAAACGGGCGACGACGGACTTGCCGCCCACTGATGACAAACCGCTCAGCGGCAGGGTAAGATCATTCATGGCGGGTGTGGTCTCCGGGAAATGGTTCGGATCGGCTTAAGCAACCAAATCCTAAGTCATTTCAACGGCTTGCGCCACATCCACCAACCCCCATGAATTTTTCAGGCTAAGTAGTCGACAAGCCGTCCCACGCCGAGGTGGTCCGGAAATCGACATGCGGGCAGTTTTCACGTCGATACCAAGGGCTCGATGCAGGCCAACGGAATTGATTATCGTTCGAGATTCAAGCTAATCACAGACTTGACGAACCAGCGTGGTTCAACAATAATCATAGTGAACCAACGAAAGTTATACCCCCATGACCGCCTTCACCGTCCGTGTGCCGGACGAAACCGCAGACAGGCTGGACCAACTCGCCGAAAAGCTTGACCGCTCACGCTCCTATGTGGCCGCACAGGCCATTGAGGACTTCGTGGCCCGGGAAGAGTGGCAGCTGGCTGAAATAGAGGCCGGGTTGGCCGAGGCCCAGCGCGGCGAATTCGCAAGTGACCATGATGTAGCTGCCGTGGTCGGAAAATACGTCAAGTCCGCCCGCCAATCATGAGCCGTAAAAGAATCCGCTGGACCCAGCGGGCGTTGCGGCGGCTTGACGAAATCGGCGCCCACATCGAGAAAGACAGCTCCGATGCCGCCGGCCGTGTCGTAGCGCGCATTGTGTCAGCGGCCGAGCACCTGGCCGAGCAACCGGCCATGGGTCGCATCGGACGCATCAAGACGACGCGGGAGCTCGTTTTGGCTGATATACCCTATATCATCCCCTATCACGTCAATGGCGAGACTGTCGAAATCCTGACTGTCATGCACGCCGCCCAACAGTGGCCGCAGGCCCTGTAAAGTCGCTGCACCAGCAAATTTCCGGCCGTCACGCCAGAATCGTATTGATGATTTTGGGGCGCTTCCGCCATTCTTGAATTACGCAACGATAAGCCCCTGGCGTGAACCGGGGGCTTATCGTAATCAGTCGCGGACGATCTGTCCGCCGACATCCAAGCCGTCGGGCAGAGCGATAAGGCCCGTGCCACCGAAGAGGTAGAGGTCGTCCCGACCTTCGGCCCGTCCGGCATGGCGGCGAGGTCCGTGCGGCCGGAGAGGTCGAGATTATCGGGGGTAGACGATTCTCCTGTGTCGGCCCTCCGTCACGCCGGAAGGCGGGTGCCGGGGGATCGCTACGAGGAGCGGAAACGGGACATTGGAAATGTCGCCGGTTCAGTATGGGCGAGGGAATGCCGTTTGCAAAGGGGACCAAAAATAGCAGATTCAGGCAATGCCATATCCCCTCCCCCGTTACGGCCGGCAGTAATACGAACGGCCGTTGCGGCTTCGCCGCTCCGGCGGCATCCTCTCAAGGCGGCGAACCGGTCGGCCAGCCGGAGTGGTGGCGTGTTCAGGTTCTCTTCGCCACCCTCGCCGCATGGGGTTCTGCTGCTGCCAGACCTGATTCTCTTAGTCTAGCCCAATAGCTTCTGCGACCGGGTCTGCCGCACTACACGCCGGGTGGGGGGAAATGGAATGAAGCGACCCTATAGTTCGTTGAGCATCGACCAGCTTGAGGCGATACTGGATAAAGCTACGGCAAGTGGTGATACCAAGGCTGTCAAAGTCATCGCGCGTGAAGCTGCAGTGAGGACCACAGCTCGGGCCGGGAGGCTTCTGGTCCGCGCCAAATCCGCATTGAACGTCAAGCCCGACTTGAACAGTTGGAGGTGAACGGATGGCGAACGCTGTCCGTTAAGCTATTGAATTCACTGGCCTTGAGTTTTCGGCGCGAAAATGTGTGGTAACAACATTTGATCTGCTAGCCGCATGTTGTATGGATTTGATGGCATTTATTCGCTAACAACGCTGGCATGTTTGTCGTTGAGAGAGTCGCGCGCGGCCACCGCTATCTTTACCTCGTGGAAAGTGTCCGCGACGGTAAAACCGTTCGCCAGCGCACGATAAAGGCGCTGGGCCGCAAGGATGCGCTGGTTGCCAGCGGCGAACTTGACAGATTGGCGGCCTCGATTGCGCGCCATGGCGAACGCAGCCTCATCCTGTCCGACATTGACGCGGGGCGAATTGCCTCTCGCCGCATCGGCGGTCCGCTGTTGTTCGGGCGGCTGTGGGAGCGGCTCGGGATCGGCGAGGTGCTGGAAGAGGTGCTGGAAGGGCGCCAGTTCGGCTTTGCGGTGGAACGGGCGGTGTTCGTTGGCACGCTGCATCGGCTGTTCGTCTCGGGCTCGGACCGCGACTGCGCGAACTGGATGGCCGATTATGGTATCGAGGGCGCCGAGGGTCTGGCGCTCCATCACTTTTACCGGGCCATGGCGTGGCTGGGCGAGGAACTCGGCGAAAAGGCGCAAGGCGCGCTGGTGGCGCGCTGCGTGAAAGACGCGATCGAGGAAAAGCTCTTCGCGCGCCGGCAGGACCTGTTCACCGACCTCAGCCTTGTGTTCATGGACACCACCTCGTTGTCCTTCCATGGCGCGGGCGGCGAGACGCTGGGCAAGCGCGGGCATTCCAAGGACTTCCGCCCCGATCTGGCGCAAATGATCCTGGCGCTGGTCGTTGATGCCGAGGGCCGGCCGATCTGCACCGAGATGGTGCCCGGCAACACCGCTGACGTGACCGTCCTGTTGCCGGTGGTCGATCGGCTGCGAACGCGCTTCGGCGTCACACGCGCCTGCGTTGTCGCCGATCGCGGCATGATCAGCGCCGATACCATCGCCGCGCTCGAAAAGCTGGGCATGGAATACATTCTGGGGGCCCGCGAACGCTCGAGCAGCGTGATCCACAACGTCGTGCTCAATGACGCGGCACCGATGGTTCCGCTCGTTCTCGAGCGCCAGCGCGGTGAAACTCAGTTGTGGGTCAAAGAGGTCAAGGTCGGTAAAGACCGCTATATTGTCAGCCGCAATGACGCCGAGGCCGAGAAGGACAAGGCCGACCGCCAGGCGATCATCGCCGGCCTCGAGGCACAGCTCAAGAAGGGCGACAAGGCACTGGTCGGCAACTCGGCCTACCGGCGTTACCTCAAGGCCAGCGGCAAGAACTTCAAGATCGATGTCGGCAAGCTTGCCGAGGAAGCCCGGTACGACGGCATCACCGTGGTGCGGACCAACGCGAAGGTGACCCCGCTCCAGGCCGTGCTGCGGTATCGCGATTTGCTCGAGGTCGAGAGCCTGTTCCGCGCCGCCAAGGCAACCTTCAATACCCGGCCGATCTTCCACCAATCCGATGCCGCCATCCGCGGGCATGTGTTTTGCTCGTTCCTGGGGCTCGTACTCAGCAAGGAACTGTACCGCCTCTGCCGGGCCAAAGGCCTGACGCCCGAATGGCAGCCGCTTCTACGCGATCTCGACCGCCTCCAGGAAGCCACCATCGAAAAGGATGGTCGCATCGTCACCACCAGAACCCACGTTACGGGCCAAGTGGGCAACGTCTTCAAGGCAGCTGGCATCGCTCTGCCACACAACCTCGACGAACAACTCGCCTGATATCATCCCCAAAATGTAGTGGTAACACGCGCCGGCGCGCGCCTAACGTGCTGATATAATAACATATTCTTACAGGCGGTGTTTAAGTGGGGTCAAGCAAGCGGACCTCTTCGACCGAAGCGCCCAGACGTCTAGGAAGCGGCCGCCGTGGTGCACAAGAAAGCGGCGGCGAAGCCCGTGGGTCGTAAACCCACGACGGAGCAGCAACAGGCAATTGACGCTTTCCTGTCCGGTGGCTCGCTCCGCATCAATGCTTATGCGGGCACCGGCAAGACCTCGACGCTGCAGTTCCTTGCCCACGGCACTCGCAGCCGCGCCAGTACATCGCCTTTAACAAGGCGATTGTCGGAGACGCCCGTGAGAAATTTCCTCCGACGGTAAATTGCTCCACCACCCACAGCCTAGCGCTGAAATCGCTGCACTCAGACTACAAAAAAACCAAGGACAAGTTCGCCGGCAAGGTCGGCACGAAGCAACTCGCTGAGATACTTGGATTCAAGAAGGCCTGGCGAGTTGACCGTGACCATTCTCTACAGCCAGTGTCACAAGCTTATTTGATCCAGCAAACAGTTAGACGGTTCGCTCAAAGCGGCGACGAGGAAATCTCTGACGCGCACGTGCCTCGGCACGGATCGCTGCTTACGGCCAGCGAAGATACTCTCAAGGCAGTGAAAGAGTTTGCGTGCAACAATGCCAGGCACGTATGGCACCGCATGTGCGACCCAAAGGATGCGATCCCGCTGGGTTTTGACGGGTTCTTGAAGCTTTGGGGGCTATCCAAGCCGCAGATCGCAGCCGACTACATCCTTCTAGATGAAGCGCAGGACACCAATCCCGTCGTACTCGAGGTGCTGCGGCGGCAAAACGCCCAGCTTGTCTACGTTGGCGACCGCTACCAGCAGATATACGAATGGCGTGGCGCGGTGAACGCGATGGATGCGATCAAGACTGATGCCATCGTTAGCCTGACCCAGTCGTTCCGGTTCGGTCCCGAGATCGCCGGCGAAGCATCCCGCATCCTGCAGCGGCTCGGTGAGAGCGTTCCGCTGACCGGCAATCCCGCTATGCGGAGCCGGGTCGGTAGCTGCAACCCCAATGCCATCCTTGCCAGGACCAATGCGAACGTCATGACGGCGCTAATCCAGTGCCTCGATGAGGGTCGCAAGCCGCATCTCGTTGGCGACAACAGGGACCTCAAGGAGCTGCTGTGGGGAGTGCGGGACTTGAAGGAGGGGCGTCCAACCGATGTCGCCGATTTCTTCGGTTTCACCAGTTGGGAGTCGGTGGTCGACTTCTCCAAGACCACCGAGGGCTGTTGATTGCCACTGAGAACTGACCCGGCAGCACAGGATATTTCCATCGAGAATTGACCCATGTTTGAACCACCCCTGCACGTTAGCGGGGGCTTTGGAGGGTGCTGTCACATTGATTGAGGGGTAAGGAAATTGAGGTAGCAGCGCGCCCATGACCGTGAGTGCACCGACCTACAAGAACCACCGCTATCCGATCGAAATCGTGGCCCGTGCTGTCTGGCTCTACTTCCGCTTCAATCTGAGCC
Organism: Mesorhizobium huakuii; assembly: GCF_014189455.1. Lineage (NCBI taxonomy): Bacteria > Pseudomonadati > Pseudomonadota > Alphaproteobacteria > Hyphomicrobiales > Phyllobacteriaceae > Mesorhizobium > Mesorhizobium huakuii. The sequence continues at coordinate 130,260 of NZ_CP050299.1, forward strand.
TGCGCGATGTCGAGGAAATGCTGCTCGATCGCGGGATCGTCGTTTCCTACGAGACCATCCGCCGATGGTGCCGAAAGCACGGCCCTGATTATGCGCGCCGCATACGCCGCAAGGCACCAACGAAAGACGATGTCTGGCATCTGGATGAAGTCGTGGTGCGCATCAACGGTCAGAAGTGCTGGTTGTGGAGAGCGGTTGATCAGGACGGATATGTGCTCGACGAGATTGTCCAGACGCGTCGCAACACCAAGGCCGCCAGGCGCCTGCTGACGCGACTTCTGAAGAAGCAGGGTCTGCCGCCAAAGCGTATGATCACCGACAAACTGCGCTCCTACGGGGCGGCCAAACGCCAGCTCATGCCGAACGTGGAACACCGCTCGCATAAAGGCTTGAACAACCGGGCGGAGAATTCTCACCTGCCGTTCCGAAAACGGGAACGAACGCGACAGGGTTTCCGGTCGGTCGGCTCATTGCAGCATTTCGTGTCGATCTTCTCCGCCGTCCGAAATCTCTTCGTCCCATCCCAGACCAACCGCTCCGCAGCACAAATTCGAACCCATCGACGCCAGGCAATGGCCGCGTGGGAAGCCGTGAGTGCACGGCCTGCCTGAAAAGCGCGGTATCGGCCTCACGCGGCCACATTTCAAACAACGTGACAACGCCAATCCCATCTCTTCTTCGAGCCGGCGGTGAGGGGCAGCCAACGCGGCCTCACCTCGTCGGGGATGACCGCAGCACGTGTTGGACCAACAACCCGGCGAGTGATAATTCACCACGGCACGACCCTGCATTCGGATTTCACCCAAGGTGTTGACCACAAAAGTCGAGAACGCTCGGTGCAGAAGCCCTCTTTCATGCGCTTCCAGTTTAGGGGCCGTACCGATTACCTGGTATTCTTCACCCAGGAGCACGACGTGCTCCTGGCACTCGTAAGAGCCTATGGTGTCCATCGCCGATACAATCGGTTGCTTGAAGCCACCAGTAGGTCCAACTCTCATTATCTGTACCGTGCGATCGACAAACACGGCAACCCGGTTGATTTCCTGCTGCGAGCTTCCTGACGGTTATTGGACCGGCCGTTGGCTCCAGCGGTGCCGCCTGGAACCAAGCATATGGGGCGGTGAAGTCGGTCAGCATGTTTGCGATGTGATGTATGTTGCGTGGGCCGGTCCTGAAGATACCAAGCGCAAACTGGATGAAGCCCTCGGGCCAATGCCAAGGGGATCACCCATTTAGTTCCCGGGACGATCAGGCCGCCTTGGCGTCTGTCAGCGCCTTCTCCAAGGCGTCCTTGATCGGCTTGGTGACGTTGGCCACCCCCTTGGTGCTGAGTGCCTGGAATTCCTTGGTCTGCTCCACACACATTTCGAGCCCTTTGCGCAACAAGTTCGACTGCAGCGCGATAACTGCCGACGGCAACTTGGCGCCAACCAACGCCTGTAGATGCGAGAGGTCTGCCTCGGCGTTCGCCCGCAATGCAGCGATCGTCTTCAGCGACAGTTCGTTGCCGACCGCTTTTGTGTTTTCGAAGATGGATTCTGAGCATTTTCCGGGCGTCTTCGGCACCCGACGCGAATTCGACAAGAGCACGTTGGACAATGCGGTCTGTCAGGGTCGGAATACCCAGTGGTCGTAGCTTGCCGTTTGATTTCGGGATATAGATGCGCTTCACCGGCTTGGGGCAATAGGTGCCCTTCAGCAGGCTCATCCGCAGGGCGGCCAGATGCTGATCCAGTCCAGCCTGCATCCGTTGCTTATCTATTCCGTCTATGCCCGGTGTTCGTGCGCCACTTGACGCCAAAACAATGCGAGCGGCCTCGGCAAGCCATTCTCTATCGGCAATGAGCCGAAGAAGTCGATCGAACCTTCGGTTCGGATCGCACTCGGCCCATGTTGCGAGCTTGTGCTGCATTTCGCTGATTATCAAAGGTCTTCACCTCATTTGGTCAGGTAGTTTGCACTTCAAGCAGTTTGAACTGTTCCCCTTCGCCATGTGACAGGCTTTCCCTGCCGCGGACTACTACGAGTCCGCCAACATGATGGACATCAGGGTCAACTCCCTTGCTATGCAGAACATCGTTGTCATTCCATCATGCCTTCCCTCGTTCATATGCTGGACGTCTTCGTATTGGTGAGGCTGCCGGTCGCAGTCTTTTCCCTTGCTTTCTGCAAGTCGATGCCGATGCCATGGTCTGGCTGCGTTCTCTCCATGGTCCCCAATAAGCGCCTTACGTATGCGCGGCGATGTCACGTTGTCTGGCTATGAACGCGCTGAGAGCTGCGGCGCTGTTGTCAGCTGACCACGGTTACGGCTTTCCATTCCGCCATGGCCTGCAGGCGGTGAATATGTGTGGCAAGAGCGGAGCGTTTTGAGCGAGGTGGAACGAAGAGGTTACGCAGAGCCGAGAAGATCGAGACGAAACGCTGCAGGCTTTCTGGCGACCGGAAGCCCTGCATCACCCGCTCTCGTTTTCGCAGCGGCACATGGGAATTCTCGGCGCGGTTGTTCAATCCTTTGTGTGACCGGTGCTCGACGTCCGGCATCACCTGACGCTTGCCGCTCCATACGAGCGCAGCTTGTCAGTGATCATGCGCTTCGGTGCGACGCCCTGTTTCTTCAACAGGCGCGTCAGCAATCGCTTGCCCGCCTTGGTGTTGCGGCGGTTCTGGACGATCTCGTCGAGGACATAGCCGTCCTGATCGACGGCGCGCCATAGCCAGTGTTTTCGGCCAGCAATGGTGATGACGACTTCGTCCAGGTGCCAGATGTCATCGCGGCTCGGCTGCTTGCGGCGCAAGCGGCGAGCATAATCGGGCCCGAACTTCTTGCCCCAGCGGCGGATCGTTTCGTAGGAGACCACGATGGCGCGCTCCAGCAGCATTTCCTCGACCAGACGCAGGCTCAAGGGGAACCGGTAGTAGAGCCAGACCGCATGGGCGATGATCTGCGGCGGGAAACGATGGCGCTTGTAGCTGATGGCAGGCATTATCATGCCGCCGTCCCTATGCCACAAATGCTGACGCACGGTTTACGTGACAACACCCGCCCGACACCACACCAACCTGCCGACAATCGTGTGCAATCCATCGCCCGTTTATACTGCGCCTTCACGCGACGTCCGGCGCGGGCCGCCGGAGCCGACAACAGCTATGAAGACGATTCTGTTGACCCGCTCACACCGTACTGTTTGTTGCTGCGCGTCGACGGCCAGTTTGCTGATTGCCTGCGTCTTCTGTCCTCGACACCGTCAATCGCGTCCGATTCGACAAAACGGCGCCACCGACGGCAGGTCGCATGATGCTTCAACGTTTTCCGGGTGGGGAGGGGAGCGGCAGTCATGCCAGTTTTTTGACTGACGCTGATCAGGCCGACTGGTGGGATGAAAGAGCATACGATTACACCGCTGGTCTGACGCCGCCCGAGTGGGCCTGAGAGTTCTTGCGCCGCAACCCAGCATTCCAGCATGACGTGACCACTGCAAGCCAGCAGACCAACACACTGTCTCCCCAACCGTTTTTCGACGTGGTCGCGTCGGCCGGCGACCTGTCGCGCTGGGGTGTCCTGTTTCGCCGAGTCTTACGGGCGCAATTCGCTCGTTTTCTACGCTCTGGTGCGTCCATGTGCTGCCGGTCATAGCAGAACAACTGTGTGCATCGTCGGCGACATCGCCGTTCAAGCTCTCGGCATTGCCATGTCGTGCGACGGTCCTGCTGGCGCCCGACAAGGACCAGCATGTTCTTCTTCGCAATGCGGAGCATACGCTCCAGCTCGCCGTCTCTGGCGCGGATATCTTGCACCCTGTCTGCCTCCGTACAGAGGCGATCTGGCCGGCAATGCTTTCGAAGCCCCGCCTGAGGGCGCTCCAGCGCCTCAATGCTCTAAGTGTGGGTCAACATCTGCCTGCCCGCTTGTTTCCGCCGGAAAGACGCGGTCCCCGTCTAACCTTCGTTCTTCGTGCGCTCGACGGCTCACTTGCCGGGGCGTCACATCGCGAGCTCGCCGAAGCGCTGATTGGTCACCGGCGCGTCCATGCCGACTGGAGGGATCCTCGCGATCATATGCGCGACCGCATTCGCCGCGCCGTCCCGCATGGCCGCGCCCTCATGAACGGAGGGTACAAAGAGTTCCTCACTTGAAAAGTAGTCCGCCCTGTGCGTCAGCCGGCGAATAGTTCGGAGCCAAAACCCGGTCAATACCAGTTCGCCCGGTCAACATGGCAGCGAACGACATTGCCGGTGCGGTCTGGTTCAAGCGTCCGTCGAGCCGCGAGGCAGGGTCGGTATTGTCAGATAGCCGACAATGTCGAGTACGCAACGTAAAGGAAGCTGACTCTCGGGTGTTTTTGAACGCTTTTTGCCTTGGCACGGAACATGCACACTATTCAGCAAAACGCACCGACTGAGTGGTCATGAGAGTCTCTGACTTACGCCACCTCCCAAGGCGTACCCGGCCCGGCAGGAGCTCAGTCTCCTGCCGGGCATACATTTCAGACGCTCGTGTTCAGAACTTCAAATGCGGGTCATGCAAAGGCGAACCACCAGTCAGACGCCATGCACGCTATCGATTCAGGGAGGTTCGAAGTGGGATCGGATGACTCACCAGCGGCTGCAGGGGGCGGACGGTTTCTAGAAAAGGCCGATCAGGACCGTATTGGAGGAGTCCGCAAAGGCGTCGTCGCATCCGCGACCTATGTGGGCTGCTGCCATGAAGAACCTGGCCCATAGTGCATCCTTTGATTCGGAGGATAAACAGGAAATAACGTCATGATCCCAAAGAACGGTAACTTCAGTCCGGCGCCCCGGGCTTTCCCGCAGGCCCTGACGGGGCTCAATCCACCGCCCGCGGATCCGGTTAGCACGATCGGACTGGCCAGCTTTCCAGACAACGTGCCAGCGACGGATGGGCCCTCGCCGCAGAAGCCCTGGGGCATCCTCGGGGAGCAGTTGCCGGAGACAAGGTGGGAGTTGGCGGAGTCTTCGCTCGCCTTGGAGGAGGACTTTTCCGGACAGGCATGGCGGATCGTCGCGCAGTTCAGGGGAGACCTGCCGCCAGCGAGCCCGGACGAACACGATGCGCCCACTCGCGCCGGCAGCCTTGTTGTGCCGGCGGATGAGGACGCGGCCAGCGCGACATATCCGCAAACCAACGCGCATCCGCGGCAAGACCTCTCGTTGGACGCTATGGACGAGGCTCTGCCACGGGAGGGGGTACAGCAGCTTCTGGAGCTCTCCCCGCAGCCCCTTGCCGGCCCAAGCCACAGCACTGCAGGGTTTCCCGCCGTCGACGGGGGAGCACGTGAAAGAGCGGAAGACTACGAGCAGGCCCTGGGCATCCTCAGGAAGCACTTGCCGGAGACGTTTTTTGGGGTGGCGAAGTCTATGCTCGCCGAGGGGGGGGGACTGTTGTGAACAGGCATGGCGGATGGTCGAGCAGTTCCGGGAAGACCCGTCCTCAGCGAAGTTTGGAGAGGCGACAGGGTGGGAATGCGAGATGGCGCAGCAGAGGAACGGATATGACTGCGGTGTATCAGTGCCGGCGGCCACACACGAACTGGTGACCAGACTGGCGAACCGCCAATCGTCCGAGAGCGCATCGCTGGATCTTCGAGACGTCATCGCCGATCATACGGCGTTGCTGGCGCGGCACGGGGCGCAACCGGCAATCGCCTTGGAGGAGAGTCATACGGAGGCGCGGTCAAGCTCGAAAGGGAAACGCGGGGCTCGCAGGGCCGGCGGCGCCTGGGAAAACGCGGATGCGCTGGCGGAACTCAAGTTCGGCGGCGACACGTTCGGCAAGGGCGACATCGGTCGTGTCCCATCAGGTGGTGTAGCTCGGCGGTTACGAAGCCGCTCGCGAGCGCGCCGTTAGTAGCGCTGTAGCGAGTGAGCGGCGTGTCGGTGGTCATCGGCGCTTTCCGGTAGGGTTGGGTTGTTGACGCCAACCCGTTTCGGAAGGACCACCGATGACCGACGACATGATGAACCTGCGCACGCTCGTGGAGAAGACCCCCGACGCCGATATCTTGCGCGAGATGATCGGCTTTGCCGCCGAGCGGCTGATGGAGCTGGAGGTGGGCGCCGCCACCGGCGCCGGCTATGGCGAGAAGAATGCGCTTCGGCTGGCTCAGCGCAACGGCTACCGCGACAGAGACTGGGAGACGCGGGCCGGCACCGTCGAACTGCGCATCCCCAAGCTCAGGAAGGGCTCTTACTTTCCGGGCTTCCTCGAACCGCGTCGCATGGCGGAGAAGGCGCTGACCGCCGTCATCCAGGAGGCCTACGTCCAGGGTATCTCGACCCGCTCGGTCGACGACCTGGTCAAGGCCATGGGCATGAGCGGAATCTCCAAGAGCCAGGTCAGCCCGCTGTGCGAAGAGATCGACGGCAAGGTCAAAGCGTTCCTTGAAAGACCCATCGAGGGCGACTGGCCATACCTGTGGATGGCACCGTAACGTTAACCGGGCATCGATCAAAATGTGGGATCTGGCGGCATGACCAGATTTTCCCGTGACCCTCTTTATCGTCGCCACCGATTTCCGGCGCAGGTGATTGCCCATGCCGTTTGGCTCTATTTCCAGTTTCCGCTCAGCCTGCGGATGGTCGAGGGGCACTGTAAACTTAACGCTGTGAAAACAAGATCTGGGAGTGAGGCTTTGGTTCATTCGGCGTGAAGGCGCGCGATTTGGCGCCATGCTTGCATGGCAGTTGCTCGCAGTTCTCGATGGTGGGTGGATGGAATATCGTGGCGGGGAACGTTAAAGAGGTTGGCGATCGGGTCGTGGACGGAAACGAAACGCTGAAGATGTCGCGCTGACTTGAAGCGCTTCATGATCCTCTCCCGCCGTCGGACGGGTTGATGAGAGTTCTCCGCCCGATTGTTCAGGCCCTTGTGCGAGCGATGCTCGACGCCTGGCATGATCTCCCGCTTCGCCGCACCGTAGGATCGAAGCTTGTCGGTGATCATCACACGCGGCGAACGGCCTTGCCCTTTCAGAAGCTTTCGCATCAAGCGCTTTGCCGCCTTGGCATTGCGACGGCTTTGCACCAACACGTCGAGAACAAACCCGTCCTGATCAACGGCGCGCCAAAGCCAGTGTTTCTTTCCACCGATGGTGATGACAACCTCATCGAGATACCATTTGTCGCCGAGCTTGCCGGCCGATCGCTTCCGGATATCATTGGCAAAGTGTCTGCCAAATTTCTCAGCCCAAAGTCGCACGGTCTGGTGAGAGACGATGACGCCACGAGCTGCCAGCATATCCTCGACCATCCGCAGGCTGAGCGGAAACCGGAAATAGAGCCAAACGGCATGGGCAATCACCTGCGCCGGAAATCGGTGGCGACGATAAAGAGGATCACGGGAAAATCTGGTCATGCCGCCAGATCCCACATTTTGATCGATGCCCGGTTAACGTTACGGTGCCTCCATGACTACCGATCTCGCACGGTCGACTCGCTCTTTGGCGTTTGCCGTATGCGCGTACCTCGCTTTCGCGGCTGCGCGTGCGACGGATCGGCGAATCCTGGCGAAGGAAGAACAGAAGCCCTGTTGAACGGCAGAGCCACGCCGGAGTTGCAGCGCATTCAGGCTGAACTCGGCTCCCGATTGTCATTTCGTGAAGCGGCGCGTGTTCTCGACCTTTTTGTGCCGGCCATGCGGCCGCACAATCATCGCACTGTAAGCAACCGGCTGGCGAAGGTCGCCGATCAGATCGAGAAATGGGACCTTGCAAGTCCCTATAGACTGAGCCGTGCCGACGGGTCGCCCATTTCCGTGTTCATTGATGGCGCCTACATTCGCGCGGTCCCCGGATACCAGAGCCGCCATTTCGAAATTGCCATGGGGCGGGTTGTGACCAAAGGCCGACCACCGCGTCAGTTCGCGGCCTCACCGCATGTTACCACCGGCAAGCACGACGTTGTTCGTGCGGCGCTGCGGGCGCAAGGGTGGGTGCCAGGCAGCGACGTCACCGTTTTCAGCGACGGAGACGTCGGGCTGCAGGGTATCGTCATCGGCGCAACACGCCAGCCCATCACCCACATTCTCGACTGGTTCCATCTGTCGATGCGGCTCCGTCACATCGAACAGGCGTGGGAAGGGCTCAAGAGCGTTGGCAATCTGAGTATCTACCTTCGAGACACTGCGCTTCATGTGCCGCGGCTTCGTCATCTCCTCTGGAGCGGCTACGTCAGGGAGGCGACGAGAGCCGTGAGGGATATGCTTTGCCAGTTGGAGCAATATGCTCGGCTGCCGGATGCCAGCAACAAGCTCAAGCGCTTCTTCGAACTGGTCAGCAATCTTCAGACCTACCTGATCCAGAACAAAACCTCCCTGGTCGACTACTGCCAACGATATTGGGCGGATCACCCGATCTCGAGTGCCCCGGCCGAATCCGCCGCCAACAGCCTCGTCAATGCCCGCATGAACAAAAAACGTCAGATGCGCTGGTCTCCCGCAGGGGCTCACAGGGTACTTCAGGTCCGCGCGGCGGTTGCCGATGGTCGATTGAAGCAAGCCAAGTTTGCCCTTGCGGCTTGACCCCAGCTTTTTCCCGCTCCCGAGAGCGCAGGACTCTTCTGGACAGGCGCGGCAGATGGTCGAGCGGTTCGGCCGAGACGGTTTCCCAACGAGTCTGGACGAACACCATGCGCTCGCTCCCGCCGACCTCCCTCAAATCTCTGCCAGCGCGGCATTGGAGGCCTATTGGAAGGTTCCGGCGCCGCCGGCCGAGCAGCCTGCCACCCTGAACGAGACCGTGGGGGCGCGCGATCGGGCGGGTGCCAAGCGCCGAAGGCCGGCCACCGAGCATAAGGAAGACGACAGGGCGGCTCAACGGTGGCGAATTGGCCCGCAACCGGCACCCGCGCGGGAGGAGAGTCATTCGGGAACGGCTTCAAGCTCGAAACTGAAAAGCCGGCGTCGAAGGGAGTTCCCTGATAATCTGAGGAAGTTGGCGACTGAAGCCAAGGGGACGAGATTTCAGCTGTCAGGCGAGGAGTGCCAACGCGTTGCCGATCACGGTGGATTGCTTGCTTTGAAAGCCTTCGTGGACAATGCGGAGGCGCTGGCGAAGCTGGAGTTCGGCGGCCATAACTTCAGCAAGGACGATATCCTCAAGATCCTGAGCCACAAAGGCGCCGCCCAGGCGGTGCAGGCCCTGCTGAAGAACGCGGAGGCGCTGGCGAAGCTGGACTTCAGCGGCCAGAAGTTGAGCAAGGACGATATCCTCAAGTTCCTGGGCAATGATGGTGCCGCTCAGGCGGTGCAGGCCCTGCTGAAGAACGCGGAGGCGCTGAAAAAGCTGGACTTCGGCGGCCATAACTTCAGCAAGGACGATATCCTCAAGATCCTGAGCCACAAAGGCGCCGCCCAGGCCGTGCAGGCCCTGCTGAAGAACGCGGAGGCGCTGAAAAAGCTGGACTTCGGCGGCCATAACTTCAGTAAGGACGATATCCTCAAGATCCTGGGCAACAACGGCGCGGCTCAGGCGGTGCAGGCCCTGCTGAAGAACGTGGAGCCGCTGACAAAGCTGGAGTTCGACGGCCAGAAGTTCAGCAAGGACGATATCCTCAAGTTCCTGGGCAATGATGGTGCCGCTCAGGCGGTGCAGGCCCTGCTGAAGAACGCGGAGGCGCTGGCGAAGCTGGACTTCAGCGGCCAGAAGTTCAGCAAGGACGATATCCTCAAGATCCTGGGCAACAACGGCGCGGCTCAGGCGGTGCAGGCCCTGCTGAAGAACGTGGAGCCGCTGACAAAGCTGGAGTTCGACGGCCAGAAGTTCAGCAAGGACGATATCGTTCAGATCCTGCGCAACTACGGCGCGGCTCAGGCGGTGCAGGCCCTGCTGAAGAACGTAGAGCCGCTGACAAAGCTGGAGTTCGACGGCCAGAAGTTCAGCAAGGACGATATCGTCAAGATCCTGGGCAAGAGCGGCGCGGCGAGGGCGGTGCAGGCGATGCTGCAAAATGCGGACGAATTGAAGAATATGCCTAAACCGCAAGTGTTGGCAGCGGCGAGCAACCAGCGGGGTGCTGCTGCCGCAATTAGAAAATTAAATAAATGACCCTTATTGCAACAGCATATCGTCAATATGCGTATTTTAGTAGATCCCGGACACCTTTTCCGGTAAGTCCCGAAGCTGTGGAGTAAACCCCTGGACTGAGACAGAGAGAATAGCGGACAGTTTGCTCTGTAAGCTTATGCGGCCATTTTCAGGCACCGTAACGTTAACCGGGCATCGATCAAAATGTGGGATCTGGCGGCATGACCAGATTTTCCCGTGATCCTCTTTATCGTCGCCACCGATTTTCGGCGCAGGTGATTGCCCATGCCGTTTGGCTCTATTTCCGGTTTCCGCTCAGCCTGCGGATGGTCGAGGATATGCTGGCAGCTCGTGGCGTCATCGTCTCTCACCAGACCGTGCGACTTTGGGCTGAGAAATTTGGCAGACACTTTGCCAATGATATCCGGAAGCGATCGGCCGGCGAGCTCGGCGACAAATGGCATCTCGATGAGGTTGTCATCACCATCGGTGGAAAGAAACACTGGCTTTGGCGCGCCGTTGATCAGGACGGGTTTGTTCTCGACGTGTTGGTGCAAAGCCGTCGCAATGCCAAGGCGGCAAAGCGCTTGATGCGAAAGCTTCTGAAAGGGCAAGGCCGTTCGCCGCGTGTGATGATCACCGACAAGCTTCGATCCTACGGTGCGGCGAAGCGGGAGATCATGCCAGGCGTCGAGCATCGCTCGCACAAGGGCCTGAACAATCGGGCGGAGAACTCTCATCAACCCGTCCGACGGCGGGAGAGGATCATGAAGCGCTTCAAGTCAGCGCGACATCTTCAGCGTTTCGTTTCCGTCCACGACCCGATCGCCAACCTCTTTAACGTTCCCCGCCACGATATTCCATCCACCCACCATCGAGAACTGCGAGCAACTGCCATGCAAGCATGGCGCCAAATCGCGCGACTTCACGCCGAATGAACCAAAGCCTCACTCCCAGATCTTGTTTTCACAGCGTTAAGTTTACGGTGCCCGAGCTTGACGTTGTGAAGGCTGCGGCGGGTCACCTTCAAACTCCGTCCAGATCCGCTCGACCTCCGAGGTGCCGATCTCCATGCCCAGACTTCGCACCGGCGGTCCGCTTTGGCGCCAGCCGCCATGATGGCGGCGACCCGAGACAATCAGCCCACCGCGGCGGACCTTCAGGTAAGTGGGTCGAGAAAGCCCTGGGCGGGACGCCGCCTACAGCGTGGCTGCTGCCTTGTGGCCGCAGCGATGGAAAGAATCTGCCCCCGGACATCGACGTCAGTGGTTTAGAGAAGGCGGCTCGGCAGGGATCTCTGCATAAAATCCCGGAAGCCCGGTGCGTGTCATTCGGATATCGGATTCTTTGAGAGCACCTTAGGCGGCGAGCTTGGCTGCGTGTGCCTTCTACTGTCGACGTCTACCAACTCCCAATCTGATATACGGGGTGAGTGACGCCTTGAAAAATTTGCCCGATAGCGTGCGTCCGAATTTGGCGGCGATCTTCGCCAAATGCGATGAGCTGCAATTTCCGGCGACGGCTAGGGGCGAGCCTCCAGCACCAAGTTGAATGGCGTCTCCGCGGCGCGACGGAATCGCTTGAAGCCGCCGCCGGTCACCACCCTGCGCAGCCTCGCCTCGCCGGCCTGGGCGCCAAGCCCGAGCCCAACTTCCTGTGACACGGACGCAGGCGTGCACAGGAACGTGGACGCGGCATAGTAGACGCGTCCGACGGGATTGAGGTTCGCCGCCAGATGATCATGCGCGAACGGCTCGACGATCATCCACGTGCCATCCGGCTTGAGCGACCTGTGGACATGGGTGGCGGCGCCGGCTGGGTCGCCCATGTCGTGAAGGCAATCGAAGAAAGCGACGAGGTCATAGGTGCCGGGATAGGTCTTGGCGGCCGCGACCTCGAAGCGCGTGTTGGCGCCGACGCCGGCCTCCTCGGCGGCCTTGCGGGCGCGCTCGATGGAAGGGGCGTGATAGTCGAAGCCGACGAAGCGCGAATTGGGGAAAGCACGCGCCATGAGCACGGTTGATGCGCCATGACCGCACCCGACATCCGCGACCGCGGCGCCGCGTTCGAGCTTCTCGACCACGCCCTCCAGAGCCGGTAACCAGGATTCGATCAGATTGGCATTGTAGCCTGGCCGGAAAAACCGTTCCGTGCCGCGAAACAGACACGCGCTATGATCGTGCCACGCGACGCCCTTGCCGGACTGGAATGCCTGCCTCACCTTTTCTTCATCGAGCCACAGCGCGGACAGGAACTCGAATGCGCCAGCCATGAAGGCCGGGCTATCTTCATCGGCGAACACCAGCTCCTGCTCGGCGTTGAGATAGAACTCGTCGCTCGCTTCATCGTAGTCGACGTAGCCCGCCGCCGCCTGCCCGGAAAGCCATTCCCTTACAAGGCGTTCCTGGGTGCCGGTGCGTGTCGAAAGTTCGGCGGCCGTCATCTTGCCGCCTTCGCGCAATGCCTTGAACAGGCCGAGTCTGTCCCCCAGCACGACTCCCGCGCCAGTAGCGATCGCACCGAGATCGCCGACCATTTTCCCTAAGAATGCGTCCAACTTTTTCTGACTCGCTTCAGACATTGGAATCTCCCTTTGGGTTCAATCTCTCCAGGCGATGGAGCCCTGCTCGTCATGAGGCGTGATTGGCCGTCGCCTTGAGCATCAGATGCTCGAAGACATGCGCGATGCCGGATTTCCCCCGCGGCTCATCCGCGCTGCCGATCCTGAACCAGACCATATGAGTGGCGACCGGCGCGGTGGTCGGAAATGACAACCACCTCCATGCCCTTGAAAAGCAGGAAATCCGTCACTTTGCCCTCGTCGGTAACGGGCGGAGCCGGAGCGTTCGTCACCGGGCAAGCGCGGTCGCAGTAGGTATCCTGGGCAGCCCGTCAGACATCGATGGCTCCGGTTGTGGTGGCGGGACGGGCGATAAGCAAGTTCGGGGCAAAGTGATTGTTCCGCGGCGGCTGTATGTTTTGGTGAGGTGATCATGCGACTTCTTGTTGGTCGGTCACGTGTTTGCGGATGACGAGCATGTACTGTGCCAAAGGAGAAACCATTCAAACGCAATCCAGTAGATCTGACTGTATCCGACATTGTCGGAAATTGGACATCGCCGAACGCGAAGCGTTCGGGGCGGCTTGTGACGATACTTGCGCATGCTGCTTCGGAGGAGGGATGCGCCTCGAACCGGCCGCGAGGCCTTCCTGCCATTTAAGGCGCCAGATCAATTGAACGCCCATACCAGTCAGCCGTCCTGTCGCTTAGGCATCCCCACGTAGCGTGCAGGCGGTTGATCGCTCATTTTCAGCATGAATCATGCGGAGAATCCTATGAGCGACAGTATGAGCCATCATCGAACATTCGAGATTTTGACGGCGGAGCCTGTGCCGTCCCGACGCAAGCCGCGCCATCGGTCGGACGAAGAGAAGGCACGGCTTGTCGCCGAAGCGTTCTCGCCAGGGGGCAATGTCTCGGCGGTTGCGCGTTCCGAGGGGCTGGACCCCTCGCAGCTCTATGCGTGGCGCCGCAAGGCGCTTTCGTCGGGCATGGTTGCGCCACTGACGGAGGGAGCGAGCAAGCCGGCGAAGTTCACGCGCTTTGAAGCGGTGGGCAGCGACACGGTGGAAATCGTCATTGGCGACGCAGTGGTGCGCGCCGGCGGCGATGTCGATCCCGATCGCCTGGCGAGGATCATCCGCGCGGTTCGTAAGGCATGATCGCTTCCGGTGTGGTGGTTTACGTGTCGTGCCAGCCGGTCGACTTCCGCAAGGGCGCGGCATCTTTGATGGCGCTGGTCAGGGATGGCGGCCTGGACCCATTCTCGGGGGCACTTCACGTATTCCGTTCGAAGCGTGCGGACCGGGTTCGCATCGTGTGGTGGGACGGCAGCGGGGTTTGTCTTTATTCGAAGACTCTGGAAGATCACAGCTTCTGCTGGCCGGGGATATCGGCCGCGCGCATGCGTCTCGACCATGTTCTCCGCCCGATTGTTCAGGCCCTTGTGCGAGCGATGCTCGACGCCTGGCATGATCTCGCGCTTCGCCGCACCGTAGGATCGAAGCTTGTCGGTGATCATCACACGCGGCGAACGGCCTTGCCCTTTCAGAAGCTTTCGCATCAAGCGCTTTGCCGCCTTGGCATTGCGACGGCTTTGCACCAACACGTCGAGAACAAACCCGTCCTGATCAACGGCGCGCCAAAGCCAGTGTTTCTTTCCACCGATGGTGATGACAACCTCATCGAGATGCCATTTGTCGCCGAGCTTGCCGGCCGATCGCTTCCGGATATCATTGGCAAAGTGTCTGCCAAATTTCTCAGCCCAAAGTCGCACGGTCTGGTGAGAGACGATGACGCCACGAGCTGCCAGCATATCCTCGACCATCCGCAGGCTGAGCGGAAACCGGAAATAGAGCCAAACGGCATGGGCAATCACCTGCGCCGGAAATCGGTGGCGACGATAAAGAGGATCACGGGAAAATCTGGTCATGCCGCCAGATCCCACATTTTGATCGATGCCCGGTTAACGTTACGGTGCCGGTCAAACTGCCGCGATGACGAAGTCCTGCCGGCGATGTCACGTTGTCTGCATATACACGCGTTGAGACCTGCGGCCGCTGATGTCAGCTGACCATGGCCACGGCTGTCCATTCCGCCATGGCCTGCAGGCGGTGAATATGTGTAGCGAGAGCGGAGCGTTTTGAGCGGGGCGGGACGAAGAGATTGCGCAGAGCCGAGAAGATCGAAACGAAGCGTTGCAGTGCTCCTGGTGATCGGAAGCCTTGCATCATCCGCTCTCGTTTTCGCAGCGGCACATGTGCATTCTCCGCCCGGTTGTTCAATCCCTTGTGCGACCGATGCTCGACGTCCGGCATCACCTGTCGCCTGGCTGCTCCATAGGAGCGCAGCTTGTCGGTGATCATGCGCTTCGGCGCGACGCCTTGCTTCTTCAGCAGCCGCGTCAGCCAGCGCTTGGCCGCCTTGGTGTTGCGGCGGTTCTGGACGATCTCGTCGAGCACATAGCCATCCTGGTCGACGGCGCGCCACAACCAGTGTTTCCTGCCGGTGATGGTGATGACGACCTCGTCCAGGTGCCAGACATCGTTTCGGCTGGGCTGCTTACGGCGCAAGCGGCGAGTGTAATGCGGACCGAACTTGATGCCCCACCGGCGGATTGTCTCATACGAAACCACGATCCCGCGCTCCAGCAGCATTTCCTCGACCAGACGCAGGCTCATGGGGAACCTGTAGTAGAGCCATACTGCATGGGCGATGATCTGCGGCGGGAAACGATGGCGCTTGTAGCTGACGATCGCGGTGTTCATGACATCGATCTATGCCGCAAATCCCTAAGTTAAGTTGATAACGCCACCTCGTTAACTGCAAAGCGACACCTCAAGCCGGCCACATCTGTCGATCCTTGACGGCAAGGTCGCTGCCGTCCGAGCGCAATGCCGCCGCTGCTGCCGATCCTTCACAAGGCTTTGGCGATGTTTCGCCTCCTCTTCTGTCAGAACCGCACGCCAAGCTTTGCGGTGACGCCATGCTCTTGCACGGAGGACGCAATCTGACCCTCATAAGAGACCGCGAGACTGGCATTGGCCGCCAGACGGAAGTCCAGCCCGACCTCGAGGATGGCAGCGTCCTTGGCGACCGGCGTGCCGCTGATCGCAAAGTTCTGGCCGCCGGCGAAGCCATGCGCGGCCCGCGGCACCACATCGCCAAAGGCATGCCGCCAGCCAAGCGTCCCATATGACTTGACGGCCATGCCGCCAACGACGAAGTCGCTACCGGCATGAAGCCCCAGCGTGGTGTACGTCACGTCGCTGCTGCTGCTGCTGCTCGTTAACCCGGCGCCGTTCGTGTCCTTCTCGCGGTAGCCGTCCGTCTTGAGATGCACATGCGCCAGATTGGCGAAGGGCTCGAAGCGGGCAAACTCGTAGCTCAGCTCATAGCCTGCCTCGCCGAAGGCCTGCGCCGAACGGGCATCGTAGGAGGCTGTCGCCTTATCGGCAAAGCTTTGAAACACGACCCCCGGCCGGTGTCGATCGAATGCCAGCTATGCGCCGCCCCAAAATTCAAAGATAACGCCTCGATTCGGGTACCGGCATAAAGGGCAAGCGTGTAATTGTCCGCTTCGGCCGATGCGGCGCGCGCATCGACCTCGTAGGAGGAATGACCATAACCGCCCGCAAGGCCTAGCCGCCAATCGCCAAGTAAGACATCCCCGCCCGCCAAGAAGCCGCGCGCCGAGCGGTGATAACCGGCCGCATTGCCATCGCCGTCGGCAGTTCCCCAGGCGCCGTAGGCCTGGCTCCAAACAGCAAACCGTTGCGTATCGGCGCAAACCGGCTCCACCCCGTCCGGCCCATAGGCCATCACAGGCACGGATGAGGCCCCCACCCCGTCAAACGCCGCACGCAAACGCTCCATCACGGCATCGCGCGCATAAGAACTCTCCCCTATCAGCGCACCCTTAACCGTCGCATGAATCTCACCGGACAGCGGCGCCCAGGCGTGGCCGGCCGAGGCCTTGCTCAAATTGAGAACAGCAAGCAGCAGCGGATCGAGCGGGGTCGCCGGCAGAGCCTGTACAGTGGGCGATGGCGGCGCCAGCGCCAGTTCTGGCGTGGCGTCCGCCCGAGGCTCTCCCGCCGGCGTCGCTTGGCCGGGTGATGTCGGCGACGGCGTCAGGGGAAAGGCATTTTCCAGCGCCGCCGCAACCGCCATCTCGTTCGCCGTTGCCGCCGTCGAGGCCAGCGCCACCTGGTTGCGCGACAATGTCAGCCCGACATCATGGGTCCGGTGATCAAGCGACGGATCCAGAAACGCAAGGTCCGAGGTCGTTTTGTCGAATTGACCATTCATCCCCCCGGCCGCAGTCAGGATCTGATAGCGGGTCTCCGGCTTATAAAGCCATCCCGCCGGCACCTTGACCGTGCCGCCATTGACCGTGACCGTGCCGGTGGTCTCGATCCGGTCGCTTGCGCCGAGGGAATTGACCTCAACCGCATAGGTCGAGCCTTTCTCAAAGCGAACACCCACATCGCCAACCTTAAGCGTGCCGATCGGCTGCGTCACACTGCCCGGCTCAACCGTCCCGCCCGCTTTTGCAATCAATCCACCGATCGTGCCGGTGCCGCCAATCGTCCCGCCGGTCGTGCCCTGTTCGGTCTGCTTGTCGCCGTTCGGCGTATAGTATTCAACCTCTTTGCCAATGCCGCTGCCATCCACCGTCACCGTCGAGGTGATCGAACCATCCACCGACAGCTTGCCGCCGCGTACCCAAGTGCTGCCCGCATAGGTGTTCTTCCCAGTCAAAATGAGATGCCCGTCGCCAAGCTTCTCCAGACTGTCAACATAGGTCTTGCCCGTCACCGGATCCTTGCCGCGTGTCTGCATCGCTTTCTCGCGAGTGACGATGAGATTCATCAGGTTTTTTTTGTCATCCTCGGTGAATGCTTTACCATTCTCCCCCTGGCCGCTTTGTAGAAGTTGGCGCAGAGTTGCTTGTTCTTTTAGATCGTCATCCTTGCGCGCTCTGATCGCTTCATCGGAAATGTCGTTCGCCCAGGTGTCGGACATTCCCTTCGGCAAGCCCGCCGCAAAATGCCCGAATAACTGGCCGGGACCGGCCATTGCCTTCTTCAGGTCGGGAAGCCCCCAGCCGCCAAGTTCATTCGGAATCCGACTGTCGCCATTCTTCACCGCGGTAAGAAAATCAAAGGTCTTATCACCACGTTTGGGTACTTCGCGATCCGGATCGGCAATCTTGTTTTGAGCTGTCGTGAGCAGTGTTGTGACAGCCTCTTCGTTGCTCATATAGCGATATCGGCTCATGACAAGGGCAAGAGCCCCTGAAATGTGGGGGGAAGCTGCCGATGTGCCGTTGGCATTGTCCATGTAGTTGCCATCTGTCTTGGTCGAGCTCATGCCAGAGGGGCCCATGATACACCACCACTTTGCCACGCCGCATTTATTATAGACTTGGCTCCCTGTTTCGTCGTAGCCGGTAACAGCCAACCACTTCCTTTCTACATCCGGATTTAAAAACGGCTGACTGGCAAACAAGTCAGGATTAGCAGACTTGCTATTGTTGCCGTTGGAGACCACCTGAACAAAACCATGCTGCCTGGACCCATCGACCGCTGCATCAAGCCAGGTTTTGGTTCCTCCCGTCCGGAGCTTCCAGAAATTCCTGGAGGCAAAAACCAAGTCGGAAATGCTACCTGTACGTCTCTCCGAAAGAATAGCTGAATCGCTTCCCCAACTCTCATTGACCACTCTTACATTTTTTTTGCCGAGCGCATCGAACGTCGATTTGAAGAAGTTGAAGTCGAGGGCCGGATTGTTGGAGCCCTGCTGTAGATCGTCACGCCCGCCCGTATTGGCAACATAGAAGGGCGAACCGAAAGCGACGCCGTGCATTTTTTTGTTGTCGCGGCTCGCGACGATCAGCCCTGTCATTCCAGTTCCGTGATCATCATTGATTTCCGGATTGTACTCGCCGCTCATCCCAAATGGTTTGCCCTCCGTGGAAAACCCCTCGACGTAAATGAGATTAAGCCGACCACCCACGAACTCCTGGTGACTAGACAGAATACCGGAATCGAACACTCCAATTCTGACCCCATTTCCGGTAATGCCCAAAGCATAGGCACCGTCGGCGTTCATTGCCTTCAGTCCCCAATTGCCCTGGAATTCTGGGTCATCGCGCCAGCTTTGCATGGCGGCCTGTAGATCGTAGGTGCCGGTTCCGTCAGCATTGACATACGGCGGCGTTTCCTGCGCCAACGCCCCGGACGAAGCGGTCGCGACCAACAGCACCGCGGCGCTGCGCAAGGAGCGAAGCCTGGCCAGACGAGCACGGCATGGCGCGGCTCTGACCTGCATAGCTCCGGCGGACGCCAGCCTAGATTGCCGTGATCCTTTGCTTCCCCATACAACTCGACCCGTCTGCATCGTCATTCCCTATGTCCTCTGTTGTTCTTGACCGGCGGCACCAAACCCTCAAAGCCGAGCGCGGCGGCGGGCGGTGAGGAGGCCGCCGCCTTTCGGACGTCGTCACGTGCGCTCAAGAGATCGGACAGGCGATTTGGGAGGTTGAACGTGGGTTTTGCGCCGTTCACATCAAACCCGGCCAATTCTGTCTCTCTCATCAACTTTAGGGTCGGCCGCCAAACAGTAACCACGTGCTGAATCGGCCATCGTGCAGTCACCCTCACTCAGTGTTGCCGCACTTGTATGTGCAAAGCCTGTGCCAACGCGCTCAGCGCGCAGTAAGCGCCTGTTCGCTTTGAAAAACCTCCACAGTGCACAGATTGCCGGTGGTAATGAACCTGACACCAATGTTTGTTTTGAACCTGAGATTTTGTCTGCCGCTGTCGGATTGTGGACATGCATCGGTTCTGTCGCAAAACGGAATGACAAACGTAACCGGGGCAGATTACCGGGCAGTCAGGCTTGAGCGGCTTGCCTAACGAGATCCGGGAGCGGCGGAATCGACTCTTGTGTTGGTATGCCGAGGCGGTCGCCGAGATAGCGGAAGAATGAGACGTCGAGCTTGATGCAGGTCTTCATCAGGCCGAGCAGGACGTCGCGGGCGTTCTTGCCTGCCTCGCTGACGGTTCCGCCGGAGATCTTGCGCTTGGTGACGAAGGTGCGGATGTCGTTTTCCGAACCATTGGTGTGGAGTGGGATCTCGGGACGATCGAGAACGCGCAGGAGTTCATGCTTGCGGCGATGCAGCCTGGCAAGAAGCCGGTCGAGCATGACGTAGCCGGTTCGTCGTTTGAACAGGCGCTCGAAGCGGGCGCGCAGGGCCGCCGCGTGGCGCGGACAAGGAGCACGCTGGTAGCTCTTGAGGTCGCGATAGAACCACCAGATCAACTGGCGCATGATGTCGACGGCCTGACGTTGATCCGGGGTCACGGGTATCAATTTGTGGACGAGCCGCTCGGCGTGGACCCAGCACAGAGCATGGTCGCCGATGCGGAACTGGCCGGCATCATCGGACACGACCACGGTATCGCCAAGAAAGCCGTGGTGGCGGATCGCTCCCCACATCGCCCCTTCGGTGGCGATCCTGACTGGGTTGGGCCCCGCCCGGTCCAGCGTCACGCCGTAGAAGAAACGCAACGCACAGACCGTCTGGTTCAGCGCCGGCCAGGAAATGCCCTGCGACACCAGATAAACCTGGAACGCACGGACGTCCTCCAGCCCCAGCCGATCCGGCGACCGGCCGAAATAACGGCTGAACTTCGCCACCGCATGCAGATAGGATCGTTGCGTCGCGGGCGACAGGTTGCGCAAGCTCATGTCGTCGATCATGCGACGGCGCAGCGGGCTTACCGCTGTCGTGGCTTCAGCCATGGGATGGTCTCCTGGTCAGGGGTTGGTCTCAGCAACCAAACCTTCCCATCAGGAGACCATTCCAGCCAATGCACACGCCAATCCCGCGTCAGCGGGTTCGTTCAATCCTAAGAGTCCACACCGCCTAAGCCTCAAGCGTCAAGCGTTTCCTCCTCTCGCCGCATGCGGCACACCAGTGTCCTTGATTTGCAGCAGGAGCTATTCGGTCGGATTGCTGAGCGGCTCAGCCCGACCGATCTTCTGAGCATGTCGCAGACACATCCACAGATGAGCGAGGCCATTACGGGAATCGCGACGCTTCGAGAAAGGCGTAAAAGGGCTAGCCGGGTTCAGGCTATCTGGAACAGGTTGACGCAAGACCGCCCTGGCGTCGAGAATCGCCTTGCCCCGCTTCTGCATGGCGACGTGATCCAATCACTCGCGCCCAACTTCAATTACCTCACCTGGGCGCAGCAGGAGAACCTCGTCGCGCTAGCCGGGGAATCGCGGGGAAATCGAAGACATGACAAACCTGCCCATCGCTCACTTCAAATTGAATGATAAAGGCAACGGATTCGAGGCGCCGTAGCCTGCATCAATCATGCGCTTAATGAGCGGACAGCAATGTCTGTCAAGGGAAGAGGTCATTGTAATTATAGCGTGGCTCAACGCAGTCTACGACGACACGAGCTCGATCCGGCATACGCTCCATGAGATAGCGCGTGGCTGTTTCGCGGGGGCTGGGTGCACGATCGAGGATGCGGATAAGTTCTACTCGGATGTCTGTCAAAAGGCGGCGGAAAAGTTTTATGGTGGCAGGAATGTCCGGAGGCCGGATACCAGACGCTACTAGCTTCGGAGACTAGGAAAAGTCCACGTTCAAAGGAGAGTGGTTTGAAACTCAATTCGATCGACCAATTCAGCATGGCTGCTTCGATGCAGGAGTACGCTGCCGTTCAAGAACAGCACCCAGGCACCTTGCCACTCATTCCGCCTGATGCGACGCCCGCAGATGACCATGGAGGGCACCCTGACATCGGCGGGTCGATGCGGATGCCGCCGCGATCCGGCCTGCGTAGCAGAGACGGTTCACTGTGGTCGCGCGTTAAGTCAGCAGTTAGGAAAGCGGTTGGAGAATGTTGCGTCGGAAAGCCTTCTAGCGGATCGGCGCAGGCGTCTGGCAAGGCGTCCTCGTCAGTTCTCCGCTCAGATGACATCGGATATCTCGTTGGCCCGTTATGGGACCACCACCACTGGGACAATGGCGGCCAATTAATGCCGCGTGAAATCATTCGTGAATTGGGAAAACTCGGGTTCCTACCGGGCCAGCGCAACCAAGAGCAGCCGGCACACTTCGAGATTAACGGTGAGCACTACACGGCCGAGGTGAAGCTAACACCGAATTCCAACGTGGTGTTTGGCCAATCCAGAGAAGTTTATCTTATCCATCACCCGCCGCGGACCGCGACGCCAAGCGCCTGATCGCTCGGCTGAAGTTCGCAGCCCTCCGGCAGTCGGCCTGCGTCGAGGATCTCGATTTGCGCACCGCGCGCGGCATTGACCGCGCCGTTATGGCCCATCTGATCGACGGCAGCTGGATCCAGCGCCACGAGAACCTGCTCATCACCGGTCCGACCGAGCCTGCTTCATAATGCTCACCTTTCCATGTCATTGAAGTTCAAGGGTTTTTTGCCGAGGATTGCTGGACGGCGGCCGTCTCAGACGACGAGCAGTCGCTGCACCCTTCACGTCGCTTCGGTCCAAATCGAGGGCGCGGATGATCCAGGGTGCTCCCTTACAGAGCTGGTTCGCCGAAAGTTGACCATCTTTGATCAGACGGCGCACGGTCGATGGGCTGACAGACAGAGCCGTCGCAGCCTCGTCGAGCGTGACCTCACCGCGCTCCTGACGCTCGCCTTCCCGATAGGCTGGAATCTCATTGTGATTACGCAGGCTGCACACCCGTGATTGCGTCCAGCCGTTGCCGCGTCCCGTCGTTTTGCCGGCCCGGTTGAGTACGGAGGCGATCGCCCTGTCCGGCATCTGTCGAGCCAGCACACGCACCAAATCGATGGTCTCGCCTTCGGCGCTCCAGCGGTGCTGGCCGGAGCGGTTTTTCTTGACCTTGAGGGCCGAATGGGCTCCGCCGTGCCAGCGAATGACGAGATCCAGCTTGCTGTCCTCGATGCGGACGACAATCTCGTCGATCAGCGTGCGCACGATGCGTTTCTTTGCCTCTGATGTCACGCCGGCGCTGGTCCATGCCCTTTGCAGATCGGCACCGAGCAGCATCAGTCGCTCGTGATCGACAGGCATCGGCTCGGTAGCGGATGATGTCGTCAATTCCTCCAGGTCCGTCTCCAGATCGCGGACGACGGTCAGTCGTTCATTCCATCGCGTCTCCAACTCCGCAGCGACGAGGCGGTTGTCGGGATCGACGGCATCATACTGGCGACGGGCGCGGCCGACTTCGTAGCGGGCCTGCTCCAGTGCCAGCTCGACCTGTCGTCGCTTGTCCTCGCTCGCCCGGCTGCGGACAGTCTGTGCTGCGAGCGCGGCCTCGATACCAAGCGGTTGCAGGCGCACGATGACCTCGGCGCCGATATCGCGGTCAACACGCATGCCTCCAAACGAGATGCAGCGATCGCCGCCGTGATTGAGGAAGCCACCCCTGCAGTGATAGCGGCCTGTGTTGCCGTCGGTGCCGGAGTAAGCAACGTGCAGCTTGCGTCCGCAATGACCACACCGCAGCAGGCCGGCGAGCAGCGCCTCACCCCGACGCAGGGCACCACGGCTCATAGGGTTCTTGCCATTGGCGTTGTCCGCGATCAGGCCCAGGTTCCTCTCGTAGGCTGCCCAGCTCAGATAACCCTCGTGGTGGTTCGGAATCAACACCTCCCAGTCCTTGCGCTCCTTCTTGAAGCCACGCACCACCTTTTTGCGGCCGGCGTCAATGCTGACGCGGCTGCCGGTGCGCCCAAAAGCATAGGCACCGGCGTAGATCGGGTTGGTCAGGATGTGCAGGATCGTGTTGTACACCGGTAACTTCCACTCAATCAGGCGACCCTCGGCACCGTAGATGACAGCGGGCAATGGGATGCGCTCGTGCCTGAACCAGAGATGCACCTGACGCACCGACTGCATCTCGGCGAACTTGGCGAAGATGAGCGCGATCGCCTCCACAATGCGCCGATCAGGATCCTTCTCGATGCGGTTGTTGCCGATCCGCACGTAACCGATGGCAACCGTCATGAACAGCTCGCCGCGGCGCGCCTTCTGCTTCAGGGCCTCAAGCGAGCGTTGGCGCAGTACCGACAGCTCCATCTCGCTCATGGTTCCCTTCATGCCGAGCAACAGTCGGTCGTTGGGGTGGCGAGCATCGTAGATGCCGTCCTCGTCGAGGATGAGCGTGCCGACGAGACCACAGAACTCCAGCAACGTGTGCCAGTCGCGGCCGTTGCGAGCCAGTCTCGACGCCTCGATCGAGACCACGGCACCAACGCGTCCTTCGCAGATGGCTGCCAACAGCTTCTCGAAGCCGGGCCGCGCGACACCGCCGCCGGAGCGGCCGAGGTCGTCATCAATGACGGCGACATCGCTCCAGCCGAGCTGTCGCGCCCGATCCGCAAGGCCGTATTGGCGGCGCTGGCTCTCCAGGTTGTTGGCAACCTGATCGGCGGTCGACTGACGAATGTAGACGATGGCCTGACGGCCCAGGTGCTCATGCGTGATCTTGCTCATGCGCAGCCTCCTTCGTCTCGGGGCCGTCGGATGGCACGTTTGCCTCGCAAGCGGCAACTGCCTCGATCAGAAGGCACTCGATCAGGCGGACAAGCTCGCGCCTCTGCGCAACTGGAAACTCCGTCAGCGTTCGATCCACCTCGAACAAGTCTCTCTGCTGGTCGTATCGTGGTCGCATGATCACATCCTCCTCGCGAGGCCGATTCCCCGCCGCAAGAGGCTAGAAGCGTATCGAGGCGCGCGCGCAATTCGATGAGCCGGCCGATCGACAACGCAGGGCACGTAGTGAGAGTGGCAGAGCCAGCCGCTGCCTCCGCCATCCAGGACGGGACCAGAGCGAGCGTGCCGTCAGGCTGAACCACGACCAGGTGATCCTCGCCTGCAAACCGCCGCCGAAGTGTGATCGAAACCATCTGGCCGCATCGAGGATGAAACGGATAGTAAATCCGGACCTCAAACGCCGGACACCCGGCATTGTGGCGCTGTCTTGACCGGCCTCGGCAAAAGCTGGATCGCCTGCGCGCTCGGCCACAAGGCCTGCCGCGATGGCCGCTCCGCCGCCTACCATCGCATGCCGCGCCTGTTCGAGGCGCTCGCCATCGCCAGGGGCGACGGGCGGCATGCCCGCAACGGGCGCCTCTTGCTTGGCCTGAAGCAGGCCGGCAACGAACGGCTGCGGCAAAGCGAGCTCGCCCTGGACCAGGCCCGCTATGAGGCGGCGC
Source organism: Mesorhizobium huakuii (assembly GCF_014189455.1). Lineage (NCBI taxonomy): Bacteria > Pseudomonadati > Pseudomonadota > Alphaproteobacteria > Hyphomicrobiales > Phyllobacteriaceae > Mesorhizobium > Mesorhizobium huakuii. The sequence goes on from NZ_CP050299.1 coordinate 155,120, forward strand.
ATGCACGCCGCCAATACGACGCCGTTGATCCAGATAACCGCCTTGTCGCCGGCGAGCTCGAACGGCGATGGAATGACTGTCTGGCGGCGGTCGTCCGGCTTGAGGATCAGGTCCGGAGCTTGCGCAGCGAGCAGCCGAGCGCCCTAAGCGAGGACGAACGCACGATGCTTATAGCGCTCGCAGACGACATGCCTGCGCTGTGGAACCATCCCGCCGCGTCCGTCGAGACGCGCAAGCGGATTTTGCGCACCGTGCTGAAGGAGATCATTGTTACAGCCGAGACCGATCGGCTCCACCTCGTGCTACACTGGCACGGCGGCGATCACACGCGGCTCGACGTGGTGAAGAACCGGTCTGGCCAAAACCGCTACAAGACTGATGTGGCGACCGGCCGCGTCAGCGGGTTCGCTCAATCCGGCTTCAATGAGGTCGCGCGCCGCGCCAAGCCGTACCATCACCGCCGCGCGACCTCACAGAACCCTCCAGATTCGAAACATCAGGCATGGAAAATGCACGTTGTTTCCAGGGGTTTGAAATTGGCCGCAATGGTGCACCGCCGACAGATCACCGGTGGCCGCTGCGGGACAATCACGGATGATGATCTCATTCAGTTTGTCGCTCCATAGGAGGTGAAATGATAAGGAACATTGACGAGCCTGGCAAGGCCCCCATCTCGATGGTTAGCGCCATCGAAGGCAATATCACGGACGATTCTCCCGCCAGACCGGTTGTTGGCGTCGAAGAATCTCGACAATCGACTTGTTCTATGGTGAAGCAGGCGCGCTCTGAGCATCAAGCGTCAAGCGGTTCCTCCACTCTCAGGATGCAGCACACCAGTGTCCGTGATCTGGATCCGGGGCTACTCGGTGAGATTGCCGAGCGGCTCAGACCGACCGATCTGCTGAGCATGTTGTCGACAAATCGCCGGCTGCGTTTCGACACCTGGCTATCGCCGGCGTCTCGAGAAAGGTGTCAAAGGGCTATTCGGGTTCAGGCCATCTGGGCGAGGTTGCGGGGTCACGAGCCCGGCGCGGATCGCTTTGCCGCGCGCATGGTGCCCAACATGATCCAATCACTCGCGCCCAACTTCAATTACCTCACCCGGGCGGACCAGAAGGGTCTCGTCGCGCTAGTCCAGAGGCTTCGCGACCTCGATGACCGCAACTCGATCTTGATCGATATCGGACCGGGCTTGGCAGGACTCGAGCCAGATCTCCAGGAGGATCTCGTCCGCTTCGCCGAGGGACTTGACCAGCCCGGGGAATGCGCCTCCGCCGTCGGAGCCCTCGGAAAAGGCGTCGCAGGGCTTGCCCCTAACCTCCAGGAGCGTCTCGTTAGCCTGGCAGAGGGGCTCGACGAGCCCGAACATTGCGCCTCGGCCCTGGTGGGCGTCGGGGCGGGTGTGGCAGGGCTTGATCGCGGTCTCCAGGAGCGTCTCGTCACCCTTGCCGAGGGGATCGACGAGCCCGAATATTGCGCCTTGGCCCTATGGGGCTTCGGAGAGGGCTTGGCAGGGCTTAAGCGCGATCTCCAGGAGCGTCTTGTCAGACTCGCCGAGAGGCTTGAGGACCAGGAGCATTGCGCCGCGGCCGTGGAGGGTCTCGCAGCGGGCGTGGCGGGGCTTGATCGCGAGCTCCAGCAGTGTCTCGTTAGCCTCGCCGAGGGGCTCGAGGACCAAGAGGACCGCGCCTCGGCCGTGCAGGGTCTCGCAGCGGGCGTGGCCGGGCTTGAGCGGGATCTCCAGGAGCGTCTTGTCAAGCTCGCCGAAGGGCTTAACCAAGTGCATGGCGCCTTCGCCCTCCAAGGCTTCGGCACAGGGCTGGGAGGGCTTGCGCTGGATCTCCAGGAGCGTCTTGTCAAGCTCGCCGAAGGGCTTGACCAAGTGCATGGCGCCTTCGCCCTCGGAGACCTCGGCACAGGTGTGGGAGGGCTTGCGCGGGAGCTCCAGGAGCGTCTTGTCAAGCTCGCCGAGGGTCTTGAGGACCAAAAGCATCGCGGCACGGCTTTAATTGGCCTTGGAGCCGGCGTGGCGGGGCTTGCGCGGGATCTCCAGCGCCGTCTCGTCCGCCTCGCGGAGGAACTCGACCAGCCCGGAGATCGCGTAGCGGCGCTACAGGGCTTCGGAGAGGGGCTGGCAGGGCTTGAGGTTGACCTCCAACGGCGTCTCGTAGTCCTCGCCGATCGCATCCAGGGCCCCCATCGCGCCAACGCTCTCCAAGCCCTGGGGAGAGGTGTGGCAGAGCTTAAGGGCGAGCTACAAGGGCGCATCGCTGCCCTTGCCGACGGCCTCGCCCAGCCGGACCATCGGGCTAGCGCCTTGGCAGCATTGTTGCCTAGGCGGTAAGCCAGATTACGGCTTACACACCGTCTTCAACGGGTGCGTGGAATGAGTTGAAGCCGATCGCAGCTGGATCAGACCTACGGGCGACAACGTGGACCCCTATGGATATTTGTTGCAGGGTTTTTTCGGGTGTCCCTTTCGTCCCGTTGGCTCAACGGCCGCCAGAAGTCGTCTCGCTTGTGTCAGCCTCGACATGGCCCCTCTCGACGTCCGTTAGGATGGCGCAGCCGAGAACCGACCAAAATCGCTTTCCGGGATCCGCGCAATCGCGGTCAGTGAATTCTGACAACGAATGGCCGCTCCACATCGGATGCAGGTTCACCGACACATTATCGTCTTGCTCCCTGCCTAAACGAGTCTGCCTCTGGGCGAAATCCTCCGATTCCAAATCCGCTGAGCGCTCTTCCTCGAGGGTGGCGTCGGAGCGCAGGGCTCGAACGAGACTCTCGAATTTGCTAACCTCGCGCCCTGCCTGGGAGCGGGAAAAAGCTGGGGGTAAGAATTTTAGCGTAACCGGAGCTTTTTGTCGGAAGGGGCATTCGGTGGCAGCGCAATTGAGGATGAAGGTCTGGGTCGAATTGGTTGGCGCCGATGGCCTGCCGCTACGTCGAGAGATCGCAATTGTCGCACGCAACGTCGAAGGGGCGCGGCTCGGCGACTTCGGCCTCTCTCTGGATGAAAGCAAGGGCATACAGCGCCGCCTGCAGGGGGAATTCACGCAGTTCCAGGCAGATCAGGCGGCACAGCTCGATAGGAATTGTTTGGAATGCGGTCGCGTTAGGAGCATCCATGACTACCGATCTCGCACGGTCGACTCGCTCTTTGGCGTTTGCCGTATGCGCGTACCTCGCTTTCGCGGCTGCGCGTGCGACGGATCGGCGAATCCTGGCGAAGGAAGAACAGAAGCCCTGTTGAACGGCAGAGCCACGCCGGAGTTGCAGCGCATTCAGGCTGAACTCGGCTCCCGATTGTCATTTCGTGAAGCGGCGCGTGTTCTCGACCTTTTTGTGCCGGCCATGCGGCCGCACAATCATCGCACTGTAAGCAACCGGCTGGCGAAGGTCGCCGATCAGATCGAGAAATGGGACCTTGCAAGTCCCTATAGACTGAGCCGTGCCGACGGGTCGCCCATTTCCGTGTTCATTGATGGCGCCTACATTCGCGCGGTCCCCGGATACCAGAGCCGCCATTTCGAAATTGCCATGGGGCGGGTTGTGACCAAAGGCCGACCACCGCGTCAGTTCGCGGCCTCACCGCATGTTACCACCGGCAAGCACGACGTTGTTCGTGCGGCGCTGCGGGCGCAAGGGTGGGTGCCAGGCAGCGACGTCACCGTTTTCAGCGACGGAGACGTCGGGCTGCAGGGTATCGTCATCGGCGCAACACGCCAGCCCATCACCCACATTCTCGACTGGTTCCATCTGTCGATGCGGCTCCGTCACATCGAACAGGCGTGGGAAGGGCTCAAGAGCGTTGGCAATCTGAGTATCTACCTTCGAGACACTGCGCTTCATGTGCCGCGGCTTCGTCATCTCCTCTGGAGCGGCTACGTCAGGGAGGCGACGAGAGCCGTGAGGGATATGCTTTGCCAGTTGGAGCAATATGCTCGGCTGCCGGATGCCAGCAACAAGCTCAAGCGCTTCTTCGAACTGGTCAGCAATCTTCAGACCTACCTGATCCAGAACAAAACCTCCCTGGTCGACTACTGCCAACGATATTGGGCGGATCACCCGATCTCGAGTGCCCCGGCCGAATCCGCCGCCAACAGCCTCGTCAATGCCCGCATGAACAAAAAACGTCAGATGCGCTGGTCTCCCGCAGGGGCTCACAGGGTACTTCAGGTCCGCGCGGCGGTTGCCGATGGTCGATTGAAGCAAGCCAAGTTTGCCCTTGCGGCTTGACCCCAGCTTTTTCCCGCTCCCTTAAGTTTACGGTGCCAGCTGTCCGCATCTCCGAAGGAAAGCCAGCTCGCAAGGGCGCTACGGGAACTCGGTCGGATCGAGCGATCGCTGTTCATGATCGAATGGTACTCAAGTCCGATATTGCGTCGGCGCTGCCAAGCCGGCCTCAACAAGGGCGAAGCTGCGCATAAACTGAAGCGCGCTGTCTTCTTCCACGAGCGCGGCGAAATCCGCGACCGATCATTCGAAAGCCAGGCGTTCCGCGCCTCCGGCCTCAATCTCGTCGTTAGCGCGATCGTGCATTGGAATACGGTCTATATCGAACGGGCCGTCACCCACTTGCGCAAAATGCACCGCGAGATTCCGGATCATCTGCTCAAGCACGTCTCGCCGCTTAGCTGGGAACACATCAATCTGACCGGCATCTACACCTGGGATGCAGAACATCAGATGCCTGAAGGCTTCCGGTCGCTCAGACTTCCGACTCGGTTACGCCACGCCGCATGATGTTCATGCTCCGTTCGACCTTAGCGTGTCGGGCCTTTATCAACCAAAGACCGCAATATCCTTGTGACCTATGGCTTTTCATGCGATTCTTCGGGCTGGTCTGAAGGAGGTGAGAATGCCTGAAATGCTTGCAGCGCTTTCCAGCATTCGGACTGTTGAAGAAATGATCGCGGCCTTCCGGGATGAGCAGCATTGCCGTCGGTTGCTGGAAAGCATGGTGTGGCCGGATGGCCGGATCTGCCCCGCCTGCGGATACAAACGCTCGATTGCGCTTGCCGATCGCGATACCGGCAAGCGGCGCGCCCGACCGGGTCTTTATCAATGTTCCAGCGGCGTTTGCCGGTTCCAGTTCACGGTGACGACACACACGCCTCTGCACTCCACGAAGCTTTCCTTGCGTGTTTGGCTGAAGGCAATGTGGCTGTTACTGCAATCCGACAAGGGCTTGTCGTCGGTGCGCCTGGCCGAGGCGCTCGGGGTGAGCCAGCCAACGGCCTGGCGGATGGGACATGCACTGCGTCTCATGGTGGCGCGGGAGAACATGCTCGCCGGCACGGTGGAGATCGACCATTTCCATCTCGGTGGAAGGCCAGAAAGAATCCCGACGACCCGCCTCCGGGCCGCGGCCGGAAAGGCCAGACGAATACGGACAAAACGCCAGTCATGGCAATGGTGCAGCGACCGACCGATGTAATGCCTGGCACTCTGGCCGGTGACGCGCGTGCCGCGGTCGTGACCGGTCTCTCGGCGCGAGCAAGCGAACGCGTCATTGAAGCGCAGATCGAATCGGGAGCTCATTTGATGAGCGACGAGTGGAAGGCATTCATGGCCATTGGTGAGAGCTTTGCCAAGCACGAGACCGTGAAGCATTCCAACGGTGAGTATGTTCGCGACGCCGTCCACGTCAATTCAGTGGAGGGCTTCAACTCCCGCGTCCGCCGTACCATCGCCGGTGTCTTTCATCATATCAGCCCGCAGCATGCCGACCTGTATTTCCACGAGATCGGCTTCCGATGGTCGCAGCGCGTCGTCACAGGAAACGTCATTCGCAAAACCCGGCATGGCCGGGAGAGCGTGCGAACCTTGTGGTCGCGCGTGCCGCCTGCGCTGCAATTGACGAATGTTTTTCGCACCGCCACGGGTCGTCAGATGCGCCGAAGCCCGGATGGCGGCATCATCATCAAATCAGCCGTAGCTGTCTTTGGTTGATAAAGGCCGCGTACGATTTCGCACTGCTCTTGTTCCGACCCCAATCCGCTTGCAGAAATCGTTCATCGGCGTCTGAAGCTTGTCGAGTAAGCGTGTCTGGCGCCTGGCCGGGAGTCGCCTATCGTAAAAATGGATGAGAGTCCCGAGTGCCATCTACTTCAGTTTTCTGATTGCGACGGAAGCGTTTCGTGGTTTGCTCGCCGCTGCCAAAACTTCCGATTTAGGCATATTCTTAAAGTGGTCAGTGCTCTCCAGCAGGGCCTGCACCGCCTGGGCGCCACCAACATTGCCCAGGATCTTGACGATATCGTCCTTGCTGAGCTTCTGGCCGCCGCTGAAGTCCAGCTTGGCCAGCGCCTCCGCCTTGCTCAGCAGGGCCGGCACCGCCTGCGCCGCGCCGACATTGCCCATGATCTTGAGGATATCATCCTTGCTGAGCTTGTGCCCGCAGCTGAACTCCAGCTTGGCCAGCGCCTCCGCGTTGCCCAGCAGGGCCGGCACCGCCTGGGCGCCACCAACATTGCCCAGGATCTTGACGATATCGTCCTTGCTGAGCTTCTGGCCGCCGCTGAAGTCCAGCTTGGCCAGCGCCTCCGCCTTGCTCAGCAGGGCCGGCACCGCCTGCGCCGCGCCGACATTGCCCATGATCTTGAGGATATCATCCTTGCTGAGCTTGTGCCCGCAGCTGAACTCCAGCTTGGCCAGCGCCTCCGCGTTGCCCAGCAGGGCCGGCACCGCCTGGGCGCCACCAACATTGCCCAGGATCTTGACGATATCGTCCTTGCTGAGCTTCTGGCCGCCGCTGAAGTCCAGCTTGGCCAGCGCCTCCGCCTTGCTCAGCAGGGCCGGCACCGCCTGCGCCGCGCCGACATTGCCCATGATCTTGAGGATATCATCCTTGCTGAGCTTGTGCCCGCAGCTGAACTCCAGCTTGGCCAGCGCCTCCGCGTTGCCCAGCAGGGCCGGCACCGCCTGGGCGCCACCAACATTGCCCAGGATCTTGACGATATCATCCTTGCTGAGCTTCTGGCCGCCGCTGAACTCTAGCTTGGCCAGCGCCTTCTCGTTTTTCAGCAGGGCCGACACTGCCTGCGCCGCGCCGTCATTGCCCATGATCTTGAGGATGTCGTCCTTGCCGAACGTGTCGTCGCCGAACTTGAGTTCGCCCAGCGCTCCCGCGTTCTCCAGCAGGGCCGGCACCGCCTTCGCCGCGCCAGCCTGACCCACGATCTTGACGATATCATCCTTGCTGAGCTTCTGGCCGCCGCTGAACTCCAACTTAGCCAACTCCTCCGCCTTCTCCAGCAGGGCCTGCACCGCCTGGGCGCCACCAACATTGCCCAGGATTTTGACGATATCGTCCTTGCTGAGCTTCTGGCCACTGACGTCCAACTTCGCAAGTGCCTCCGCCTTGTCCAGCAGGGCCGGCACCGCCTTCGCCGCGCCAGCCTGACCCACGATCTTGAGGATATCATCCTTGCTGAGCTTCTGGCCGCCGCTGAACTCCAACTTAGCCAACTCCTCCGCCTTCTCCAGCAGGGCCTGCACCGCCTGGGCGCCACCAACATTGCCCAGGATTTTGACGATATCGTCCTTGCTGAGCTTCTGGCCGCCGCTGAACTCTAGCTTGGCCAGCGCCTTCTCGTTTTTCAGCAGGGCCGACACTGCCTGCGCCGCGCCGTCATTGCCCATGATCTTGAGGATGTCGTCCTTGCCGAACGTGTCGTCGCCGAACTTGAGTTCGCCCAGCGCTCCCGCGTTCTCCAGCAGGGCCGGCACCGCCTTCGCCGCGCCAGCCTGACCCACGATCTTGACGATATCATCCTTGCTGAGCTTCTGGCCGCCGCTGAACTCTAGCTTGGCCAGCGCCTCCGCCTTCTCCAGCAGGGCCGGCAGCGCCGGAGCGGCACCCTTCTTGCCCAAGATTTTGACGATATCGTCCTTGCTGAGCTTCTGGCCACTGACGTCCAACTTCGCCAGTGCCTCCGCCTTGTCCAGCAGGGCATGCACCACCTTCGCCGCGCCAACGGTGCCCACTATCTTGAGGATATCGGCCTTGCCGAACTTCCGGCCGCCGAACTCTAGCTTCGCCAGCGCCACCGCGTTTTTCATGAGAGCCGCCACCACCCGCGGCCCGCCCTTGTGGCGCAGGTTCAGGATGTCGTCCTTGCCGACCTTCTTGCCGCCGAACTCCAGCTTCGCCAGGGCATCCGCGTCGTCCGTAAAGGGTTCCAAGCGTTCGCCAACTGGTTGGCGCTCCTTGAATGACACCAAAGAACTCGCCCCCCTGGCTTTACTCGCCAACTCACTAAAGTCTTTCTCGAACTCCGTTCCACTCCGGCGTTTCCGTTTCGAGCTTGGCGGCGCCTCCCGATGACTCTCCCCCAAGGCGATTGCCGGTTGCGCCCCGTCCCGCGCCAGCAACGCCGTACGATCGGCGACGACGGCTTGAAAATCCAGGGATGCGCTGTCGAGCCATTGGCGGTTGGGCAGTCTGGTCAACGGTGCGTGCGTGGCCGCCAGCACCGAAACACTGCAGTCGTATCCGTTCTTCTGCTGGGCCATCTCGCCTACCCGCCTTGTCGCCCCTCCAAAATTCGCTGGGAGCGGGTCTCCCCGGAACCGCTTGACCCTCTGCCATGCCTGTCCACAATAGTCCTCCACTCTCCCACTCGCTCCCCCGTCGACCGCTGGAAACGCTGGAGTGCTGTCGGGCCCGACAGCGGGCTGAGACGAGTGCTCCAGAAGCTGCTGCAGCTCCGCCCATGGCAGATCCTCGTCCATAGCCTCCGACGAGAGGTCTTGCCGCGGATGCGCGTCGGTTTGCGGATATATCCCGCTGGCCACGTCCTCATCCGCCGCTGCAAGACTGCCGGCGCGAGTGGGCGCATCGTATTCGTCCGGGCTCGCTGGCGGCCGGTCTCCCCCGAACTGCTCGATCATCCGCAATGCCTGTCCAGAAGAGTCCTTCTCCAAGGCGAGCCAATACTCCGTCACGTCGCTCATCGTCTGCGACAACTGCTCCCTGAGGATGCCCAGGGCCTGATCGTAGTCCTCCCCTCTCTCACTCGCTTCCCCGTCGGCGGAAAACCTTGCAGTGCTGTGGCTTGACCCGGCAAGGGACTGCGGCGAGAGCCCCAGAAACTGCTGCACCTCCTCCCATCGCAGAGCCTCGTCCCTCTCGTCCGACGAGAGGTCTTGCCGCGGATGCGCGTCGGTTTGCGGATATGTTCCGCTGGCCACGTCCTCATCCGCCGGCAGAACAAGGCTGCCGGCGCGAGTGGGCGCATCGTGTTCGTCCGGGCTCGCTGGGGGCCGGTCTCCCCGAACTGCTCGACCATCCGCCATGCCTGTCCGAAAAAGTCCTCCTGCAAGGAGAGCGAAGACTCCGCCATCTCCCATGGCGTCTGCGGCAACGGCTTTCTGTGGATGCCTAGGGCCTGATCGTAGTCCTCCCCTCTCTCACTCGCTTCCCCGTCGGCGGAAAACCCTGCAGTGCTGCGGCTTGACCCGGCAAGGGACTGCGGCGAGAGCCCCAGAAACTGCAGCACCTCCTCCCGTCGCAGAGCCTCGCCCCTAGCGTCCAACGAGAGGTCTTGCCGCGGATGCGCGTCGATTTGCGGATATGTCCCGCTGACCACGTCCTCATCCGTCGCTGGAAGATTGTCTGGAAGGCTGACCAGACTGACCGTGCTATCCGGATCCGCGGGCGGGGTCTGCAGGAAACGCCAGGTCACCGGACTGAAGTCACGATTCTTTGGGATCATGACGCCATTTCCTGTTTCTTCGGTGATCCCTGTCGCACCTCAAATCGATCGCGACGGCAGCGGGCAGGGTTGTAGAACAGCGCCATCAAGGGTCCAAAGGTCGTCGAATCGTGCAGCGATGTGACTGTAGGACGGTGGAACAGGAATCCGGCGCGAATACTGGGGCAGGTCATGCCCGTACTTTCTAGAGAGAAGCCATTGGAATGACGAGGATGTGGTGATGAACCAAACATGTCGGGCGCGTGTTCGGCTCGGGCCAGCAAATACCTCGCCGCCTGTCGGGTGAAGGGCTGGGCATTCGGGACGAAAAGGCTTATCGCCGGCCAGCGGCAGATGGCGCCGAACTCGTCGGCGCTATATGCTCCTAGACCGACAGGCCGCTCTTCAAATTGGGGAGATCCAGATCTGCGCGTTTTCCAGGTCCACTTGGTCACAATGCGGTTCAATCGCCTTGCTGACGCGCAAGCCGTGACCAAGCTGTGACAAGGCATCATAAGCAGCAGCAGCACATAGCTCGCAGATGCGACGACGCCTTTGCAGACTCCTCCAATATGGCCCTGATCTCGGCCTTCCCTGGAAACCGTGCGCTCCCTGCTACCGTTGGTAAGTCATCCGATCCCATTTCGAACCTCGCTGTTCGATAGCGTGCATGACGCCTGATTGGTGGTTCGCGTTTGCATGACCCGTAATGCCGCCGCGCAATGACCCTCGCCCTTGCCTGCTCGCTCGGTGTCACACTAGCGGTGATGTCATATCCAGTGCATATGGAATACGGACATTGCGCGCGGGCCTAATTTGAAGTTCTGAACGCGAGTACGTCTGAAAGGCATGCCCGGCAGAAGACTGAGCTCGCTGCCGGGCCGGGTACGCCTTGGGAGGTGGCGTAAGTCAGCGGCTCTCGTGGCGGTGCGACCACTCAGTCCGCGCGTATTGCTGAATAGCGTGCATGTAGCGTGCCAAGCCAAAAAGCATTTAAAAACACTCGAGAGCCAGCTTCCTCTATGTCGCGTACTCGACATTGTCGGCTATCGGACAATGCCGAACGTGCCTCTCGGCATCGACCGGCACTTGAACCAGAGCGCACCGCCGTTCGCTGCCATGTCGACTGGGCGAACAAGTGGTGACCGGTTTAGCTCTGAACTGTTCGCCGGCTGAGGCACAGGGCGGACTGTCACTTTTCAAGTGAGGAAATCTCTGTACCCTCCGTTCATGAGGGCGCGGCCACGAGAGACGGCACGGCGAATACGGTCGCGCAGATGATCGCGAGGATCTCTCCAGTCGGCATTGACGCGCCGGTGACCAATCAGCGCTTCGGCGAGCTCGCGATGTGACGCCCCAGCAAGTGAGCCGTCGAGCGCACGAAGAACGAAGGTTAGACGGGGACCGCGTTTTTCTGGCGGAAACAAGCGGGCAGGCAGATGTTGACCCACACTTAGAGCATTGAGGCACTCGAGCGCCCTCAGGCGGTGCTTCGAAAGCATCGCGGGCCAGATCGCCTCGGTATGGAGGCAGACAGGTTGCAAGATATCCGCGCCAGAGACGGCGAGCTGGAGCGTATGCTCGGCGTTGCGAAGAAGAACATGCTGGCCCGTGTCGGGCGCCAGCAGGACCGTCGCGCGAAATGGTAATGCCGAGAGTTCGAACGGCGCTGTCGCCGACGATGCTGACAGATGTTCTGCAATGACTGGCAACACATGAACGCACCAGAGCGGAGACCAGAAAACGAGCGAATTGCGCCCGTAAGACTCGGCGAAACAGGACACCCCATCGTGACAGGTCACCGGCCGACGCGACCACGTCGAGAAATGCTGGATTGCGGCGTAAGTCATCGCGCCAATCAGCCTCATCCGCGCCAGTCATGAGAACTGCAGGCACGACTGTGCTCGCCTGCCCGCCCTCACGGAGGTCGAAACATCATGCCAACTGCCAAAGCACCGGCGCCGAAGGCACCAGAGGTCGTTGGCGGCATTTCGTCGAAGCGTGCGCCATTGGCACTGTCGAGGGCAGAAGACGCGCGCAAATAGCGCCAGGCCGTCGAACCCGCGCAGCGACAGCCTGCACGGGCGGAGCACCCCAAGTGAACCGGTTTGATTGCGGTGATCGGCTCCTGCGTCGCGTTCGAGACTTTGCCCAAAGGCACAGTAGCGCAGCGGTGGATTGCAGGCCGGTTGTGGGCAGGTTGTCGTAGCGCGAGCGCTATAGGCTCAGTCATCGCAGGTCGGTTCCGTTGCAAACTTTTCGCTTACGGCCGGCGTGTCATAGGTGACCGGCATTTTGCCGGAGAGTTGTTCATGTTCAAGGGCCGCCATTTCGACCAGTCCGTAATCCTGCTGTGCGTGCGCTGGTATCTGGCCTATGGCCTGAGCCTGCGCGACCTGAAGGAAATGATGGCGGAGCGCGGCATCGGCGTCGACCATTCGACGATCCACCGCTGGGTCGTTCACTTCTCGCCTCGGCTGCTGGAGCGTTTCAATCGACGCAAGCGCGCGGTGACCAGAAAATGGCATGTCGACGAGACCTATATCAAGGTTCGCGGAAAGTGGATGTATCTCTATCGCGCGATCGACAGCGCCGGCGACACCGTCGAGTTCTGGTTCAGCGAACACCGGGACCTGCTGGCGGCCAAACGGTTTTTCCGAAAAGCGCTTGAACGCCATGGGCGGCCCGCGCGGGTGGTCATCGACGGCAGCCAGACCAACCGCGAGGCGCTCGTCTCGTGCGATGCCGAAAACCGACTGCGCCGTCCCTCCCGGCGCGCTCCCAAACGGATTGGCATCCGCCAGAGCCGATATCTCAACAACCGCATCGAGCAGGACCATCGGCGTATCAAGCGCCGGGTGCGGCCGATGCTCGGTTTCAAGTCATTCGCAAGCGCGACGGCAACACTGGCTGGAGTCGAGATGATCCACATGATGCGCAAACGGCAGGCGAGGTACGCCTACAATCCAAATCCGTCGATTGCTGAACAGTTTGAAATCATCGCCGCAGCGTGAAGCTATTGCCGCCCCCTCAGTTTCTGTGCCGGTATGAAAATTTGCAACGGAACCGATCGAGATTAAGCGGCTCGCTGCCGCCAATACCGTAGCAGATGCGCCCGTCTTCGCCGACGATACGCGTGACCATCGCGCTCATACCGATGAGAAACCGGCTCGAAAAACGATGATTGTAGGCGTTACGGAAGTCCCCGGTAGCCCGCTTGAACGCGCCGCCGGCGATAGGCTCGACGCGGCGCTTGAAAGTCCGGAAGCGTCGCCACCCCCTGCAAATCGGGTCTATATCGTCCAGATAGAGCGCTCGCTCATTCGGGAACTCGTCACGCCACCCTTGCAGATCTTTTGTCCTATTGGCTTGGTGGCACAGATGTCCCGCCGCGAAGGCGAAGCGCGACTTGATCGCATAGGGCCTCCCGAGAGCGACCGTCCCCAGCGTGTTTATGAACTCATGTGAGACTGCGAGCTTCTCTTTATCGGAGAGTGCGGCCGCGACGCGCGCCCATGCGCGCAGCCGACGCACGTCATGAGTCAGGTCGTTGATGATGTTCGCGAGCTCCGAGGCATATTCCGACAACATGCTGGAATACGGCATCCATATCACGGTGAGCGGGTTGGGGAGCGTCCACCAGCGATAGGGCATAAACCGACCGCCGATCTCGCTATGATCAAGCTCGTGTCGATAGACGGTGTAGAGGCGAATTGCCTCTACAGATTGTTTCTGCGTGAATTCGTCCGGTTCAGGCATTGCGGCGGGCCCAATTGACGACCGACCAGATCAGCTTGTCGCGCTGCATTTAAAGGTGAGACTTCTCGCCTAATGATATCAAGCCCGGGAGCGGGAAAAAGCTGGGGTCAAGCCGCAAGGGCAAACTTGGCTTGCTTCAATCGACCATCGGCAACCGCCGCGCGGACCTGAAGTACCCTGTGAGCCCCTGCGGGAGACCAGCGCATCTGACGTTTTTTGTTCATGCGGGCATTGACGAGGCTGTTGGCGGCGGATTCGGCCGGGGCACTCGAGATCGGGTGATCCGCCCAATATCGTTGGCAGTAGTCGACCAGGGAGGTTTTGTTCTGGATCAGGTAGGTCTGAAGATTGCTGACCAGTTCGAAGAAGCGCTTGAGCTTGTTGCTGGCATCCGGCAGCCGAGCATATTGCTCCAACTGGCAAAGCATATCCCTCACGGCTCTCGTCGCCTCCCTGACGTAGCCGCTCCAGAGGAGATGACGAAGCCGCGGCACATGAAGCGCAGTGTCTCGAAGGTAGATACTCAGATTGCCAACGCTCTTGAGCCCTTCCCACGCCTGTTCGATGTGACGGAGCCGCATCGACAGATGGAACCAGTCGAGAATGTGGGTGATGGGCTGGCGTGTTGCGCCGATGACGATACCCTGCAGCCCGACGTCTCCGTCGCTGAAAACGGTGACGTCGCTGCCTGGCACCCACCCTTGCGCCCGCAGCGCCGCACGAACAACGTCGTGCTTGCCGGTGGTAACATGCGGTGAGGCCGCGAACTGACGCGGTGGTCGGCCTTTGGTCACAACCCGCCCCATGGCAATTTCGAAATGGCGGCTCTGGTATCCGGGGACCGCGCGAATGTAGGCGCCATCAATGAACACGGAAATGGGCGACCCGTCGGCACGGCTCAGTCTATAGGGACTTGCAAGGTCCCATTTCTCGATCTGATCGGCGACCTTCGCCAGCCGGTTGCTTACAGTGCGATGATTGTGCGGCCGCATGGCCGGCACAAAAAGGTCGAGAACACGCGCCGCTTCACGAAATGACAATCGGGAGCCGAGTTCAGCCTGAATGCGCTGCAACTCCGGCGTGGCTCTGCCGTTCAACAGGGCTTCTGTTCTTCCTTCGCCAGGATTCGCCGATCCGTCGCACGCGCAGCCGCGAAAGCGAGGTACGCGCATACGGCAAACGCCAAAGAGCGAGTCGACCGTGCGAGATCGGTAGTCATGGATGCTCCTAACGCGACCGCATTCCAAACAATTCCTATCGAGCTGTGCCGCCTGATCTGCCTGGAACTGCGTGAATTCCCCTGCAGGCGGCGCTGTATGCCCTTGCTTTCATCCAGAGAGAGGCCGAAGTCGCCGAGCCGCGCCCCTTCGACGTTGCGTGCGACAATTGCGATCTCTCGACGTAGCGGCAGGCCATCGGCGCCAACCAATTCGACCCAGACCTTCATCCTCAATTGCGCTGCCACCGAATGCCCCTTCCGACAAAAAGCTCCGGTTACGCTAAAATTCTTACCCCCAGCTTTTTCCCGCTCCCTAAACTTAACGCTGTGAAAACAAGATCTGGGAGTGAGGCTTTGGTTCATTCGGCGTGAAGTCGCGCGATTTGGCGCCATGCTTGCATGGCAGTTGCTCGCAGTTCTCGATGGTGGGTGGATGGAATATCGTGGCGGGGAACGTTAAAGAGGTTGGCGATCGGGTCGTGGACGGAAACGAAACGCTGAAGATGTCGCGCTGACTTGAAGCGCTTCATGATCCTCTCCCGCCGTCGGACGGGTTGATGAGAGTTCTCCGCCCGATTGTTCAGGCCCTTGTGCGAGCGATGCTCGACGCCTGGCATGATCTCCCGCTTCGCCGCACCGTAGGATCGAAGCTTGTCGGTGATCATCACACGCGGCGAACGGCCTTGCCCTTTCAGAAGCTTTCGCATCAAGCGCTTTGCCGCCTTGGCATTGCGACGGCTTTGCACCAACACGTCGAGAACAAACCCGTCCTGATCAACGGCGCGCCAAAGCCAGTGTTTCTTTCCACCGATGGTGATGACAACCTCATCGAGATGCCATTTGTCGCCGAGCTTGCCGGCCGATCGCTTCCGGTATCATTGGCAAAGTGTCTGCCAAATTTCTCAGCCCAAAGTCGCACGGTCTGGTGAGAGACGATGACGCCACGAGCTGCCAGCATATCCTCGACCATCCGCAGGCTGAGCGGAAACCGGAAATAGAGCCAAACGGCATGGGCAATCACCTGCGCCGGAAATCGGTGGCGACGATAAAGAGGATCACGGGAAAATCTGGTCATGCCGCCAGATCCCACATTTTGATCGATGCCCGGTTAACGTTACGGTGCCGCGACGAGGCCACTCTGCGGACGGAAATCCGCCGCGCCAACGACGTCTGCGCGGTCCATCGCTGCCAACTGATCGTCAACGACTATTGGCGGCTCGCCATTGAAAAAGGCTGCGACTTCGTCCATCTCGACCACGAGGATTTGGCCGCGGCCGACCTGCTGGCGATCAAGTACGCCGGATTGAAGCTCGGACTTTCGACCCACGATCACGCCGAACTGGAAACAGCCCTCGCAGCCGAACCGGACTATATCGCGCTCGGCCCCATTTACCCGACCATCCTGAAGAAGATGAAATGGCGCCCGCAAGGGGTCGAACGGATCGGCGAATGGAAGCGCCGGGTCGCGCCGATCCCATTGGTTGCCATTGGTGGCCTCAACCCTGACCGTCTCGACGGTGTCTTCGCAGCTGGTGCCGACAGCGCGGCGGTGGTCACCGACATCACATTCAATGCGGATCCCGAACTGCGCACGCGGGAATGGATCGAAAAGACGGATCCATCGCGCTGAAGCGAGAACCCCATGTGCTTGTCGTTGGTGGGTCGGACTCCAGCGGTGGGGCTGGAATTGCGCGCGACATCGAGACGATCGCTTCCATTGGCGTGCGCACCTGCCTTGCCGTCTCTGCGCTGACGGTGCAGACGCACAAAGCCGTCATGGAAATCAGTCATTCGTCACCGGGTCTGGTGGCCGATCAGATGCGGGCGGCGCTGCAGGCCAACAAGGTGGCGGCCATCAAGATCGGCAACGGCCGAGATCATCGTGGCCGTTGTCACAGTGCTGCGTGAAAATCCGCACGTGCCGGCAATACTGGACCCGGTGCTGGCGTCGACATCAGGCCGGACGCTTCTGGAAGCCGGCGCCATCGCCGTCATGAAGCGCGATCTGATGCCACTTTGCTGTATTGTCGCATCCAATCTCATCGAGTTGGCGCTCCTTGTTGGCTCGGAACTGGCGGTGGATGAGGGCGGCGCAGTGTTGCAAGGCCAGGAATTGCTGAACGCTGCAGCGCAGGCCCTGCTGATCAAGGGCGGCCACGCATCGGGACATCGATCAACCGATGTTCTGTTGCGCTTCGATCAAGAACCAATCCGCTTCGACACACCGCGCCTGATCTCATCGATGCGCGGGACGGGTTGCATGCTTGCCAGCGCGATTGCGGCGCATCTGGCCAATGCGAGATCGCTTCAAGATAGCGTGCGCGAAGGCAAGCTGTTCGTGTTCGAGAAGCTCCGGAAACATGCAGCCGAAAACAGCGAGTGACCGTTTTGCGGCGGTTTGCCGACCACCACATGGGAGCGTCTGACGAGCGATCTCCCTACTCCAAAGAAAGCGAGTTCGAGGGGCCTCTGAAGGAGCGGAAGAACTCGCGTTTCCTTTTTTCACGGTCCGCTGAAAAGTCTTCAGCCTAAACATGACTATTGTGGTTCGCCTGTCGTATTTCCGAACGCCATTGCACGGTAGAGTGACCGAACCTCACTGGCGTGGCACGGAAGGCCAGGAGGCCATCGTACAAGCTGAGGCATAGGACGGCGCAGACCGTCCGCTCTTCAAAGAAGAATATTCTCCAGGGGGATCGTCATCATTGATCCGGCTGTCAGGAGGCCTGGGCAGCTGAAAGAGGGCGATGGCTATGATATGGTCAGGGACGGGATTGCATGGTTTGCGTCAGGCACCTGCACGGATCACCTCTCAAAAATGGCAGGCCGGTCCCGGCATCGAAGCGCCGTCGCGAGATTTTCGCGGCCGCGGTGGCTTCGCTGTCAATTGTCCGCAGGGCGAAATCCGCAGCAAATGAGTGTGCGCTAAAGGCATAGCCGCCTCCGCAAGCGGAGGCGGCTACAAAAGCGCAATCGATGCTAATTTCGTGACGATCACCGTCGTGTCCTTCAGCAGGATTTTGCAGAATGCCGCCACTTTCCGCGCGTGCTGCGGCTCAGACTGCTCGTCGGTAAGTCCAGAGCTGTGCGGGCGGGATGTTGCGGACGACGAAATCATAGTGAGACACGACGTAGCGGTCGGGCATTTTGATCACCGGCGACAAAGGTCCGTAGGTGATCTGAATGACAGGTCTCCCGCGAGGAATTCGGGCAAGCAAATCCTCAAGCAATGCAATGCGCTGTTCCATCGGAAAACTCAGCAACGGCACCGCACTTATCACACAGTCGAATTGCTCCCCGCGCCGCTCGGCCAGCACTTCCTCCAGCGCGAACGCATCGCCCAATCGAAAATCCACCCCTGGAAAGCGTCGTGTGAGACGATGATAGAAATCCTTGGATTATTCGACCGAAACCAGCTGATGCGGCTTGATGCCCCTTTCCAGGATTGCCTTGGTGATGACGCCAGTTCCTGCGCCCAGCTCAAGAACCGGCAATCCGGATGCCGGATTGATAACGCTTGCCATACGACGCGCGGCATGAACGGACGTTGGCATCAGCGCGCCCACTCGTTTCCTGTCCTTCTGCCAGCCCTTGAAGAATTGCACTTCTTCTTCGAACTTCCTGGCGAGGAGCTCCTTCAATCGAAAGACCATATCCACTCCCTGCTACGCTATTTGTCTGGGTCATTTTGACGACGCACTCTATCCCCTTGCCGGACTGGAGACCGCCGACAGCGGTGCTGTCGCAATAGACGGCTAGCCGGTGCATGGCGTCGGCGCCGAGCGCGCGGTGATCTTCCAGGAAACCGCCTGCTGCCTTGGCCGAGCGTACTCGGCAACGTCGCTTTCGGCCTCGAGGTACGGGGCATGGCCAACCAAGAAGCCGAAGAAAGGGTCCGCTTCCATATTGCACTGGTGGTCGGCCTCGCCGAATTCACCGATGCCTGGCCAAGGCAGCTTTCAGGCGGCAGCGCCTCTCCACCGCTATATATCTGAGTTAAGCGCAATTCAGCAAAGCCAGTGGTTTCCAAAAGGGCTGACCAGAGCGTCGGAACGCATCGTGGGGCTTTGCGGTCGCAATAGGTTGGGCGGGGTCGCGGTATGATGCTCATCTTGTTGCTCTGGCCCGGGCGCGTAGGCTATCTCGTCGTCGGTCCAGCCGGATTCCGCTGCGCGCTCAACCAATTCCTGAAGGGCCGGTTCCAAGGCGAGCTGGCATTGAAGGCCGCGGTCCGTATGTCGACTGGGCACCTTGGTTCGGCGATCGCAATGCTTGATCTCTTCGTTGCAGGCCATGGGCTCTCGCCCCTCCCCTTTCGCCATACAAGGCGCGCCAGCTCACGCGTTGTTCGTGCGCGCCTCGGCAATCGCTTCATCAACCAGCCGCTCCAGCGATCCGGCGCGTTCAAGCTCCTTGAAGAAATAATGCGGCGTGACGCTACCGAGCCGGTGCAACTCGGCTGCCCGTTTCGCATCGAGCAAGACAACCGGCGGCGGGTTGACCGTCACGCTCCAGCGCTTTCCTGAAGAAGCGCTTGGCCGCCGGACAGGTGCTCGTCGACCTGCCATTTGCGGGTCACGAGCCGCTTGCGCCGGGTGAAGCGTCCCAGGCGCAGTGGGGCGAAATGAACGACCCCGCGGTATCGTGGAATGGCGATGCTGATGCGGCGCTACTATTGCACCTCCTGTAGCCTCGCCGTCATGAAGTCTATGAAAGTGCGGACCTTGGCGGAAAGGTATTTTCGGCTCGGATATACGGCATGTAGCGTGTTGGTGAACCCGATCGCGTCTGGAAGCACCATCTCCAGCCGGCCTGCTTCGATATCCGGCTCAACCATCCATTTCGGTAGAAAAACAAGGCCCATGCCCCGCAGCGCTGCAAGCTGCAAAATCGTCTCGTTCTCGCTCTGCATCACGCGACGGAATGTGACCCTGTGCCGTCCATCCGGACCTTCCAGCGACAGGCTGTCGCCGAGGTTGATCCCGCTGAACCAAAGCAGCGCGTGGCCATTGAGATCGGTGATACGTTGGGGTCGCCCTGTTCGCTCCAGATATTCCGGCGATGCCATGAGACGAAACTCGATCTGGGTCAGCGGACGGGCAACAAGGCCCGGATCGAGCCGCTCGCGCGACGTTGCCCGCAGAGCCAGGTCGAAACCTTCGTCCACCAGATTGACGATACGCCCGCTTAGATCGACATCCAGGCAGACGTCGGGATAGCGCTGATTGTAGGCGGCCAGTATGTCTACAAAGCAGGAACTGGCTGCCCAAACCGGCGCACTCAGTTTCAGGGTCCCACGGGGTGCCACGGTGACGTTGCCGACAGCCGCTTCCACCTCGTCAAGCCCTTCAAGCATCTGTTTGGTTTGATTGAAATAAAGCGCACCAGACTCTGTGAGGCTGACTCTTCGGCTGGTCCGGTTGAGCAACCGGGTGCCCAGGCGGTTCTCCAACTGCATTACGTGTTTGCTGGCCATTGCCGGCGAAATGCCGAGGCGATCTGCGGCAGCGGTGAAGCTTTTTAGGTCGGCGACGGTGCAAAACACCCGCAGGCTCGTCAACGTATCCATTTATCATCAACATCCAGGAAATGGTTCTTCAATATCAGCCAGATTGATCATTGAAGGAGAAAAAATCAAATTCTTCCGCAACGGACGCCCTTGGAAGGCAAGCTTTTCAAACGGCGCCCCAGCCGCGGATTTTGCGGTCACCTCATGAAGGACAAACCTGGTGACAGATTCCTTGCTCCCGACCTACTTCATCAGTCATGGCGGCGGACCCTGGCCCTATATTACGGGCGAGTTCCGCCGCAATTTCGACGTGCTTGAGAAGTCGCTGGTGGACATGCGCGCCGAACTCGGCAGCGCGCCGAAGGCGGTCCTCGTGATCTCGGGCCACTGGGAAGAGACTGGTTTTGCCATCTCGTCAGGTGTCAAGCCGGGCATGGTCTATGACTATCACGGCTTTCCGGAATACCTCTATAGCATCGCCTACAATGCGCCCGGCTCGCCGGAGCTTGCGAACCGTGTTCAGCGGCGACTCCTCGCAAGCGGCATCGAAGCGGCACTTGATCCAACACGCGGTTACGATCACGGCACCTTCAGCATCATGAAGCCTCTCTATCCGGACGAGGACATTCCTTTGGTCCAGCTTTCGCTGGATATGGGTTACGATCCGGCGCTGCATATCAAGGTCGGCCGAGCTCTCGCGCCTCTGCGCGCCGAGGGCGTTCTGATCATCGGCAGCGGCCTCAGCTATCACAACCTGTCTGCCATGCGCGGCACGGACGGATACGAGCCGTCCCGTCGCTTTGACGCCTGGCTCCAGGAAACTCTGATGCATTGTCCTTCCGAGAAGCGAACCGAACGGCTCATCGAATGGGAACGGGCGCCAGCCGCCCGCGCGGCGCACCCCCGTGAAGATCACCTCATCCCGCTGATGGTGGTGGTCGGTGCCGCCGAAGACGAACCGGGTGCCACGATCTATCACCAGAAGGACTTCGCGGGCGGGCTCACCGCATCGAGTTTCCGCTTCGGTCTCGCCCCTTCAGCCGCCCAAGCAAATGGAGATGCGCCATGATCAGCGAAACGTTCAAACCGATCGTCTATCTCAAGGAGAACTGCCCCTTCTGCTTGAAAGTTCGCCTGTTTCTTCTGGAATCAGGCCTGGCTTCGGAAGTTGAAAGCCGCGACTTCGTTTCCGGCACCGCGGGGGAGCAAGAAATCCGGACAGAGCTGCTGCCGCACCTCGATGAGGTGAGCTTTCCGTGCGCGCAGCTTGAGCCCGGTCGTTACGTCACTGAATCCGACGACATTGTTGCATTCTTCGCGGCAAAGGCGGGCCGCGATCCGGCCAGGCTGCCGGTCTACCGGAACTATGTCGATGGCGTCTTTGCCATGTCGATGAAGCTCTGGAAGGAAAACCAGGAACTGAAGAAGGCGGTTTCCGCCGCCTGACCACCCATCAACCAAATTGGAGATGTCATGCTTGATACCGTCAAATGGACGCCGCGCGTTCTTGCGATCCTTCGCATCATGACCGCACTTCTGTTCCTCGAACACGCGACCATGAAATTCCTGCAGTTCCCGGCCGCGATTCCGGGTGTGTCCTATCCGCTGCCCGCCATCATGATCGTTGCCGGCACAATCGAGGTGATCACCGCGCTGTTGATGTTCGTCGGATTTTACACGCGCCTCGCCGCCTTCATTGCTTCGGGTGAGATGGCAGCCGCCTATTTCATGGCACACGCGTCGCAGGGTTTCTGGCCGGCTCTGAATTTCGGCGAACCCGCGATCCTGTTCTGCTTCATCTTCCTTTATCTCGCCCTCGCAGGCGGTGGGGCATGGGCCCTCGAGAACGCTCGCCGCCCGGCCATGGCGTAAACGGCAGCATCTGGAAAAAGCAAGTGCCAAACCAGACGACCAGAATTTTGGAGACCGCAATGAAAGCCGCACTTCTCAAATCCTACGGCGACGTCGATCACTTCGAAATCGCCGATATTCCGACGCCGCAGCCGGGGCCGGGCGAGGTCCTCATTAAGATCGAGGCATCCGCGGTCAACCCATTCGACCTTGTTCTCCGCCAGGGCTTCATGGCCGAATTTATACCGCTGCCGCTGCCGGCTGTGCTTGGCGGAGACGCCGCCGGCGCCATTTCGGCGCTCGGCGAAGGCGTGACCGGTTTTGCGGTCGGTGACCGGGTTGTGGCCGATTTTCCGGCAAACGGCAAAGGCGCGCACGCCGAATATGGCGTCGTTGCAGCCACATCTGTCGCCAAGCTGCCTGCTGAACTAAGTTTCGAGCAGGGTGCCTCGCTCGTCAAAGCTGGCCTTACCGGGCGCCAAACCGTCGAAGCGCTGGGAGTCAAGGCTGGCGATCGGGTTCTGGTCTCGGGCGGCCTTGGCACGGTGGGACGGTCCGCGATCCAGTATCTCAAACAGATCGGCGCCAAGCCGGTGGCGGGCGTCCGGCGTGAGCGGCTGAGTGAAGGCCGCGACGTGGCGGGCGAAGCGCTCGATATCACGATCCCAGCCGCAGTTCCGAGTTTCGACTATGCCATCAGCGCCGCCGGCCCCGTAGCCGGCAATCTCATCAGCCATGTCCGCGACGGCGGCCATGTGGCCAGCGTTGTTCCGGTGCCCGAGGGCGCCAATGCCGGAAATCGCTTGGCTATCATTGAACTCTACCACCGCACCGATGCCGCCACGCTTAATGCAGTGCTGGATTCCGCCGTACGTGGGCAGCTGGTGATCCCGATTTCCCACACTTTCACCCTGGACCAGATTGGCGCGGCCCAAAAAGCGGTTGCAGCGGGCGCTCCCGGGAAAGTCGTGCTGAAGCACTGACAGCAAGAATATGGCCTCGCCGTATGTGACATTCGATTTTGGATGGCGCGTGTGAGGCCGCGAAGTCCATGTGGCGCGGGCGGCGAATTCCTGCTTGCACCAGGAAGCGTACCCGGCGCGTAAGGGCGTGCGCCGTCGACGACGTGGACGAGGACGAGGAGGACGTGATCCGCTTTGACCACGCCGGAGCAACCTACGCGATCTATCGCAGTCCAGAAGACGAGTTTTTCGCGACCGACGGCCTGTGCACGCATGAGTGCATCTGGCCGACGGCCTGGTGATGGACAATATTGTCGAATGTCCCAAGCACAACGGCAGGTTCGACTACAGGACTGGAGCGGCAAGAGGCGCTCCGGTTTGCGTGAACTTGAGGACCTATCCGACACGCGTCGACGGTGGCGAGTCTTTATCGAAATCGATTGAGATTTGGGGCCATGATCTTCAAGGAACAGGTCAGGTGGGAGTTCCTCAAGCCCCAGGAATTTCTCGAGCGCCAGAAACAGAAACCGGTCGTCTACCTTCCGATGGGCCTTTGTGAGCCGCATGGGCATGTCGCACCTTTCGGTCTCGACACGATCAAGGCCGACTGGCTGTGCGACGAAGCCGCTGACCGGTTCGGTGGCGTCGGCGCACCGACCATGGCCTACCACACCCATGAGACCGGCTATCACGCGCCTTGGCTTAAGGAGGTCATGGGCGGGGTCAATCCCAGGCTCGCGGCGCTGCCGCCGCATCTCCTGCTCGAGACGCTGCTCTACCAGCTGCGGGCTTTCCGCAACGCCGGATTCCAGGCGGTGGTTGTCGTCAGCGGTCACCATGGAAGCCAGGACGATCTCAGGATGATTGCGGAGGCATTCGCTGGCGCCTTCCCCATTCAGCACTTTGTCAGGACAGACCCCGAGCTCGTCAGCGGGAAATTCACAGGCGATCATGCGGGTCGATACGAGCTTTCGCAGCTTCTGGCGATCCGACCGGACCTCGTGGCGCTGGACAGGGCTGACCGGATCGGCATGGATCCGCTGGACGTTTCGCGCAGAATCCTGACCCCACTTAAACACCGCCTGTAAGAATATGTTATTATATCAGCACGTTAGGCGCGCGCCGGCGCGTGTTACCACTACATTTTGGGGATGATCTCAGGCGAGTTGTTCGTCGAGGTTGTGTGGCAGAGCGATGCCAGATGCCTTGAAGACGTTGCCCACTTGGCCCGTAACGTGGGTTCTGGTGGTGACGATGCGACCATCCTTTTCGATGGTGGCTTCCTGGAGGCGGTCGAGATCGCGTAGAAGCGGCTGCCATTCGGGCGTCAGGCCTTTGGCCCGGCAGAGGCGGTACAGTTCCTTGCTGAGTACGAGCCCCAGGAACGAGCAAAACACATGCCCGCGGATGGCGGCATCGGATTGGTGGAAGATCGGCCGGGTATTGAAGGTTGCCTTGGCGGCGCGGAACAGGCTCTCGACCTCGAGCAAATCGCGATACCGCAGCACGGCCTGGAGCGGGGTCACCTTCGCGTTGGTCCGCACCACGGTGATGCCGTCGTAGCGGGCTTCCTCGGCAAGCTTGCCGACATCGATCTTGAAGTTCTTGCCGCTGGCCTTGAGGTAACGCCGGTAGGCCGAGTTGCCGACCAGTGCCTTGTCGCCCTTCTTGAGCTGCGCCTCGAGGCCGGCGATGATCGCCTGGCGGTCGGCCTTGTCCTTCTCGGCCTCGGCGTCATTGCGGCTGACGATGTAGCGGTCTTTACCGACCTTGACCTCTTTGACCCACAACTGAGTTTCACCACGCTGGCGCTCGAGAACGAGCGGAACCATCGGTGCCGTGTCATTGAGCACGACGTTGTGGATCACGCTGCTCGAGCGTTCGCGGGCCCCCAGAATGTATTCCATGCCCAGCTTTTCGAGCGCGGCGATGGTATCGGCGCTGATCATGCCGCGATCGGCGACAACGCAGGCGCGTGTGACGCCGAAGCGCGTTCGCAGCCGATCGACCACCGGCAACAGGACGGTCACGTCAGCGGTGTTGCCGGGCACCATCTCGGTGCAGATCGGCCGGCCCTCGGCATCAACGACCAGCGCCAGGATCATTTGCGCCAGATCGGGGCGGAAGTCCTTGGAATGCCCGCGCTTGCCCAGCGTCTCGCCGCCCGCGCCATGGAAGGACAACGAGGTGGTGTCCATGAACACAAGGCTGAGGTCGGTGAACAGGTCCTGCCGGCGCGCGAAGAGCTTTTCCTCGATCGCGTCTTTCACGCAGCGCGCCACCAGCGCGCCTTGCGCCTTTTCGCCGAGTTCCTCGCCCAGCCACGCCATGGCCCGGTAAAAGTGATGGAGCGCCAGACCCTCGGCGCCCTCGATACCATAATCGGCCATCCAGTTCGCGCAGTCGCGGTCCGAGCCCGAGACGAACAGCCGATGCAGCGTGCCAACGAACACCGCCCGTTCCACCGCAAAGCCGAACTGGCGCCCTTCCAGCACCTCTTCCAGCACCTCGCCGATCCCGAGCCGCTCCCACAGCCGCCCGAACAACAGCGGACCGCCGATGCGGCGAGAGGCAATTCGCCCCGCGTCAATGTCGGACAGGATGAGGCTGCGTTCGCCATGGCGCGCAATCGAGGCCGCCAATCTGTCAAGTTCGCCGCTGGCAACCAGCGCATCCTTGCGGCCCAGCGCCTTTATCGTGCGCTGGCGAACGGTTTTACCGTCGCGGACACTTTCCACGAGGTAAAGATAGCGGTGGCCGCGCGCGACTCTCTCAACGACAAACATGCCAGCGTTGTTAGCGAATAAATGCCATCAAATCCATACAACATGCGGCTAGCAGATCAAATGTTGTTACCACACATTTTCGCGCCGAAAACTCAAGGCGAGTGAATTCAATAGCTTAACGGACAGCGTTCGCCATCCGTTCACCTCCAACTGTTCAAGTCGGGCCTGACGTGACAGAAGCGACCGCAGAGAAGGACACCGCATCCTTGAGGCTTCCCTCGACGCGCTCGGAGCCGCAACCAGTGCTTTTCGCTTCACGGAAAACGCCCCAGATTTTAGCCTGATGAAGGCCATGGTCGACGTCTGGGAGGGAATTGACCGTCGCCGCGCGCAGTGGAAGACACACAACCCCTGAACATCGACATCGCATTTGCGTCCCCGCCCAAGCCGGGCGGCAATCAATGGAGGAGAACGAACTTGGGCGGCACGATCAAATTTGCACTCAACCACATGACAGCCCCAAAGCTGACCAGCAAAAAACTGATCGACCTGGCATCCCGACTTGGCTGCATCGGTATAGAACTTCGGAACGACCTTGCAGACAAGGGTCTCAGCACAGGCGAATTTTTTCGATGGCGAGAAGCCCTCGGCGATTGGCGAATATGCCCGCAGCAAAGGCATTCGCCTTCTGGGCCTTTCCGAGGCCTATGGCTTCAATCGCTGGTCGGACGCGATGAAGGACAAGATCAAGCTCTTGATCGCCCAGGCGAAGGAAGCCGGAGCAGAATCTATCAGCCTCATACCGAGCAACGATGGGGCCATCGAACCTGACGAGAAGCGGCTCTCCGATCTCCGCGGCGCACTCGCCGTCATACTGCCGATGCTTGAGGAGGCGGACCTGGTCGTCCTTCTGGAACCGCTGGGCTTCACGACCTCTTCGTTGCGTCGCAAGCGCGAAGCTGTCGAGGCGATCGAGGCCGTCGGGGGAAGGATCGGTTCCGGTTGGTGCACGATACGTTCCACCATCACATCGCTGGCGAGGCCGAATTTTTCCCGGAATGGACAGGCATCGTGCATATTTCCGGCGTCGTTGATCCATCCCTTGCACCCGAGGAGATGAAGGACGGTCACCGCATCCTGGTCGATGAGGCCGACCGACTGTGGAACGTTGAGCAGATCAAGACGCTTGTCGCCATGGGCTACAAAGGCGCCTATTCTTACGAATGTTTCGCGCCTTCGGTCCACGCGGACGAAAATATTGAGGCGAGCCTGAAGACGAGCATAAAGCTCATCGAGAACTCGGCGGCTCAATGAGCCTGAGTTAGCCACACCGGACTCCGCGCGAGCATTTAACAAGAGGTGCGCATCCGCCTAGCCCCCCGTTCCACACTGCCCTTTATGCGACCCAGGTAAACGTCTTTGCTCTCCGATCCAGAGGTCAGCCTCGTCGGAGGGACGGCGATCAGCATCGCGGCAATAAAGGTCTTGATTGGAGCCGACTGCGGACTGTCCTCTTTCGGCTGTGAATTGGCGAATAGCTTCCATTAGATGCTGGTAGGAACCACCGCTTTTGACCCCACGTCGGATGCTTTCCTCAAGTTGTGTCATGGTTTGATGATGTACCGCCCCCATCCTCTGTCTCTTTCCTCCAAGGCTAGTCGCCGCCGCCGATCGACAGGCTGAAGAACGGCGACGCGATCCTGCTCGTGGTTTCCCCGAGGATATTGTCCAGCTGCGCCATTTGCTTGAGCATGTCTGAAGCTGGACTTCTGACTTCCTGCCTAAGGCATGCGACATTGGCTTGAACGCCTACCGAGCCCGAATTCGATCTTGCTAAAAATGTGGGATATCGCCGACCAGGGGCCGAGCGGATTAGCGCAACGCCTTGAGCTCGCGGTGGGCAGGGAATTCGTCCAGCGCCGCGTCGATCAGGCTCTCGCGCGAAATGCTGCCGCCGCCGCCCAGGGAGATCAGGCGGAGCGCGGCGAACCACTGCGCTCGTCCGTTGCCGCTCAGCCTGAGGCGCGAGACGTCGCCGCCCGCCCGCAGCCAGATGTCCTGGTCCGTCGGGCCGAGCGGGAAGAGGTCCGGCATGATCTGCTCGAGGTCCCGGTGGCGCTGATTGACGCCCGGCGAGATCGACTTGGTGCCGCCGAGCGCGAGTGCGACGGGGAAGTTCTCCTCAAGGTCGCTAGCCTTGAACACTGGGTGCTGCCTTCCCGGGACGGACTGCCTGACCGTCTCGGACACGTGGTTGAACAGGTCAAATACCCGGATGGTCCCGTCGCTGGCGGCGGTGGCAGCGCCCTTGAGGCCGGAGAGCATCGCGGTCGTGAACACGCTGTTCCGCTCGCGTCTGAGCACCAGAGACGTCTCGGTCGCGCGCGACGACGCGAGCACAACCCGGCCGGTCCCCCGCGCCAGTTGCTGCAGCGACTTCTCGTCGAACCCTTCGTCGATCCCGTCCTCCCCATCCTCGCCCAGGCCGGACTTGAGCGTGGCGGTGCCGGCGGCATGGCACGCGTCGACGACGAGGATGACCCGCGGCGCCTTGATGGCGGCGATCGCGGCGGACAGCTCGGCCTCGCCGAGCGACGTTCCTGCGACGTCCGTGAGCTTGCAATCGTAGGGGACGAGCGCGCTCGTCGCCTCGGCGCCACTGCCGATGCGCGCCCCGTGGCCCGAGAAGAAGATCGCGACGGTGTCGTCGGCGGTCGCGGTCGCCGCGAGGTCGGCAAGCGCTTTTCGGATGTTTTCGAGCGTGGACGCGTCGTCGGTGAGGACAGTGACGTTCGCCTCCGGATAGCCGCAGTACGCGGACGACTTGAGGGTCTCGGCGGTGTCGAGCGCGTCATTGAGCACGGCGGCGGGAAGACCCCCGACCGCCTCATAGTTGGCAACGCCAATGATCAGCGCCCGGCCTTGGTCGAATTTCATTAAGGACTCCATCGGGTGTCTTCCGCCGCCGACTCAGTTCCGGAACAGCGGGTCGTTGGCCATCAGCCTAAGGTTGGGATTCTCGGGGAAGTCGGCTCGCATCTGCTGGATCAGCCTCGAGACGCGGGGTTGCCTTCCGTTTTGGATGTCGCGGATCGCACCACGCCAACGCTCCTTGCCGGTACCGTGGTGACGAAGGTCGGCGTCCCGTCCGCCGGACCGCTCCCACATCGCGTCCTGGTCCGGCCCGTTTGGAAAGAGCTCGGCGGCCAGCTCGGTGAGCACGTCCCACTTCTCACTGGCGCTGACGGGCGAGAGCCCGAGGAACCAGCGCTCGACGAGGCCGATCAGGCCGAGGCAGTGGCGGAGCACCGGCGCGACGTCGTTCCGGCCGGCCCGGTAGATCGAGATCAGGTCGTCGACGATGTCGCTTCGTCCGCGCGATGCGACGGCCCGTCCGAGCAGGTCGGCATCGGCAGGGGTGATCGACCGGACCGCGCGGACCGCGGTCGAGACCCACCGCCGGAAGCGCGCGTGGTCGAGCCCGCCGAGTCCGTCGATCACGTGGAGACCTTCCGCGAGCGTCCCGGCCGCGAGGCGCATAAGGAGCTGGTCGAGCCGCGGATCGCGGACGATCCGTTCAACCAGTTCAGGCTCGATCGTGGTGTTCTGCTGACCGGCTCCCGCGCTCGCGAACCAGGCGTCAGTCGTCGCCGCGAGCAGACGATCCCGGGTGGCCGTCGGCACCTTATCCCAGACCTTGCTCCTCCGCGGGTAAGTCGTCAGGTCTGCAAGCGGCGATACGGACAGGAGGTGGAGGAGTTCCGCCGGCGGCCTGCCGCCGTCGATCTGCTCGTCGAGAAGCTGGTTGAACGCCTTCCGCGGGTCCTCAGGCCCACGCCACGCTCCCGTGTCAGCCTTGAGTGCTGCCACCCAGATGCGCCGGTTCGGGGCGGTCGACATGTCCCGCCTCCCCAGGAGCGTCGGGTCCTTCGCCACCGCCTCGCCCGCGATCGTGAGCACCCGTGCGTCGGGAACCCTGGCCACCGCGTCGAGGATCTCGCCGGGCTTCGCGCGGCGCATCGCGAGCCGCATCGCGGTGACGTCGGCACCCGGCTCCACGGCGCTCTGGGCGCTCGCCGCGTCCGCGGGCTTCATGCTCGCGCCGGCCGCGATGGCGTGCAGCCGAAAGAGCTTCTGCTTGGCGGCAGAGGCGATGATCGGCTTCGCGGTGGCGGTATCCAGGTCTGTCGGGGCCGCGGCCTCGAGCGCCTCCAGTCCCTTCCGGTCGCTCGCGACCAGCGCGACGAGCGGCGCGGAGACGCGGGGCTCGGACTTCGCCCAGCGCCAGAACCCAGCGGCAAACTGGCCACCCGTCGCAACGGCCGAGCGGTCCAGGCCCCGCCTCGCGGCCTCGCGCCAGGGTGCGATGGCATCGTCGTCGATCAGCGCGTCGGCGACGATGGTCACTATGTCGGCATCGTCTGAGGGAAGATAGTTGTTTTGTTCGAACCATAGCTCGAGCGCCTGCCAGACGAGGCCGCTCGTCTCGAGACCCGGGAGCGCGAGGTTGCGCAGCGTCAGGATCTCCGATGGCTGAGCCGTCGGGAGTACTTCGACGAGCCGCTCGACGATGGTGCGTTTCTCGACCTCCCCCCGCGCGGGATCCGGCGAGAGCCGCTCGATCAACCGGGTGGCCGAGACAAGCCGCGCGACGGTGTTGGGCGTCGTGGATGCGATGGCGTGCGCCTGCTCGAGCAGCTGGAGCTCCTGGAAATCGTCAAGGTTCGCGCCGATCCTGTCGCCGAACTCCCGCAGCTCGGCGCCGTCGGCCGAGCCGTCGATCATTCCAGCGGCCTGGGGCCGCTCGGCGCCGCTCCGGCCAACGATCCGCTGCTGCTGTTGCCACCGCCCGACGAGGGAGGCTGGCGTGCAGACGATCGTCGGCTCCGGCTTTTCCACCACGTCCTTCGGGCCGAAGCTCAGCCGGAAGTAGAGCTTGCGCCGCAGGGCGGGCCATAGGCGTCCCCACAGCGCGACCATGAGCTTCTCGAAGCCGTCCGATCCGATGCGCACCACCGGGCCGGAGCCGCGGCTGACGAGCGCCTGCGCCGTGTCCGCGAGATCGGATGTCGCGGGCGGCATTCCCGGTACCGGAGTCACCTCGAGCGCCTCGACGGCTGCCGGTGCCGCGTCAAACGACGTGATGAGGTGCGCGAGCAGCGGGCGGAGGTCGTCCAACGCGGCGATCTCCTCCAGGTCGCAGATCAGCGCGTGGGTGACTACCATGCCTGACCGTCCAACCGACGGATCGCTGAACGTTCGAGCGACAACGTACCAGTCGCGCACGGCGAACCCCGACGTGACGGGCGACCAGTCGGCGCCTTGGGGCTCCGTGTCCGGCAGGTCGAGGCGCTGCGCCAGCTCGCCCGCGAGCTTGCGGTCGCCGCTCGCGTACCTGAGGGCGTGCCCAAGTTTGACAGTGCCGTAGATCGCCTGGTCGACGCGCATCCTCCGCTTCCCGTCCGCTCAGTCGCCGGCGTCGAGCAGGTGGTAGATCGGCAAGGCAAGGTCGCCGCTCTTCGTGCCGTTCGCCTCGACGACGTAGCCGAAGTGCTCGGGACCCTTACTGGCGTATTCCATGTCGCGAGTCGTGGGGCTGAGCGGGCGTTCGAGCGCGGAGAGGCCCATGATCAGCGGCTGCCGCCAGTTCGACCGCACGAACGCCGAAACGAGCGGCAGTCGCGCTTCCAGAGCCTCCGACGGGGTCTGTGCGATCCCCGCCTCGTCCCAGCAGGTCAGGAGCACGCCGAGGCGCGGAAGGCGGTGCAACCTGGACGTGGACCGATGGGAGAAGATGAGCATTTGGAGCAGCTCCACCAGCCTGGCCTGGTCGGAGGGATGCACCTCCCTGTTCTCGACCGAGACGCCCTTCAGACCGGCCAGTGGCTTGGAGAACATGTCGTCGCCGACGCTCGTCTGCTGGGGCCGGATGAGCAGCAGCCACGCGTCGGCCTCGTCGACGCGCTTTTGCCAAGTGTCGGGGAGTCGCCGGTTCTCGATCACGGACTTGATCTGCTCGCCGCCATATTCAGGCCAGACCAGGTCGGCCTCGCGGCCGTTGGCATCGACCACCGGCCAGACGCTGTCGACGTTGACGGACCGTGCGGTGTGACCCGCGGCCCGTCCCTCGTCGAGGCTCTCGAGCGCGGCCTCGAAGGCCTCAAGGTTGGTGGCCGCGCCGTTCATGCGCAGCGCTCCCGGGATCCGCATGAGGCGGCGGAGCAGCTGTGCCCCGTAGTGCGTCTTACCGACGCCGCTCTCGCCGACGAGGAGGATCGAGTTGGACGTCTGGCTCACGGCTTGTTGTTCCCGTAGATGAACAGGGGGTCGTCGGATGTTGATGCCGGCGGCGGCAGCCGGACGCCGGGCCGTCTGACGCCAATCGCCCACTGGAGAAGCTCGACCAGCCCAGCGCCCTTGTTCAGCAGCGGATCGCCGTCGGGCGCCCCGACCACGCTGACCGAGTGCTCGACCGTGTCGGACATCGCGTCGGTGACGGCACCGCGGACGGCCTCCTCCATCTCCGGAGGAATGTCGACGTCGGACTTGGTCCAGACGAGAGCGACGGGGCGGCCGCCCCGTTCCGCGCCCAGGCGCTTCGCGATGCGCTGCAGCGAGCCGCGCGCCGTGCCCATCAATTCGCCGGCGAGCGCATCGCGGTCGGCCACGATCATGAAGGCGTCGGCGTTATCCGACACCCAGCGCGCGCCTGCCCCCTCGTCAGAATCCCTGTTGATAGCCCATCGCTGGAACCATTCGCCGGGCGCGTCGGTGAAGAGGTAGTCGACCGGCCGGTCGCCGTTCTCGTCGCGAAAGGTCAGGTGCAGGAGCCCCGGCGCCCTTCCGCCGCGACTGGTCGTGTGGGCGGGGAAGCCCGGCGGCTGGCCCGGCGCCCACCGCATCGAACCCGCGACCGCCTCCCACCCGGAGAGCGTGTAGGATCCGGCGAATAGCTGGCCCTTGGTGCCGGCCAGGCCTCGACCGAGCAGTAGGTACCATGCCGCGAGCAGGGTCGTCTTGCCAGCGTTCTGCGGCCCCACGACGCCGATGACGATGGGCTTGCCGCGCCCCGACACGAATCCTAGGTCCGCGAAGCCCAACGCGCTGCCGGACCACGGCATCAGCATCTCGCCCGAGAGTTCCTCGTCGGCTGTGTCGGTTACCTTGGCCCCATGCCAGATCGGGCACTTCGACAGGTCCGTGTGGCCGAGGTCGCAGCCGGTGCCGGGGACGAAGCACGTCGCCTGCGCGCACTTCTCCACGGGTCAGCCCTTCTTCGCGGAGCGACGCTTGGCAGGCGAGGCGTCTGTCGCCGCCTTCGAGGCCTGGAGCTCTCGGAAGAGCCATCCTGCCCACGCCACCGCGTCGAGCTCGGAATTGGCCGGGACGCCGGTGAGCCGCTGAAAGTCGTCCGCGTTCCGTGCGCCGGTGTGCGCAGGGTGGCCGATCAGGGCGAGCAGTGGCCCGCGCCCGTCCGGCGCCGCCGCGAGGTTGCCGGCGGCGGCTCGGAGCGAGGCGAGTCCGTCGTGGTCCTGGGCCTCAGCGACGAGGTCCCCCACGGGCCGCTTGCCGCCACCCGCTGTACCGTTCAGGCGGAGGACCGCCTCGCCCAGGAACGCCGACACGCTCGCGGGCGAGAACAGCGGGACCGTTTCGAACAGGTCGAGCGCCATGAGTGCGGCGGCGACTGAGGGCGGGAGTTCACGGTAGCTCTTACGGGCCGAGGGCGAGTACAGCGCCTCGCGCCACCAGAGAAGATTGGTGCGGCGCTGGAGCCCGGCGGTGGCGGCGCTGATCGACTTTAGCGTGTCGTCAACGTAGCCGGAAACCGCTGTGGCCAACTTGCTGAAAGGCTCGGCCAAGTCCGGCTGGCTGACTTCGATCTCGGACATGGCGGCGTTGATCGCGGCGGCGATCGCCGTCCCGGACCGCTTCCCGAATTCGTAGACCCACTGCTGTTGCTGTTGCGGCCAGTGCGGATTGCCACCTGTCGCGACGCCACCTTGCTGAGGGTGGTGAGACGATGGGCCAGCGGCCGCGGTCATGCCGTTCTGCAGGTCGGTCTGGGACGCCTCGCCGATCTTGACATCTGGTACGGTGAGGGTCGGTACCTGGTACTTCATCGGCTGGACCGAGATGGTCTCCGGCGTCGCCCACTCTTCTTCCGCGCGGGCGTCGACGCGGCGCTCGACCTGCTCGACGATGCCGATCCAGATGTCGCGCTCGTTATCGACGGGCAGGAGCGGGAGCGCGTTGCGCGCCGACGCGATGAAGCACACGCCGACGCGGTCGTCCTCTGCGGCGGCATTGACCAGCGCGTCGAGCAGAATGGCGCGGATCACCGCGATCGGCGTCGCCGCGAAAGTGTTGCGGTAGGTTGTCCACCTGTTCTGGAGCGCCGCCAGCGCCTCTTGGACCACGGGATCGTCCTCGGGCGCGTTGGGGTCGAACGCGATGAGGGAGTAGCTCAGCGCTTTAGACGGGTTCTTTTTCAGCGCGTCGCCGAGGTCCTTTGCGGCCTGCGAGAGCTTCTCTAGAGCAGATTCGACTTACTCCGGGTCATACCCGGCTGCCTCGAAGTAGTTTCGGCATTCGGCCGGTTTGAAGGCGTCGAGGCAGTCGGCGATGACGGACCAGAGTTGATCGATGGAGCGGGCGGCTGCTTTTCTGAGTAGGGCTTTGAGCTTCGAGAACGCCATCTCGATGGGATTGAAGTCGGGCGAATATGGCGGCAGCAACAGAAGCCGTGCGCCGGTCCTTTGGATGGCCTCGCGAACGCCGGTGATCTTGTGAGCCGGCAGGTTGTCCATGACGACGATGTCGCCGGGAGAAAGTTCAGGCGCGAGCACCTGTTCGGCATAGGCCAGGAAGGCGGCGCCGTTCATCGGCCCGTCGAGCAGCATCGGTGCGGTCAGGCCGTTCAGCCGCAGTCCAGCGGTGAAGGTCGTGGTCTTCCAATGACCATGAGGAACCGGCGCACGGCAGCGTTCGCCACATTTGGCCCGCCCGCGCAGCCGCGCCATCTTGGTGGAGGCCGCAGTCTCATCAATGAAGATCAGCTTCTCGGGGTCGAGATCGAGCTGGCCGTCGAACCAGGCGCAACGGCGCGCCTTGACGTCGGGGCGCTGTTGTTCGCTGGCATGCGCCGTCTTTTTTTAAACGTGACGCAGCGCCTGTCGAGAAACATCCAGATCGTCGAAGGAACCACGCGCACGCCATGCCCGGCCGCCAGCCTCTCGGCAATCTCCGCCAGAGTGATGTCGGGCGTCTCCTCGATCAGGCCGAGGATGAAGGCTTCGTGAGGATCAAGCTTCGAGCGCGACGGTTGGCCCTGCTTGCGTGCCGCCATCTCACCCGTCTCGCGATAGCGGCGATACCAGTTCCCCGCCGTAGCAATCCCGATCCGGAACCGGCGTGCTGCCTCCCGCGTCGAAACACCCTCCGATATAGCCAAAATCACCCGACCGCGAAGGTCCGCACTCAAGCTGCGTGTCATCGTCATCTCCCTGCAAATCACAGGGAAAATGAAACAGACTTCCGCCACCGCGTGAATCCCAAATGTGACTCGGCGTTCACGGAAAATGCTCTAGCTTGGTGTCGTCCCCGCCGACGTCGATCAGCCCCTTGTTCAGGAACCCTTGAAGTGTGGCGTTGTCCACGCACTCATCCCCCTGTACCGATCTCACTTTGTTTTAGCGGACCGAGCGACCATGCCAATACGAAAAATATCTTCTATTTCCAAACTAAAAAGAGGAGGATCGATTCGTTCCGGGTCGCTTATTCGGACTAACGTCGTGTAGCATGCTGCCAGCGTGGGGTGGATTGAAAGTACATGTAAAAGTTCACAGGGGCAGGTCGAAGGGCAATTGTTTCGGCACGAGTGGCGCAGGCCGGTCGTCCATGTCGAGTTCGTACTTTCCAAATCGGCGAATGTGCCGACGGGTGTAGGGACTGAGGGCAGCAGCAAGCTTCGGAGTGACGTGCAGGCCGTCATTGGCCATGGAAGCAAGAGCCTCGGTCAAGTCGGCGACATTTGAAAGCATGATAGCGTTCGCGACCAGGCTGGCATATTTGACCTGCTTTTCCTGCTCGACCGGATCCCCGCTCTTGATGATTGGACCGCCGAATGTGATCCAGTCGAGGAAATCATTGAAGGATTCGATTTTCGTGGTTTCGGCGCGGATGGTGCACCGGATCTCGGGATTGGCGATATAACGCAGCAGGAACAGCGTACGCTCGACCCGACCGAGTTCGCGGAAGGCTTGGTATAGCCGACTTTTCCGGTTGTGCGATCCGAGTTTGCGCAGCAACATGGAGGGTAGGACCAAGCCGGCCTGAATGGAGAGGACGACCTGCATCATGTCCTGCCAATGCGTCGAGATCAAGCTCCAGTCGATTTCGCGGGTGAAGAGCCTGTCAATATGCTGGTAGCGCACCGATTTGTCGGGCCGATAGAAGGTGGCGTCACCCCAATTGCGCATACGCGGCATCAGCATGATGCCGAGAAAGCGGGAAAGACCAAAGACAGGCTCGCTTTGACCCTGGGTGTCGGCATGGAGGATGTCCGGCTGGATTGTCGATCGGTTCTTCATGAGGCCGTCCAGGATATGGACCGCTTCCCAGACGCCGCAGGGGATGAAGGTGGTGAACAACGCGATATAGTTGTCAGCGATGTGATGATAGGCGATGCCACCATAGGCACCGTAACGGATATGCTGAGCACCCAGGAGGTTGTTTTCGCGAAGCGGGACGTGCGTGCCATCGGCGATCGCCGCCCGGCCGGCGCCCCAGATTTTCGGCAAGGGGAAGCGATTGTAGGCGTCGATCAGGTCCGTCATTGCGGCTTCGAGCTTGGACGTATTGATATGCTGGGCATTGAGGCGACGCAACGTATCGGCGCTGGCGATAGCTGGAGCATGGCGGGCGGCCTGGACGGGGCCGAGATTGCAACCATAGCCAAAAGTCGTGAAGACATAGCGCTGCTCGGCTCTTGTGAGCTTCGGATCGGCTCCGGAAGGCGGGCCGAAGTGGCGCGTGAAGTTGGTCCAGAAAGTCCCGTCCCTGAGAATATCGAGCAGGTGGCGTTCGCGCATGCGAGCATGGACTTCCATCTCGAAGCCCTGCAATCCCTCGGGCAGCGACTTGGCCCTGAGCTGTTTGAGGTGCGGCACGCCGTCAGCGTCAATGGTCAGTTCCGCGTTGGAGGGGAAGTCCGCATCGACCGCCACTGCTGTCGCCGTCAGTTCTCGCCGCAATTGATCGACAAGGTGTTCACCGCTCCCGGGAAGGCCAAGCGCATCGCAATATTCTGCCAGCCGCGCTTCGCAATCCGGCCAAGGCAGGAGCTGAGTCCTGTAATCATCGAAGGTTTCGGCGCCGACAACGAACAGATCCGTTGCTTGCAGCGCGTCCGCCAGATGGATGAAGACGCAGACTTCGAGCGCGCGACGATCGACCACTGTACTGCCACCACGGCGCTTCGCCACGAAGCTTTGCCATCGCTGCGAGGCAAAGCTCAGCTCAAGCGGTCCAGCCAATTCGTCACGGCGGGCGTGACGATGTTCGATCACGATCGACAATGCGTCAAGCAGGCTGCGATCCTGTGTCGCCGAGCGAATCTCCATCAAGTCCAGCAGCTGGAACAAGAGGCTGCGGGTTTTGGCGTGGATTGGCCACAGCAGCGGCAGATCGTTGTTGCGATGCCAGGCGCTGACCGTTTCACATTGCTGCGACAACGCCTCGACGCCGCCCTGCTCGGCCAAAAGAGCGCGGATGCGACGTCCAGTATCGGTGTCGCTCTCGCCTTCCTTAGCCGTTTCCAGCACCTGTCCCTGAACAGCGATCAGTTTCTCCTCGACGTCACGGTGCTGCTCCTGGAACGCTTTGAGCTTTTCCTTGGCGGCGGCCTGCGTCTTTCGGACACGGCGCAACAACATCTCGATCAGTTCGTCACGGCATTGCGCGTGGACCTGTCGCAGAAGGCTCAGGACCAGAAGGTAGCGCCGTCCTGGCCGGGCAATGGCAAGAAGTTCGCTCACCTCCAAAGCCCGGGCCTCGGCGGCGAATTGCCGGAGCTTGGTGTGGGTTATGTCTGCCAGAGGCGGATCAGGATCAATCAAATTGTTCAGCCAGTGGAGGCGCTCGATCCACAGCCTGATTGTCTCTGGGCGCGCTGGCCCAGGCGTCTGTTTCAACCGGTTGAAAGGGGTTGTCGCGGCTCCCGGCGGGACCGTCAGCAATCCATCCAGAGCCGCGACAACATCTGCGGTCAGCCGAACTGCAACCTGGTCGTACATGCGCGTGTGGACCTGGGTTCGCAAGTGGTTGACCAGCCGGTCCAGTGTGCTGAAGGCCGGCAAATCAATCGAAGCCTTCCCCAGAGCTTCAATGCCTCGATTGATCAGGCCCGCCGGATCGCTCATCGTTTCGGCTGCCGCAAGCACGGTGACCGATACCAACTGCTCGGCAGTTTCGGAATAAGCCGCCACGCCGAGATGAATGCGTACCGCCGTCCGATAGCGGTGGAGCGTCGTCTTTTGACGGGTCTCGTCGAGCAACGGGGGCACGGCGTCCAGATCAAGTTGCGCCGCCAGATAAGCGAGCGTACCGACGTGAACGTCGCTCACCGATGGAAAGTAGCCAAGGTCCTGCCGGCCCTTCAGCACCGTCGCCAGTGTCAGGCGACCGGTATCGGTGAGCGCCTTATCACGAACGAAGAAGAGATCGGCTTCATTCAGGAGGTAGCGGACGTTCAGTTCCTCAGCCGTCAGAGGGTCGCCAGGACGCGGGTAAGCGGTGCGGTCAATCGAGGTCATGAGATGTCCAGAAAAGGGTCCGCCGAAGGGGCGACGGAAAGTGTATGAATTGAAGGCGTTAGGACATAGCGATTGTAACCGGGGCAGATTACCGGGCAGTCAGGCTTGAGCGGCTTGCCTAACGAGATCCGGGAGCGGCGGAATCGACTCTTGTGTTGGTATGCCGAGGCGGTCGCCGAGATAGCGGAAGAATGAGACGTCGAGCTTGATGCAGGTCTTCATCAGGCCGAGCAGGACGTCGCGGGCGTTCTTGCCTGCCTCGCTGACGGTTCCGCCGGAGATCTTGCGCTTGGTGACGAAGGTGCGGATGTCGTTTTCCGAACCATTGGTGTGGAGCGGGATCTCGGGACGATCGAGAACGCGCAGGAGTTCATGCTTGCGGCGATGCAGCCTGGCAAGAAGCCGGTCGAGCATGACGTAGCCGGTTCGTCGTTTGAACAGGCGCTCGAAGCGGGCGCGCAGGGCCGCCGCGTGGCGCGGACAAGGAGCACGCTGGTAGCTCTTGAGGTCGCGATAGAACCACCAGATCAACTGGCGCATGATGTCGACGGCCTGACGTTGATCCGGGGTCACGGGTATCAATTTGTGGACGAGCCGCTCGGCGTGGACCCAGCACAGAGCATGGTCGCCGATGCGGAACTGGCCGGCATCATCGGACACGACCACGGTATCGCCAAGAAAGCCGTGGTGGCGGATCGCTCCCCACATCGCCCCTTCGGTGGCGATCCTGACTGGGTTGGGCTCAACCGCGAGCTGGTCGAGGCCGAGTGCGGCCAGATGCGCCTGCCATGCGGCGCTGTCGGCAAATGCCTTGTGCGGCGCAGCCGCCAGCCGCGCGATCACCGGACCGGCGAGGTTGCGGCCGCGCATATAGGCCAGGGCCTCTTCATTGATGAAGTAATCGCTGTGCCCGGCACGCAGCGTCGCCAGGAACGCCTCCCGTGACTTCGATCGCCCGGTGCGGAACGCGGTGAAGCGGCGATCGCCGATCTGGGTGGTGTAGCCGTCCTGGTGGGCGTGGCGCGCCGACGTATCATCGACGGTGATCCAGGGCGCCGTAGCCAGCCCGGCGCGCAGCACGTCACGGTCCTCCGCCGCGAAGGCCTCCAGGCCCTCCGAAATCAGCCGCACCACCTGGCGCTTCGAAATGTCGACCCCGATCCCGGTCAACAACGCCGTCAACCGCTCCGTCGTCACCTGGCCTTGAATGTGACAGGCCAGAATGAAGCGGCGCAGGTTCGCGCCCCAGCCGCCGATGATCCCCGCCGGCAAGGGCGCCACCATCGTTTCGCCGGTCGGTGTCACCCAGCGCTCGCGGCGATAGCGCACCACCTCGGCCGACAACGCCAGATCGCGCACCAGGATCGTCTCATACCCCTTGAAGCGAGAGCCCGCAGGAGCGCTCACCGCAACCGTCACCTCGCGGCTCACGCGACCGCCGTCGCGCTTGGCGCCGCGCCGGCGGCGCTTGCCCTTGCCAGATGTCGGCTGCGTCGCCTTCTCCATGCCCGATGGCTTGGTCGGCTTGACCGGGGGACGCGGCGGCAGGTCCTTCAGCCGGGCGATCTCATCCTTCAGGGTCTGGTTCTCGGCGCGTAGCGCCTGGTTCTCGATCTCAAGGCTCTCGACCCGGCTTTGAAGACCGCGCACTTCGCCGATCAGCGCAGAAACCAGCCCGCGGAGTTCCGCGAGCGACAGGCCTTCAAGCGAATCAGTCGGTGGTAGCGTCACGCAAAGGGTGAATCACGAAAGCACGCGCCTGCAAACCCCCACCGCCCGGTAATCTGCCCCGGTTACATAGCGATTCGCCGTCCGGAAAGGAAGACATTCTGGGACGCAATCATCGTCACTTCCATGCCAAAAACCGCACGGCACTTTACCTGCGCGTCTCCACGCCGGAGCAGAAGCCCGATCTGCAATATGATGGGTTGCATGGCTACGCTGCGCGCGCCGGACTGGAGATCGTCGGAGACTACTGCGACATTGCGGTGTCAGGCCGCCGCGAGGGACGCCCCCGGCTCAACGCCTTGATGGCGAGTGTTCGTAACCGTGAGGTCGATTGTGTCCTGGTCTGGAAATTCGACCGTTTCGCCCGCTCCACACGTCACCTTCTGATCGCCCTCGAGGAATTCGATCACCTCGGCGTGCGCTTTATCAGCGTTCAGGATCAGATAGACACCGCAAGCCCCATGGGGCGGGCCATGTTCACCATCATCGCAGCCATGGCAGAATTGGAGTCCTCTTTGATTAGCGAGCGCGTCACCGCTGGAATGCAGGCGGCGCGATCGCGCGGCAAGCATCTCGGACGGCCAAGTCTCCCAATTCTGTTGGTTGAAGAGATCGAGGTGCTTGCCGCATCAGCCGATCTGAGCATTCGAAAGATTCAAGAGAAAATCGGAGGAAAAGCCAGTCGAGGCCGCGTTGGTGAAATCGTCAAACGCGTCCGATCGGCAAAAGCGTCGACCGGGTGAACTTTTTACACGTACTTTCAATCTACCCCCGCAAGGACTCCATCATGCAAATCAAAACCGCAAGCCTTGGCCCTAACGCGCATCCGCACGACCCGGTTGCGGGCGACGGATCGTCACCCGCCGACCGCAGCATCGAGATCGAAGCGGGACACGGCAGCGGCACTCTGTGGCCCACGGACGGCACGCAAGCACGCGCGTGCCCGAGACCGGCTTCGGAAACCACGATGTGCCTCGCGGACCTGCTGTCGATCTCCAGCCAGCGGCCTTCGAGGCCCGAAGTCATACCGGCCATTGTGCAAGCCGGGGACGATGAAGGCGTCCCGGATTTGCTTCCGCAACCGGCCCGTTCCGGGGCGAGCCAGCCGCGCCTGGCCAATCCCGGCGAAGCGAGGGACGTCGAGAGCGGGTTGCTCATGCGCGATTGCTCGTCGCGGATCGCCGCCTTCCTGGGCAACCTGTCGGTCGTCCAGGAGCTTCGGCAGTTCGATGACAGCGAGTTCGTGGGCAAGCTGCGTAACGAACTGGTCACCGAGCCCGGATGTCGAGAGCCGAAGACGCTGCTGGCCGCCATGGGCGAGAAGGTCGATGAACTGCGGTCGCACCTGGACAAGCAGGCGTCGACACCAGAGGAGGCGGAGTTCCTGGCAGAGGCCCGGCGCTATCTCGAGCCGGTCATGACCAGCTTCGAGACCGACATCCACACCTTGCAGCACGACGCGAGTGCCGCGAAGCGGATATACCAGGGAGCGCTGACGCTTCTGCTCTACCCCTTGCCGCTCGCCACGCTGTTCACCCAGAAGACTGGCACCTACGCTGCGTTCAACATTGCTTCCTACACCTATACGGCGATACAGCTGGTCTCGCTTATGCGACGCCCGACAACGGACGCCAA
The DNA here is from genome assembly GCF_014189455.1 of Mesorhizobium huakuii. Lineage (NCBI taxonomy): Bacteria > Pseudomonadati > Pseudomonadota > Alphaproteobacteria > Hyphomicrobiales > Phyllobacteriaceae > Mesorhizobium > Mesorhizobium huakuii. Next base: position 197,028 of record NZ_CP050299.1, read on the forward strand.
GCTGTTCATGAAGCACGCCATCAACCGGCACAGCCTGGTCTTCTTCATCTCGCTGATCTATGCCGTACCCACCTTCTACGCCAAGGCCGCGCCGCTGCAGCGCAACGCCGGCTTCGTCGCCGGCGCAGCGGCAGCGCAAGGGGCGATGATGTTCGGCCTGCGGCTGGGGCAGGACCTGATGGACTCGATGCGGCTGCGCTTCAACGGCGCCTTCAACCGCAGGCGTGATCTTCCCGACGGCTTCAGGGACGCCATTGAGGGAGTCGTGGGCGATCTGCGCGCGGGTCTGAGCAACGTCAACCGCTCCGTCGGCGAATTCCAGAAGGACCGGCGGATCACGCCGCACATGGATCGGCAGCTCACCTTCTTCAAGCAGGACCTGTCCAGAATCGTGACGGGCCTTGAGCGGCTCGTAGCGACCGGGACGCGGCAGGAGAGCCCGGTCGCCGCAAGCGATGACCCACCAGGCCCCCTAGAGGCGGTGCGCCGGACCCTGGACGCATCGTTCGCAAACAACCCCGACCTGAAGGGAAAGCTCGCGCTGGCGACCGTAGCCTTCGCCGTCCTCGGGTCAAACATCGCCCTGATGCGCAACAACGGGCTGGCCCTACCTGACTTCATCGCCGATGCGGTCGTCTCGTCGACGTTCCTGCTCCGTGAAGCGCTGAGCCCGCACGTCACGCACGCGGGGATGAACGACAGCGTGAGCGACACCGTCGGCGGTATGACGATCGGCCTGCCCTTCTCCGTAGCCGCTGTGATGAGCGGCTACATGGACGACCCCAGGGCCAACCCATCGGGCTTCATAGCCGGGACCGTCGGCTACACGGCGGCCTACCTGCTCTTCGGCCGGGTGGCCGGCGACGTCATGTCCAAGGGCCTCATGGCTACGAGCGGAGCGCTCGGCTGGGGCCAACAGCAGGCGATCCGACTCGGCCGGAGCGCGATGGCCTTGGGTTTCGAGCTGGTCGCCGGGCACCGCTCGCCGGCTGCAGCGGATGTGCACGACGTAGCCGGGGTCGAGATGGCGGGTGTGCCGCATGAGCCGCTGTTCTTCAGCCCCTCACAGCGGGCGTCCGCCGAACGCACCCTGGTCGGCACGCTTGAGCAGATCGGCGACGAGTGGTACGAGGCGCGCGACGAATGGGAAGGCGAATCGGAGGGGACGGCGGGTAGGGACGACCCCTGGGTCGACGCACCGGCGGAGCTGCCCATGCAGCCGGCGCCTCAGTCGGAATAAGCAGCCCTGCACGCGTATGGGGTCGGGCGGGATTCCTGAGCGGGAGGGTCGGTAGGGATTCGTGTAAGAAACCTTTACTGACAGCGAGTTAGCTCACTTTTGGCTGTTTTGTACACAAATCCGTAACCGGGGCAGATTACCGGGCAGTCAGGCTTGAGCGGCTTGCCTAACGAGATCCGGGAGCGGCGGAATCGACTCTTGTGTTGGTATGCCGAGGCGGTCGCCGAGATAGCGGAAGAATGAGACGTCGAGCTTGATGCAGGTCTTCATCAGGCCGAGCAGGACGTCGCGGGCGTTCTTGCCTGCCTCGCTGACGGTTCCGCCGGAGATCTTGCGCTTGGTGACGAAGGTGCGGATGTCGTTTTCCGAACCATTGGTGTGGAGTGGGATCTCGGGACGATCGAGAACGCGCAGGAGTTCATGCTTGCGGCGATGCAGCCTGGCAAGAAGCCGGTCGAGCATGACGTAGCCGGTTCGTCGTTTGAACAGGCGCTCGAAGCGGGCGCGCAGGGCCGCCGCGCGGCGCGGACAAGGAGCACGCTGGTAGCTCTTGAGGTCGCGATAGAACCACCAGATCAACTGGCGCATGATGTCGACGGCCTGACGTTGATCCGGGGTCACGGGTATCAATTTGTGGACGAGCCGCTCGGCGTGGACCCAGCACAGAGCATGGTCGCCGATGCGGAACTGGCCGGCATCATTGGACACGACCACGGTATCGCCAAGAAAGCCGTGGTGGCGGATCGCTCCCCACATCGCCCCTTCGGTGGCGATCCTGACTGGGTTGGGCTCAACCGCGAGCTGGTCGAGACCGAGTGCGGCCAGATGCGCCTGCCATGCGGCGCTGTCGGCAAATGCCTTGTGCGGCGCAGCCGCCAGCCGCGCGATCACCGGACCGGCGAGGTTGCGGCCGCGCATATAGGCCAGGGCCTCTTCATTGATGAAGTAATCGCTGTGCCCGGCACGCAGCGTCGCCAGGAACGCCTCCCGTGACTTCGATCGCCCGGTGCGGAACGCGGTGAAGCGGCGATCGCCGATCTGGGTGGTGTAGCCGTCCTGGTGGGCGTGGCGCGCCGACGTATCATCGACGGTGATCCAGGGCGCCGTAGCCAGCCCGGCGCGCAGCACGTCACGGTCCTCCGCCGCGAAGGCCTCCAGGCCCTCCGAAATCAGCCGCACCACCTGGCGCTTCGAAATGTCGACCCCGATCCCGGTCAACAACGCCGTCAACCGCTCCGTCGTCACCTGGCCTTGAATGTGACAGGCCAGAATGAAGCGGCGCAGGTTCGCGCCCCAGCCGCCGATGATCCCCGCCGGCAACGGCGCCACCATCGTTTCGCCGGTCGGTGTCACCCAGCGCTCGCGGCGATAGCGCACCACCTCGGCCGACAACGCCAGATCGCGCACCAGGATCGTCTCATACCCCTTGAAGCGAGAGCCCGCAGGAGCGCTCACCGCAACCGTCACCTCGCGGCTCACGCGACCGCCGTCGCGCTTGGCGCCGCGCCGGCGGCGCTTGCCCTTGCCAGATGTCGGCTGCGTCGCCTTCTCCATGCCCGATGGCTTGGTCGGCTTGACCGGGGGACGCGGCGGCAGGTCCTTCAGCCGGGCGATCTCATCCTTCAGGGTCTGGTTCTCGGCGCGTAGCGCCTGGTTCTCGATCTCAAGGCTCTCGACCCGGCTTTGAAGACCGCGCACTTCGCCGATCAGCGCAGAAACCAGCCCGCGGAGTTCCGCGAGCGACAGGCCTTCAAGCGAATCAGTCGGTGGTAGCGTCACGCAAAGGGTGAATCACGAAAGCACGCGCCTGCAAACCCCCACCGCCCGGTAATCTGCCCCGGTTACCACAAATCCCTGCCAAGCCTCTATAGAGGCTCGAGAATCCCGCGCGTCAATGCTTCGTCGTCCCAGCTATGACTTCGGTGAGCCAGCGCGAATCGGAGAGTTTCTCGCCAAACTTGCTCCTACAGTCACTGTAGGAGATCAACATGGGTCTATGCGTTTCAAAGCCGAGCGTGGCAGGCTCACCTGAGCATTATGCAGCCCACGCCACAGAGCAGGCCACGCCCTCTACGCCGTCATCTCCCGAGGCGTCCATGTCACCCAGCCTGTATGGCTTGGCGTCACTCGGGTCTCCCGGAGCGAGCTCGAGCCGCCGTCCATTAAGTCCACTGCTGGAGTTGAATACCAGCGATCTGGTAAAGCAAAAAAAGCGACTTTGGCAGCGGATCCAACACGATGGGTCGCAGTTCCGAACCACACCTGAAGAACGAAAACAGTTCAAGACTGCGCTCATAACTCTTTGGGGCTAACAATCCCGCCCACAGAGGCAGCAGCAGTGGAATGGGATGATGCAAAGAATGGCACAGATGAAGAGGAACCACCCAGAACTCGAACACATGGCAACCGAGGATCTCGTGGCGCTGCAGGCATGGACGACGGACGATTATGAAGTAGTACAGGATGTTCTGGAGAAAGAAGCGACGCCCGCTGCTCATGGCCTTGCATTTGCAAAATGCATCATTTCCGCCCTGCACTCGCTTCCCGAAGAATATTCATATCAAGGGACTGTCTTCACCGGCGAAGATCAGTTGCCGGACTGGGTGTCGGAGCGATACCAAGAAGGAAGCATCACCACGGACCGCCGATTCTTCGCGACCTCAGAAACCAAGAATGCATCCTGGCAAGGAATGGCAGTCGAGTGGGAAAGCAATTCAACAACTGGAAAACGCATCTCCATGTTTTCAGAGCGCCCGAATGAGCAGGAAGTTCTCTTCCCTCCTGGCACCCGCTTTCAGGTAACACGAATTGAAGAGAACGAGACTCATCCCCGCCTGAAGATTTATCAAAGCCAGATCGCGTAGGCATTCTGAATCGCCCTGGAGAAGTATTCACCAGAAGTACGGATGTGGGCGGTGTGGATGGTGTTCGAGCGGACTGAACTTCGCAGCAACAGGCTGCTGAAGAATCATCTGCCACGCGAAACGGCAAACGGACGGCTCGACAAGGGGTTCTCAGTTCACAGGCCAAGCGCGCTGCTGACAGGCAATGCGCTTGCCTGTCAGTTGCGGTCACTTTGTGCCAGTCGCAGCGCTGCGCCATGACAGCAGCCGTACGTCCCTGGCGCAGGCAACGCGCACTAAGAGCGGCGATGGCCACCGCCGTACAGATCTACGACCAGGTCACCAACGGCTGCCGGCGATCGCCCATAGGCTCCGTGAGAATCCCTCGCTAGCGACATCGCAGCCGGCCAGCCCTCCCGCAGGCCCGCTGGGCGCTCTGTAAGTGCTGCCTCTGACCAGCAGCAGGCCAGCGGCGCTGTGCGAGTTGCATCCTCCTTGCCTGGCTGCGCTGACTTTGCCAATTCACAACCGTCCAGCCTAAATGACGCCACCGTCCAGTTTGACTGATAGCTTTGTCCAGTTTATTTAGTGCCGGCGTCCACTTGCTTGGCTGTATGTAGTAACATGCTGACCCCAGCGAGCACGTGGTACTCACTACCTGCTGCGTTCAGGCCCGCCGAACCGGCAACAATCGCGCCAACGGAAATCGCTCCAACTACGATCCGCCAGACGGCAAAGAACCGAAACCCGTAGCGTCGTTGAGCAAGAGTGTTGAATTGCACTACTGCGCCCAGCCCAAGGAAGGCTGCAACAGCGATCGCGAATATAGGTCAGCGTTTCCATGTTGCCTCCTCGTGCACTTTAGGTAGCATTATGCTACCGCGATAGCCGGTGGGTTTCAATGGGTGTGGGCAACGAGGCCTGAACGTCTCAGCTACCTACCTTGATCCTGTTCGCGGTCCTGATCCTTGCGGCGTATATCCGGGAGGGTTTCACCACGCTCTATACGGCCCGCCAAGTCTTCGCGCACCTTTTTGGCTACCCCAGCAGCCGACGCAGGCTGGGAGGCCGCTACGCGCGCTTCTACGGCCCTCACGTATGCGTAGGAGGGAGCTAAGTCGGGATACTTCGCGACGGCCTGTTTGGCGGGCAGGGACCGGAACGCGTCAGCCCTGTCCTTCGCTTCCGACGCTTCCCTAGCAGAGCGAAGTGTGGCGGCTCCATCTTTGCCATAGCGAATTTCAACGTCATCGCCGACACGTGGAGGGCGACCTAACTTGTCTCTGAAATGCGCAATGGCAGAGCGTGCACCGATCTGCTGCACCAGGTGCAGGTCGGTTTCGCCAATGACCTTACCGCTGTACTCGCTGTTCGGCCGTGGAATGAATGTCCGGCTCTCCTGTCCCAAGGCCCGCTCCGCGATCGCCTTGGCATCCGCAAAGCTCGCAGCAGCCCGATGTTGGCGGCTCTGTGAGAAGTTCTGCAGTTCGTCCTTGTAGAGCATCCGAGCCCAGGCCGGCACATTCTCGCTGGCGCGAATTGCCTTGCCGCGCTCCAATATCACCGACAGTTCGTGGGGCTTGCCCAGCTGCGAGTTGTCGAAAATGTACGCCCGGTCAGCAAGCTTGGCAGCCTCGCGGATCAGCGGTTGATTGCGGTCGTAACGCTGACGGATCTTGTCTTCCGGGACGGGATGCCCACCCTTGTTGACGCGATCGGCGACACGCATCACTGACAGGTTCGGGCTTCGGACGTTGACGTGGTAAAGCACCACCTCGTAACCGGCAGCTTTGGCGTCACGCACCAGGTCTACCTTCGACGGATGTGAGAACGTGGATTCAGTGACCAGGCTCTTGCGTTCGGCCATGAGTTGCCGGCGACGTTCCTCTGCCAATTCCTGGCCACGTGCAGACTCCGACTTTGTTTGCGCTGGGTGACCAAACTCTCGCAACGCCAGCTCGTCGGCGTTTACAAACTCGGCGTCCGGATAGCGCTTTTCCAGTCGATTCCTGTAAAGCGTTGTCTTCCCTGCGCCGTTAGGCCCAGCAATGACGTGCAGTGTCGGCGTTCTTTCGTCAGTCACTCTTCGATCACCACAGTGTTCCCGTCGCCCGCAACCCGAACAAGCCGGCCATGCGCGTCATACCCTGCAGCACCGGCAGAGCGACCCAACAAGGCCATCGCAGCTGTTTCCTCGCTGCTCGGTGCAAGCATCACGTCATCAAGCAGGTCGTAGTAGTGCGTGCGTTCCTGGTCGGCCAGCAAAGCCGGATCAAAGCGACCCTCCAATGCGGCGCGAACGCGATCGAGGGTAAACCCTGGCGCTTGCTCGATGGCGCGCCCGATCCGCGCCCAGTGCTCGAGCTGGCCACCAATGGAACGCGAGAACACCGGTGCATCTTCCCGCGCCAGGTTGACGAGGGCGCTTGACAGTTTCACCGACGCGAAATCGATCTTAGGCTGACGGGCAGGGGAGTTTGGCGAAGGTTTGGTCTTTGTGGGCATCACGTTGCTCCTATTTGAGTAGCAAAATGCTACCCGAAATGCTGCCTAAAATCAAGCCGGGTGGCAAAGTGACACTCAAACAAAAAGCGCGGCCTGAGCCGCGCTTTCGTTCCTACATCGGTGGGAATTACCGCGCCTGTGTCTGCTGCCCGTTGCCAGGCTGCGTGCCCGCTGCGCCTCCACCACTGTTGCCACCGGGGGTGCTGCAATCCTGGTAAGCCGAATTGCATTTGCCCTTGACGATCGATTCCACCAGGTCATCTTGTCCGGACGGGCACATCTTGAGGAAATTGCGCCTCTTCTTGCGCTCGTCGCTGGGCTTGTCCGCCCTGATACTGAAATAACGTCTCAGCGGCGGAGTACATTCCGATGGAGCTGATCCAGCCACCAGGCACAGAAGTGCCTCGCACGCGTCCTTCTGGTCTCCCTGCATCGTCTCTTGCGCAGCTACGCTTCCTGTGCCGCCGGCGATGAAGCTTGCCACCATTAAGATCCAAAGCTTTTTCATAGTCGTCACCTGATTGGTCATTATCGTTCCGCGCCGCGATCCTGCCGGCGTTCTGCTTCCTGCCGTTTACGGACTTCCGGCAGAGAATTGCCCTTAGCCAAGCCGCGCTCGATATTCTCACGCAGCGAAGCTAGGCCCTGTCGGCTCGAAGCCGGGATTTTGGCCAAGTTGAAGAACGTTGTGGGAACATTGTCTCGCTAATTGACGAGTGCTTTGCTGGGGAATGACAGTCTGCTCCAATTTTAGGGATTGGAGTGACGGGTTTGCATATTTCGCGAGAGGATTTGATCGGGCGCTGGAGCCTGAGCTATTCGGATATTGAATTTGTGAACGGCAAGCCGGTCCCGGCGCGACTGGGATTGGCGGTTCAGCTTAAGTTCTTCGCCGCGCACGGCTTCTTTGTACAGGACCATGCCTCGATCCCGGCCGACAGCGTTTCCTGGCTGGCCGAGCAGCTTGGCGTCGGATCTGGCGCCATGACCGAGTATGATTTCTCCGGTCGGACTGCGCGCCGGCATTGTGCCGAGATTTTGCAGTACCTCGGCTTTCGGCGCCTGAAACGGTGCGATCGGGAAGAGCTGACATTATGGATCGCTGGCGAACTGTGTCCGACCGGGCAATCGGTCGGCGCCATGCTCGAGCAGGTTTTTCTGTGGTGCCGGGACCGTTGCATATACGGCCCGTCGCACAAGGAACTGGAACGCCTGGTGCGTTCGCAACGGCAACACTATCTCGACGACTGGTTGACCGGGGTGAGCGCTCGCCTTTCAGCAAGCACGGTCGCATTGCTGGAAGCTTCTATTGCTGAGGCAGACGGCCAGACCGGCTTCAATACGATGAGAGGTGATGCTGGCCAAGCGTCGCTCGACAACATCCTCAGCATGACGGCGAAACTTGCCTTCATTCAGAAACTTGATCTGCCACGGGATATGCTGTCGGCGACCGGCAAGGCATGGGTGGAACAGATTGTCCGCCGTGTCGCCGGCGAAAAGGCCTGGGAGATGCGGCGGCACCCTTCGGCCAAACAAATCGGACTGTACGCAATTTATCTTTCGTCACGGCAAGCGCAGCTCACGGACGCGATGGTCGATTTGCTGCTCGAGACGGTCCACAAGATCGGGACGCGCTCGAAACGCAAGGTGGTCGGCGATATCGCGAAGGATATCGAGCGGGTTTATGGCAAGGAAAGATTGCTGGTTGAGATTGCCAGTGCTTCGATCGACGAGCCCGCGGGGCGCGTCTGCGATGTCATTTTCCCGATCGTCGGCAAGGACAAGCTGGCGGCGATCGTCAAGGAGAGCCAGGCGAAAGGGGCTCTCGACCGGCGCATATATAAGGTGATGCGCTATGTAACCGGGGCAGATTACCGGGCGGTGGGGGTTTGCAGGCGCGTGCTTTCGTGATTCACCCTTTGCGTGACGCTACCACCGACTGATTCGCTTGAAGGCCTGTCGCTCGCGGAACTCCGCGGGCTGGTTTCTGCGCTGATCGGCGAAGTGCGCGGTCTTCAAAGCCGGGTCGAGAGCCTTGAGATCGAGAACCAGGCGCTACGCGCCGAGAACCAGACCCTGAAGGATGAGATCGCCCGGCTGAAGGACCTGCCGCCGCGTCCCCCGGTCAAGCCGACCAAGCCATCGGGCATGGAGAAGGCGACGCAGCCGACATCTGGCAAGGGCAAGCGCCGCCGGCGCGGCGCCAAGCGCGACGGCGGTCGCGTGAGCCGCGAGGTGACGGTTGCGGTGAGCGCTCCTGCGGGCTCTCGCTTCAAGGGGTATGAGACGATCCTGGTGCGCGATCTGGCGTTGTCGGCCGAGGTGGTGCGCTATCGCCGCGAGCGCTGGGTGACACCGACCGGCGAAACGATGGTGGCGCCGTTGCCGGCGGGGATCATCGGCGGCTGGGGCGCGAACCTGCGCCGCTTCATTCTGGCCTGTCACATTCAAGGCCAGGTGACGACGGAGCGGTTGACGGCGTTGTTGACCGGGATCGGGGTCGACATTTCGAAGCGCCAGGTGGTGCGGCTGATTTCGGAGGGCCTGGAGGCCTTCGCGGCGGAGGACCGTGACGTGCTGCGCGCCGGGCTGGCTACGGCGCCCTGGATCACCGTCGATGATACGTCGGCGCGCCACGCCCACCAGGACGGCTACACCACCCAGATCGGCGATCGCCGCTTCACCGCGTTCCGCACCGGGCGATCGAAGTCACGGGAGGCGTTCCTGGCGACGCTGCGTGCCGGGCACAGCGATTACTTCATCAATGAAGAGGCCCTGGCCTATATGCGCGGCCGCAACCTCGCCGGTCCGGTGATCGCGCGGCTGGCGGCTGCGCCGCACAAGGCATTTGCCGACAGCGCCGCATGGCAGGCGCATCTGGCCGCACTCGGCCTCGACCAGCTCGCGGTTGAGCCCAACCCAGTCAGGATCGCCACCGAAGGGGCGATGTGGGGAGCGATCCGCCACCACGGCTTTCTTGGCGATACCGTGGTCGTGTCCGATGATGCCGGCCAGTTCCGCATCGGCGACCATGCTCTGTGCTGGGTCCACGCCGAGCGGCTCGTCCACAAATTGATACCCGTGACCCCGGATCAACGTCAGGCCGTCGACATCATGCGCCAGTTGATCTGGTGGTTCTATCGCGACCTCAAGAGCTACCAGCGTGCTCCTTGTCCGCGCCACGCGGCGGCCCTGCGCGCCCGCTTCGAGCGCCTGTTCAAACGACGAACCGGCTACGTCATGCTCGACCGGCTTCTTGCCAGGCTGCATCGCCGCAAGCATGAACTCCTGCGCGTTCTCGATCGTCCCGAGATCCCGCTCCACACCAATGGTTCGGAAAACGACATCCGCACCTTCGTCACCAAGCGCAAGATCTCCGGCGGAACCGTCAGCGAGGCAGGCAAGAACGCCCGCGACGTCCTGCTCGGCCTGATGAAGACCTGCATCAAGCTCGACGTCTCATTCTTCCGCTATCTCGGCGACCGCCTCGGCATACCAACACAAGAGTCGATTCCGCCGCTCCCGGATCTCGTTAGGCAAGCCGCTCAAGCCTGACTGCCCGGTAATCTGCCCCGGTTACATGCGCTCGTCCTGGGCCAATCATTACCGGCGCATGCTGCCCAGTCTGCTTTCGGTTCTGGAATTCCGGTCGAACAATACCGCGTGGCGTCCGGTGCTAGTGGCGCTGGATTGGATCAGGAGCAAGGTGGATGATGGCTGCCGGTTTGTGCCGATGCAGGATGTGCCGTTTGACGAGGTTATTCCGGCCAGATGGCGCAGTTCGGTCAATGACGATGGCTGTGTGAACCGGATCAGCTACGAGCTTTGCGTCCTCACCCAGTTGCGTGATCGCATCCGCTCCAAGGAGATCTGGGTTGTCGGCGCGGACCGCTATCGCAATCCTGACGACGATCTTCCCAGGGACTTCGAAATCCGGCGTGACGCCTATTACACAGTCCTCAACCTGACCCCGAACGCGCGAGCGTTCACAGCCGGCATTCGCAAGGAGCTTGAGCATGAGTTACTGCTTCTGAACGAAACGATCCCACGAAACGGCAAGGTCCGGCTGCTGTGGCGGGGCGAAAACCGCATATCGATTACACCGTTCAAGCCTCTGCCGGAACCGAAGGGGCTGGAAGCAATCAAGGGCGAGATCGGTCAGCGCTGGTCGATGACAGGATTGCTCGACGTGCTGAAGGAAGCCGCACTCGATACCGGTCTGCTGGAGTCCTTCGAAACATCGGCGTCGAGAGTTGCCCTGTCGCGCGAGGCGCTGGATCGGCGGCTTCTGTTGTGCCTTTATGGTCTCGGCACGAATGCCGGGCTCAAGCGGATCGCCGGCGCAACACCTGATGTCAGCTACGACGAGTTGCTGCATGTTCACCGCCGCTTTATCCACGCGCCGGCGCTGAGGGAGGCGTGCGCGAGGGTTGCAAACGCGACCCTGGCCATCCGCAACGCAGCAGTCTGGGGTGACGCGGGTACGGCGTGCGCATCTGATTCGACAAAGTTCGGAGCGTGGGATCGCAATCTGATGACGGAATGGCATGCCCGCTACGGCGGCCGTGGTGTCATGATCTATTGGCATGTCGAAAAACGTGCGACCTGTGTCTATTCGCAATTGAAACGGTGCTCGTCCTCGGAGGTCGCCTCCATGATCGAGGGCGTGCTGCGTCATTGCACCGATATGGAAATCCAGCGCCAGTATGTCGACAGTCATGGTCAGAGCGCAGTCGGTTTCGCATTTTGCCGCCTTCTCGGCTTTGAACTCGCCCCACGCCTGAAGGCGATAGCCCGTCAGAAGCTTGCCATCCCGGAAGCCTCGCTGCGCACAAGGCTGCCGAATCTCTTGCCGATCCTTTCCAGCGCGATCGACTGGGAGGAGATCGAGCAGCAATATGACGAGATGGTCAAATACACCGCCGCCATGCAGACGAGAACGGCGGACCCGGAGGCCATCCTGCGCCGTTTCGCCCGTGCCGAAGTGATGCACCCGACCTACAAGGCGCTGAGCGAGCTCGGCCGCGCGGTCAAGACGATATTCTTGTGCCGCTACCTTCGCCAGGAGGCATTCCGCCGGGAAATCCACGAGGGGCTGAATGTCGTCGAAAACTGGAACAGCGCTAATGGCTTCGTGTTTTTCGGCAAGGGCGGCGAGATCGCCACGAACCGGATCGATGAGCAGGAGATTTCCGCTCTGGCTTTGCACCTGCTGCAGGCGTCACTGGTCTATGTGAACACACGCATGCTTCAGACCGTGCTGGTGGAACCGAAATGGGCCGCACGGATGGCGCCGGAAGACTATCGCGGCCTCACGCCTCTGATCTACAGTCACGTCAATCCTTATGGCCGTTTCGATCTCGACTTGAATAGTCGGATCGATTTTGATCGGCTGGCGGCATAATTTTTGGAGATACCAATGGTTAAAATTGCTGAATCATGCCTGAATGTTCTCTACCAACATGGGCTGTCGTCGGCGCAGTTCCAGTTTTATTTCGAGAGAGCAAAGCATGATCTTCTGGCCAATGACATGGCCTGCGACGCCATCGTTGCGGAGGTTATGCAGTCCATGGACGATCATCCGGATGTGGCAACCTTGTTCGGATTGCTGCTGGATGAGGCACGAATGGGCATCGAGAATGACAGCCCATATGGAAAGGCCTTCCTGGAAAATGCGGAGAAGGCGATCAAGGCTCGCATTGCTGCGGGCGCTGGCGAGCCGCTTCACGGTTTGAAAATTGCTGGCTTGTATCGGCGTGCCAGTCTGCCCGTGCCAGACATACTGATGCTTGACCCGGTTGGGGAAAGCCCCGCCGAGGAGATCCCGATGCCGGATCTTGATGGCGCGCTTGCCGTTTTAGCGGCAGAAGTTGAAGCTGAAGGCGGCGGCGCGTATGAGTTCTTCAGTGGCCTGGATGAGATGTCGGCAGGAATGCCGGAGGAGTTCAAAGCCGAGTTTGTCCATCATCTGTTGAGCCTCGACAATCCCTTTCTGGAGCGCTGTGCACTCTATTGGCTGGTATCCGGCACATCATTGACGGGAGAGGCCGTGGCCGCCGGCCTACGAGAAAGGCTCATGCGCGGGAAGCTGGAGCCTGAAACCTTATCCTATCTGCCGATCATTCGCGGCTGGCTGTCGGCGAGCGCCGCCCGGGCGGCTATCGATGACATTGGCAAGCTGGCGCTGCGACAAGGTCTCGCTGATGTTTCCAAACAAAACAGGGCGGAGCCGATCGTCAGCGACATCCTGGCGACCACCGCTGACGGGGTCGGAGCGCAAGGCCTAACGATTGTGGGAAAACTGCAAGCCCAGACATTTGTCGCGATGATCCTGTTAAAGACCGGATACGGCATCAAGGATGCCTTTGTCATTCGTTGCCGTTCAAAGCGCGAAGCAACCAGCATCGTCTCTTATGCCCGCCAGGAAGCAAACAGCGTCCGAATAGATCGAATGTCTGCCGAGCTTCTGCTGGAAGCGGCTCTGGCGGATGGGATAGAAAACGGCCATCCACCAGCGCCGGCCTTCATTGACGTCATGGAGGCTTGTAGCTTGAGCCAATTGCGGCCCCAGGAAAGGGATCTGCAGGCTTTGCTGGATCACGTCGATCCGCAAAAGGAAATCCAGAATGCGACAGCGGCACAACTGGATCGGATGCTCCGCAATGAGCCCGCACTGGATGCGCTTGTCCCGTTCACCGACAGCTGGTTTGAAGACACAGGAGAAACACGCGATATCATTCGGGGATCCCGCTCGGCGCGGACTGTTGAAAAAGAATCTGGGCCTTTCTCGAAGGCCGACGAGACATCTGGGCAAGGCGATTTCTGCAAACCGCGATCATTCTCAAATCGGCTAAAAAGGAGCGACTGTCAAAAGCACTGGCAGCCGCAGCCTTTGCACTGATACACAAGCATCCCCTACAGGGCATCCCGCTCATGGAAGATATCGTTATGACCACACTGGATGCAGGCGGTGCACCTTTGTAGTGAATATTTTTGGTATACCCATGGAGAACATCGTCAATGAACGGGTTGCGGCCGTTGAATCCTGTTTATTGTGGGTCGGAAACGAGATATTGAACAACTCGGCATGACAGCACACGCAAATTGAACAGTTAGCATGGTTAGGACATGGCTCGTATCGGATATGCCCGTACATCCACAACAGACCAAAACCTCGCCGCGCAAATCGCCGCGCTCAGGAACGCCGGCTGCGAGGTCATCCGCGAGGAGCAGAAAAGTGGTGCATCACTCGAAGGTCGTCCGCAACTGATGACCATTCTCGACTTCATCCATGCCGGCGAAACTCTTGTCATCACCCGCATCGACCGGCTGGCCAGATCGTTGCGAGATCTTCAGGTGATAGTCGACCGACTCAAGGCCAAGGGCGCGCATCTGGTGGCCACCGAGCAGCCCGTCGATACCTCCACAGCCGCCGGCAAGGCGTTCTTCGACATGCTCGGCGTCTTCGCGGAATTCGAAACTAACCTGCGGCGCGAGCGGCAGGCTGAAGGTATCGCCGCCGCCAGGAAACGTGGCATCTACAAAGGTCGCCCACCGAAGATTGACCGCGCAGAAATCCTGCTTCGCCTCCAAAAGGGTCAGGGACCCAGCAAGATCGCCCGCGATCTCGCCATATCACGTGGCACGGTCTATCAGGTACGCAACGGTGCTTCCGAATGAGCAAGGCCAACCGCATCACCCGTTTAACATCCGCCGCCTGCGAGCAGATTCAGGCCCGCATGCTTGAGGCTTGCAGAAAGATCGCCTCAGATCACGGACTGGTCATCGAAAGTACCGGGTGGCGTGGCCTGGAACCTGGCTTCTCATTCGAACCAGCATTCCGCATCAGTATTCCCGCGCCAGACGGCAAGACGCTCAATCTGGATAAGGAGATGTTCGCCCTGCTGGCCGAACAGTACGGCCTGGAGGCTGCTCACTTCAAACGCGAGTTTATCGCTGGTGGCGAGCGTTTCCGGATCACCGGCATTGATCCACGAAGACCTAAATATCCCATCTCCGTCGAGCGTATCCCCGATCGCCGCGGCTTCAAGTTCACCGCCGACAATGTTGCCATGTTGCTCAAAGCTCAGGTCGAACCCTGACGTTCACCAATCGTTCTTCAACTTGGCCAAAATCCCGGCTTCGAGCCGACAGGGCCTTTCTGCTCGATCGCCAGCCCTCGATCCTGTCCATACCACTCAACGCACACCAACGGCCAACAAACCATTGCAAATGCTCGCAAAAAGAAGCGTTTGTGGACGAAAACTAACTAGTTGAGAAAACTGGCGCACCCGACGCGATTCGAACGCATGACTCCTTCCTTCGGAGCGCCCATCGGCTAAGATTACGAGACTTTAGAGATATGTAATCATTTGTTTTCTGGTCATTTTTACCCGTCGATCATCATCATTACGGGTCGTGTCTCATCAGGTGGTGTAGCTCGGTGGTTACGAAGCCGCTCGCGAGCGTTCTCTTGCAAATCCGGCGCTCGGCGTCACGCGATCGATGGGTGATCGCTTAACAGCGACGCCCGGCGGTCGGCAGGCCGGTAGACAATCGTCTGAGGCCGGTCTACCCCTGACCCGCTGCCCCCGCCCGGTTATTCTCGTCCTTGCGATCCCCCTGAAAGAGTAGTTCCGATGCTTCCTCCCCAACTCAGCCGCCGCGATCTCCTGACCATGATCGGCGCGCTTGCCGGCAGTGAGGCCATGTATCAGGCCATGACGACCCTGGGCTTCGCGCAGGAGTCGCCCTACAAGGGTCCGATCAAGCTGGACGGCGATCCGAAAGGGGCTTCCGTTCTCGTACTCGGCGGCGGACTGGCCGGCATGGTCGCTGCGTACGAACTCAGCAAGGTCGGTTATAAGGTGCAGGTTCTGGAGTACAGGGAAAAAGCCGGCGGTCGCTGCTGGTCGCTGCGTGGCGGCGACAATTACACCGAGCTCGGCGGCTTCGAGCAGGAATGCAAGTTCGACGAGGGTCTTTATATCAATCCCGGCCCGTGGCGTATCCCTTACCATCACCATGCCGTGCTGGATTACTGCAAGCGGCTCGGCGTCAAACTCGAGGCGTTCGTGCAGGTGAACCACAACGCCTACTTGCATTCGGTCAAGGCGTTCGAAGGCAAGCCGCAGCGCTACCGCCATGTCAGCGCGGATTTCAACGGCCATGTCGCCGAGCTGCTTTCCAAGGTGACGAAGCAGGGTGGACTCGACCAGGCGGTCTCGACGGAGGACCGGGAGAAGCTGCTGGAAGCGTTGCAGAGCTGGGGCGCGCTTGACGAAAACTACGCTTACGTCGCTGGCACTCACAGCAGCGAGCGGCGAGGCTTTGATATTGAACCGGGCGGCGGCCAGATGCCGCTGGCCAAGCCATCGCAGCCGATAGGGCTCTCCGACATCGTGCAATCCGGCCTGTGGAGCAGCCTTAGCACTGGCAGTCTCTATGACTACCAGACCACGATGCTGCAGCCGGTCGGCGGCATGGACATGATAGCCAGGGCGTTCGAGAGGGAAGTCGGCAGCCTTACCAAATACAACGTGAAGGTCACGGAGATCGACCAGGACGACGAAAGCGTCACCATCCGCTACGAGGATGCGCGAAAGGGCGGCGAGGCGCAGACCGCCACCGCTGACTGGTGTATCTGCACCGTGCCGTTCTCCGTGCTCAGCCAGATCAAAACCAAGGTGTCGACCGAAACGAAGGCGGCGATTGACAACCTACCTTACGGTGCCGCGATCAAGGTGGGATTGCAGTTCAAGCGCCGCTTTTGGGAAGAGGACGAACACATCTACGGCGGCATCACCTACACCGATCTGCCCAACACGCTGATCTCCTATCCCAGCACCGACTATCACAGCCCGGGCAAGGGCGTGCTTCTCGGCGCCTTTTCATTGGAGGCCTGGGCTTACGAGTTCACGTCGCTGCCGCCGGAAGAGCGCATCCAGAAGGCGCTGGAGTACGGGGCTCAGATCCATCCGCAATACAAAGACGAGTTCGACAACGGCGTTGCCGTCGGCTGGCACCGCGTGCCATGGACGCTCGGCTGCTATGGCGAATGGACCGAGGAGAAGCGCAAGGAACACTATCATGCGGCAAGCTCGATCGACGGGCGCATCGCCATGGCCGGCGAGCACATCTCCTACATGCCGGCCTGGATGGAAGGAGCGATCCTGTCTTCGCTCGATGCGATCGGGCGTCTCCACCAACGCGTGGTCAGCGGCTGACGGCCCGCCGCCAGCCAGCTCGCCCTGATCGCAATCTGGAGACTTTTGGACATGAACCGGATCACCTCTTTCGCCGCCACCGTTGCCGTTGCGGCTTTCGCTGCGTTTCCTGTTTTTGGGCAATCGTCCGACTCGACCGGTTTTGGCAATGCCTCGAAGATCCAACCCAGAGATGGCGCCGGCATTTACGCGGCGATCTGCCGGGGTTGCCACATGCCGGAAGGCGTCGGCGCAGTCGGGGCCGGCAAATATCCGGCGCTCGCCAAGAACGAGAAGCTCGAAGCGGGCGCTTATCCGGTCGTCATGGTGGTCAAGGGTCAGAAGGCGATGCCGCCGCTCGGCTCCTATCTCGATGACGAGCAGGTGACGGCCGTGGTTAATTACATCCGTACCAATTTCGGCAACAACTACACGGATGCGGTGACTGTCGAAGACGTGCAGGCGGCGCGCCCGTAAACCCGGCCTGAACAGGTCATTGCAGGCGCATTACCGGCGGGCGCACGCTGACCTTCCTTGGCTCCGCGGCTATCTCGAACAGGAGTTGGTGCCGCTACGCTCTAAACTCCAGGCCACGAAAGCACTGGGCTGGAAAACGCCCGCTGAGGCGCTTGACGAGTGGTTGCGGTAGGTCAAACAGATTGGTGTTGCGACGACCGGCCTGAATCCGCCCAATTTTCGTGCGCTGCCCATTCCGGTCTTCTCAACCTGCACGGCACCCAGCCAAGCATGAGCCGCGTTGGCACTAGGACAATGCCGAGGCGGAAAACTTCATGAAAACACTGAAGCAGGACGTAGTGCAGGTCCTCAAGCGCCTCCTTCGGGGTTCTCTTCCCCAAGGTTGCAGGCTAGGCCTGAGTCCAGGAACGCCCTAAGATCGAAAAGTCGGGCAACCGAAAGGCGCGGAACGTCAGTGGTCTTGACCGATGCGACCGCTGGATCGATCATCCAGGCATATTTCCCCCACCATTTTCTAGGCAACGCCCCACGCCCGACAGCGTCTCCTCACGTCATCTCGCGAACCCCGAGTCGTAGATCACGTTGAGGACGCCGCGAACTGCGGCCACCGGCCAGGCAGCGTATTATTCATCAGTGCCGACGCTAAGCATGCTCTTCCTCGTCGTCGGATAATCCTGGCATGATATCACCTGCGAGTAGCTTCTCCTTCGAGAGCAGTCCAGCGTCCTCGAGGGCTTCGCAATCCGGCAAGTCGCGCAGCGTGTCGAGCCCGAACTCCAGCAGGAATTCTTTTGTCGTCACGTAGGTGTAGGGCGCGCCCGGCGTCGGGCTACGCGGACCAGAAGCGATCAGCTTCGCGCCGCGCAGATGGCCGATCAGGTCGCGAGAAATCTCTTTCCCAAAAAAGCTCGACAGTTCTCCACGCGTGATCGGCTGGAAATAGGCGATACACATCAGCACCAGCACGTCCGACTGCGTCAGGTCGACGGCACGCCCGTTGCCGCCGCCGGCCGTGCCAAATGCACTGCGGATGGCGTCGGCATAGGCCGGTCGTGTCAGGTGCCGAAAACCGCCGGCGACGGCGACCAGATCATAAGGCCGGCCGCGCAGCTCCTCGCGGATGTCGTCGATGAGAAGGTCGATGCTGCAGCTTTTGCCGACGATGCGGCCGAGCGTTTCGCGGTTGACCGGTTCGCTCGCGGCAAAGATCGTTGCCTCGACGCGGTTCATCCACTCGCGCCAGCGCGCCTCCGGCGGCAGGTGATCCAGCTCCCGATCAACCGGCATTCGCTGGACATCTCTTTCTTCTCGTATGCGTCGTGTCGCTTCCGCCATCGTCTTCACAGTCCGTAGATGCGGAAGGTTGGCCGGCCGGACAGTTCACGCACGGCGCCCAACTCGACCAGCCGGTCGAACAGGCGGCGCAGGCCGCGGTCACTCATCCCGGTCTTTTTGTCCCCGCGCGATGCCACGAGCGCGTCGTCGGACAGGAGTCTTTCGACGACCATGTCCGCCGCCTTGGCCCGGAGTTTTGGAGCGACCACAAGCAGCCGCTCCGCGCGGCGCTCGAGCTCGGCGGAAAGATCAATTGCACGCAACGCGGCGCGCGCCTGTGCGGCAAGCAGACTTTTGGCCAAATCGGCTTCCGTCTCGGCACCCGCAGCCTGGTCGGCAGTCGCCGGTCGACGCGGCCGGCCCTTACCCACTCCCAAAGCCTTCTCCGCACCCAGCAAAGGCACCGCATGCGCCCAACCCAGCCGCTGCGCCAGCAGGGCGTCGGCGAGCCAGGCTCCAAGGGCGCGCCCGAAACCGTGGCGTTCGGCGGCCATGAATGCGCCGGTCAGCATGCCGACCATTCCGGTGCTGGCAGAAAGCCGTCGAAGCTCATCCGCCAG
The DNA here is from genome assembly GCF_014189455.1 of Mesorhizobium huakuii. Lineage (NCBI taxonomy): Bacteria > Pseudomonadati > Pseudomonadota > Alphaproteobacteria > Hyphomicrobiales > Phyllobacteriaceae > Mesorhizobium > Mesorhizobium huakuii. Next base: position 216,193 of record NZ_CP050299.1, read on the forward strand.
ATCGCTGACTGCCTCGTCGTCGCGGGCGTAACCGAACTCTTCCAACATCGCGGCGAGACTTCTCTTCGTGAGAAGCTCCTCGGCGGGCCGGGCTGCCAGCCGGCGCCAGGCGAGCAGCAAAAGACCGGCGGGCCCGACGGACAAAAAATCGCCCGGTCGCGTGAGCAGCACGGCGTCGCGCAATTGGCTTTCATCCTCGACGCGACCGACCTGCTTTGCCGTGACCGCGGCCGCCGCAAGCGCCAGGCGCTGCCGCCAAGCGCCAGCCCACCGCTGCTGCCGACGGACCACCGCATCGAGCGCGCCAATGGTGGGGTCAGAACAAGAGCTGCTCGAAATCATACGCGGCCTTTATCAACCAAAGACAGCTACGGCTGATTTGATGATGATGCCGCCATGCGGGCTTCGGCGCATCTGACGACCCGTGGCGGTGCGAAAAACATTCGTCAATTGCAGCGCAGGCGGCACGCGCGACCACAAGGTTCGCACGCTCTCCCGGCCATGCCGGGTTTTGCGAATGACGTTTCCTGTGACGACGCGCTGCGACCATCGGAAGCCGATCTCGTGGAAATACAGGTCGGCATGCTGCGGGCTGATATGATGAAAGACGCCGGCGATGGTACGGCGGACGCGGGAGTTGAAACCTTCGACCGAATTGACGTGGACGGCGTCCCGGACATACTCACCGCTGGAATGCTTCACGGTCTCGTGCTTGGTAAAGCTCTCACCAATGGCCATGAATGCCTTCCACTCGTCGCTCATCAAATGAGCTCCCAATTCGATCTGCGCTTCAGTGACGCGTTCGCTTGCTCGCGCCGAGAGACTGGTCACGACCGCGGCACGCGCGTCACCGGACGGAGCGCCAGGCGTGACGTCGGTCGGCCGCTGCACCATGGCCATGACTGGCGTTTTGTCCGTATTCGCCTGGCCTTTCCGGCCCCGTCCCGGAGGTGGGTCATCCGGCCGCTTTCGGGGACTTCCCCCGAGATGGAAATGGTCGATCTCAACCGTGCCGACGAGCATGTTTTCCCGCGCCACCATGAGACGCAGTGCATGTCCCATCCGCCAGGCCGTTGGCTGGCTCACCCCGAGCGCCTCGGCCAGGCGCACCGACGACAAGCCCTTGTCGGATTGCAGTAACAGCCACATTGCCTTCAGCCAAACACGCATGGGAAGCTTCGTGGAGTGCAGAGGCGTGTGTGTCGTCACCGTGAACTGGAACCGGCAATCGCCGCTGGAACATTGATAAAGGCCCGGTCGGGCGCGACGCTTGCCGGTATCGCGACCGGCAAGCGCGATCGAACGTTTGTATCCGCAGGCGGGGCAGATCCGGCCATCCGGCCACACCATGCTTTCCAGCAACCGACGGGAATGCTGCTCATCCCGGAAGGCCGCGATCATTTCTTCAACAGTCCGAATGTTGGAAAGCGCTGCAAGTATTTCAGGCATTCTCACCTCCTTCAGACCAGCCCGAAGAATCGCATGAAAAGCTATAGGTCACAAGGATATTGCGGTCTTTGGTTGATAAGGGCCTCATACGCTAAGGTTGAACGGAACGTGAACTGTCGTCTCTGACGCGCATGATGGTTTGTCGGCTGGTTTGGAACTTTCTGGCGAGAGCTGAAACGCTCATCCCGTTGGCCAGCCCTTGAAGAACATCATGCTTCCGCGTTTCGTTGAGCCGCGCTGGTCGGCCAAGGGTCTTTCCTTCTGATCTTGCCCGTTTGAGGCCAGACTGCGTGCGTTCGATAAGCAGATCACGTTCGAACTGTGCGACGGCATTGATGACGTTCATGGTCATTTTGCCAGCGGAGCTTGCGAGATCGACACCACCCAGAGCGAGGCAGTGAACCCGGACACCCAATTCCTCCAGTTTTCCTACTGTGGTGCTCACATCGATGGCGTCCCGACCAAGACGGTCGAGCTTCGTCACGATGAGCACATCCCCGGCTTCGAGCTTATCCATGAGCCGGATGAAGCCCCGGCGCCGCGCAATGGCGATACTGCCGGAAATAGTTTCGGTGACGATGCGACGTGGCTCGATGTGGAACCCGGCGGCCTGGATTTCCTGGATCTGGTTTTCAGTCGTTTGGCCGGTCGTGGAGACACGGACGTAGGCAAAGGTGCGTGGCATAAGCTCGATTCGTCCGAATAGGCTGTCCGAAATGTCGGGCATGTCCGTAATTATGTCAAGCTAATTTGTGGACAGTGCGATTTCACCCTGTACGGAACCGGTCGTTTTCGGACATGCCGGAGGCCATCGGCGCGATGTTGCATGGAGTAAAGAAATGGCCCGGCGGAAGCTTCTCAAAATTCAGGATCGACAGGAGCTGTTCGGCGTGCCAACCGATGAAGACAGTTTGATCCGTCACTATACTCTGTCTCCGGTCGACCGGCTGGAGATCGAAGTGCGCAGGCGAAAACATAACCAACTCGGCTTTGCTGCCCAGCTTTGCATGATGCGATATCCGGGCAGGACGCTCATGGCGGCCGAAATACCGCCGCGGGCAATGCTCAACTATATCGCCGAGCAACTGGATGCCGATCCGGAAAGCTTTAGCTCCTATGCGAGGCGAGAGCCGACCCGACTGGAACACGTCTCGCACCTCCTCGCCTATCTTGGGATGAGAACCGCGGCAGCTCCGGACCGGCGAGCCGCCTTGATGTCCGCAATCGAAACGGCAGCGACAACCGACAAGGGGTCTCCTATTGCCAAGGCAATCGTCACCACCATGCGGGAACGCAATGTGGTGCTTCCCACGCCGGACACCATAGAGCGGATCGGGCTGGCGGCACGCGCCATAGCGCGACGGCGTGCGGAAGCGGCGTTGATCTCCGGCTTTTCCCCTGAGCAGCTTCAGAGCCTCGACGATTTGCTGAAGGTCGATCCTGCAATTGCACAGACGCGGTTCTATTGGCTACGATCGGCCCCGGACGCACCCGGCGCCAGCAACCTGGTCGCGATGATGGAAAGGCTCTCCTTCATTCGCACCCTTGATATCGATCCCCGCCTGCAGGGCCGTATCCATTCCGGACGCTGGGACCAGATGATCCGGGAGGGCGATGTCACGCCGGCTTGGCTTGCCGCTGATTTCAACGCCAGCCGTCGACGCGCGACGATCGTCGCCCAGGTTATCAAGCTCGGCCACAAGCTGACCGACGACGCGATCACCATGTTCATCAAGCTGATCGGCAGGCTCTTTTCCCAGGCCAACAATCGCAAGAAGCAGCGCCATGCCGAAACGCGCAAAGAGACGGCGAAGGTGCTCCGGCTGTTTCTCGATACGATTTCCGCCCTTCAGGCCGCCAACGACAACGATGAGGATGCGATCGAGACGATCAACCGGCACGTCGGCTGGCATCGTCTTTTGCAGGTAAAGCCCGCTCTCGAAGCCATGGTGGAAAATGGAGATCCTGATCCATTGCTTGTGGCGGTGGAGCAATACGCGAACGTCCGCAAATATGCGGCGCTGTTCCTACGGACCTTCGCTTTCCGCTCGGCTCGCCGGAACGATCCCCTGCTTGCGGCGATTGAGACCCTCAAATCCCTCTACGAAGATGGGCGGCGCAGCCTTCCAGATCGGGTTCCGGTTGCCCATCTCGGCGCGACGGCCCGCAAATTGATCTTCAGCGGATCAAAACCTGATCGTCGTCTCTACGAGATTGCCACGCTGGCGGCGTTGCGGGAGCGCCTTCGCTCAGCAGATGTCTGGGTCGAAGGCAGCAGGGCATTTCGCCCGATGGATGAGCATCTTATGCCGCGTCCGGCCTTCTCCGATCTCAAAGAAACCGACCAGCTCGGTCTCGGCGTACAGCGCGACGGGGCGGCATGGCTCGCGCAAATGCAGCAATTGCTCGACTTCAATCTGAAACGCCTCGCACACCGCGCCCGGAACGGCAAGCTTGAGGGTGTCCGTCTCGAGGCCGGAACCCTGCTGGTGACGCCGCTGGCCAGCGAGGTTCCCGCCGCAGCCGAGGAACTGAATCTTGAGCTGAACGACATGTACCCGCTCGTCGAGGTGCCAGATCTTCTCAGAGAGGTGCATGAGTGGACGGGCTTTGCCGACCAGTTCACCCATGTGCGAACGGGCGACATGCCGCAAAACATCGCTGCTATGCTCGCCGGCACCCTCGCGGACGCCACCAATCTCGGGCCGAAACGCATGGCGGGTGCATCGAAAGGGATCAGCGCCCATCAGATCGGCTGGATGCGCATGTTCCATGCCAGGACCGAAACTTATCGGGCGGCGCAGGCAAGCGTGACCGACGCCCATGCGCGTCATCCCCATGCTCTGCTCTGGGGCAATGGAACGACCGCGTCTTCCGACGGTCAATTCTTCCGGGCCAGTGATCGTGCTGCAGGGCGCGGCGACATCAATCTGCACTATGGCAGCGAGCCAGGCACCAAATTCTATAGCCATCTCTCCGATCAGTACGGCTACTTCAGCATCCTGCCGATCAGTCCGACCGAAAGCGAGGCGGCCTATGTTCTGGACGGGCTGTTCGATCATGACACCTTCCTCGACATCGATGAGCATTTTACGGACACAGGCGGCGCTAGCGACCATGTGTTTGCTCTCTTTGCCCTGATCGGCAAACGCTTTGCGCCCCGCCTGCGCAATCTCAAGGACCGAAAATTCCACACGTTCGAAAAAGCCGATATCCATCCGGCCCTCGCGGACCATATCGGCGTGCAGATCAATACCGCGCTCATCATGGAATATTGGGATGATCTGCTGCATCTGGCGGCGTCGATCCGCACGCGCGCCGTTGCACCCTCGACGATTCTCAAAAAGCTGGCAGCGTCACCGAATCCGAGTCAGTTGGCCAAAGCCCTGCGGGAACTCGGCCGTATCGAGCGATCCTTATTCATGATCGAGTGGTATTCCAGCCCGGCCCTGCGTCGGCGGTGCCAAGCCGGTCTCAACAAGGGCGAGGCCGCGCACAAACTCAAGCGTGCCGTCTTCTTCCATGAGCGCGGCGAAATCCGCGACCGATCGTTCGAGAGCCAGGCATTCCGCGCCTCCGGCCTTAATCTGGTCGTCAGTGCCATCGTCCATTGGAACACCGTCTACCTTAGCCGCGCCGTCGCCCATTTGCGGCAGAATGGTCGGAATATTCCCGATATCTTGCTCAAGCACGTCTCGCCGCTCAGTTGGGAGCACATCAATCTCACCGGCATTTACGCTTGGGACGCTGCGCCGGACCTCCCGGAAGGCTTCAGGCCGCTCCGCTTGCCGACGAAATTGCTCTGGGCGGCATAATGTTCATGCTCCGTTCGACCTTAGCGTATGATTCGAGCAGTTCTTGTTCTGACCCCTCAAAAGCCGGTGACAAATTCTCGACTGCCGACCTATTTCATCAGTCATGGTGGCGGCCCCTGGCCCTATATGACGGGCGAGTTCCGCCGCAATTTCGACGTGCTCGAGAAGTCGCTGGTGGACATGCGCGCCGAACTCGGCAGCGCGCCGAAGGCGGTCCTCGTGATCTCGGGCCACTGGGAAGAGACTGGTTTTGCCATCTCGTCAGGTGTCAAGCCGGGCATGGTCTATGACTATCACGGCTTTCCGGAATACCTCTATAACATCACCTACAATGCGCCCGGCTCGCCGGAGCTCGCCAACCATGTTCAGCGGCTACTCCGCGCAAGCGGCATCGAAGCACCACTTGATCCAACACGCGGTTACGATCACGGCACCTTCAGCATCATGAAGCCTCTCTATCCGGAGGAGGACATTCCTGTGGTCCAGCTTTCGCTGGATATGGGTTACGATCCGGCGCTGCATATCAAGGTCGGTCGGGCTCTCGCGCCTCTGCGCGCCGAGGGCGTTCTGATCATCGGCAGCGGCCTCAGCTATCACAACCTGTCTGCCATGCGCGGCACGGGCGGATACGAGCCGTCCCGCCGCTTCGACGCCTGGCTCCAGGAAACTCTGACGCATTGTCCTTCTGAGAAGCGAACCGAACGGCTCATCGAATGGGAACGGGCACCAGCGGCCCGCGCGGCGCACCCCCGTGAAGATCACCTCATCCCGCTGATGGTGGTGGTCGGTGCCGCCGAAGACGAACCGGGTGGCACGATCTATCACCAGAAAGACTTCGCGGGCGGGCTCACCGCGTCGAGCTTCCGCTTCGGCCTCGCCCCAGGGCTGTTCAACGCTAACATCTTTGTGATCGGCTTTGATGCGTCGCGGGCAAAAAGGGCGATTCCCTCCGGGAGATTTGTCTGAATCTATGCAGGGCAACCAATCATGAGGGTTGCACCGTTGCCCGGCACATTGCTGTCATTGTTTTCGCAGATCCCCGATCCACGCCGTGGCCAGGGGCAGATGTATCCCCAGGCGCCGATCCTGCTGTTCACGGTGCTGGCGATGCTGGCCGGGGCGGTTTCGTATCGTCAGGTCCACGCCTTCATCCGCATCCATCTTGTCCGCCTGAACGGCGTGTTCGGGGTCTCGGTGCGAAAGGCCCCAGCCTACTCGACGGTGCGGTTCATCCTTCGCGGTCTCGACGGGGCGGAGGTCGAAAGGGTGTTCCGCCAGCATGCGGCCGGCCTGCCGACGCCCCCGGCCCAAGAGCCGGACGACGCCATGCCGGACGACGTCATGCCGGCGTGCGTGGCCATTGACGGCAAGACGCTGCGCGGCAGCTTCGACGCCTTCAACGATCGCAAAGCGGCGCATCTGCTGAGTGCTTTCGCCAGCGATGGTCAGATCATCCTCGGCCATCTGGCGATCGATGAGAAGAGCAACGAAATCCCCGCCGCCCAGGACTTGATCGCCACGCTGGGCCTGACCGGGCGCATGTTCACTCTCGACGCCATGCATGCCCAAAAAAACCTTCGCCGTAGCCCTGGCCACGGGTAACCATCTGCTGGTTCAACTCAAGGAGAACCAGCCCAATCTGGATGACGAGATTCGCGCCATCGTCGACAGCCGCACTCCCAGCGACACGGCCTCCTCACGCGACACAGTGCGATCCCGGCAGGAGGATCGAACCGTGGACGTCTTTCCCGTCGGCAAGGCCCTCGTCGACAGCGAATGGCAGCCCTTCGTCAAGACCATCATCCGCGTCACCCGCCAAACTTGGCTCCGCAGTGCCGCCACGGGCATGTGGCAGCCGCGCGGCGAGGTCTCATACTATATCTCCTCCGAACAGGGTCTCCCCGCCAAGACTTGGGCCGCCATCATCCGAGGCCACTGGGGCATCGAGAACCGCAACCACTATGTCCGCGACGTGTCCTGCGACGAGGACCGCAGCCGTATCCGCGACAACCCCGGCATCATGGCCAGAGCCCGCAGCTTCGCCCTCAACATCCTGCGTCACAACGGCACGAAAAACGTCGCTCAAGCCCTCTGGAACGGCGCTCTCTCCCTCGATCTCATCCTCGCTTACAAGGCTCTGTAATCAGCGTTGAACAGCCCTGGGCCTCGCCCCCTCACCAGCCCAATCAAACGGACAAGAGTCATGACCAATGAAACGTTCAAACCGATCGTCTATCTCAAGGAGAACTGCCCCTTCTGCTTGAAAGTTCGCCTGTTTCTTCTGGAATCAGGCCTGGCTTCGGAAGTCGAAAGCCGCGACTTCGTTCCCGGAACCGAGCAGGAGGAAAAAATCCGGACAGAACTTCTGCCGCATCTCGACAAGGTGAGCTTTCCGTCCGCGCAGCTTGAGCCCGGACGTTACGTCGCTGAGTCCGACGACATTGTTGCGTTCTTTGCGGCGAAGGCGGGCCGCGATCCGGCCGGCATGCCGGTCTACCGGAACTATGTCGATGGCGTCTTTGCCATGTCGATGAAGCTCTGGAAGGAAAACCAGGAACTGAAGAAGGCGGTTTCCGCCGCCTGACCCCCCATTAACCGAATTGGAGATTTCATGCTTGATACCGTCAAATGGACGCCGCGCGTTCTTGCGATCCTTCGCATCATGACCGCACTTCTGTTCCTCGAACACGCGACCATGAAATTCCTGCAGTTCCCGGCCGCGATTCCGGGTGTGTCCTATCCGCTGCCCGCCATCATGATCGTTGCCGGCACAATCGAGGTGATCACCGCGCTGTTGATGTTCGTCGGATTTTACACGCGCCTCGCCGCCTTCATTGCTTCGGGTGAGATGGCAGCCGCCTATTTCATGGCACACGCGTCGCAGGGTTTCTGGCCGGCTCTGAATTTCGGCGAACCCGCGATCCTGTTCTGCTTCATCTTCCTTTATCTCGCCCTCGCAGGCGGTGGGGCATGGGCCCTCGAGAACGCTCGCCGCCCGGCCATGGCGTAAACGGCAGCATCTGGAAAAAGCAAGTGCCAAACCAGACGACCAGAATTTTGGAGACCGCAATGAAAGCCGCACTTCTCAAATCCTACGGCGACGTCGATCACTTCGAAATCGCCGATATTCCGACGCCGCAGCCGGGGCCGGGCGAGGTCCTCATTAAGATCGAGGCATCCGCGGTCAACCCATTCGACCTTGTTCTCCGCCAGGGCTTCATGGCCGAGTTTATACCGCTGCCGCTGCCGGCTGTGCTTGGCGGAGACGCCGCCGGCACCATTTCGGCGCTCGGTGAAGGCGTGACCGGATTTGCCGTCGGTGACCGGGTTGTGGCGGATTTTCCGGCAAACGGCAAAGGCGCGCACGCGGAATATGGCGTCGTTGCAGCCACATCTGTCGCCAAGCTGCCTGCTAAACTAACTTTCGAGCAAGGAGCCGCGCTCGTCAAAGCAGGCCTTACCGGGCGCCAAACCGTCGAAGCGCTGGGAATCAAGGCTGGCGATCGGGTTCTGGTCTCGGGCGGCCTTGGCACGGTGGGACGGTCCGCGATCCAGTATCTCAAACAGATCGGCGCCAAGCCGGTGGCCGGCGTCCGGCGTGAGCGGCTGAGTGAAGGCAGCGACGTGGCGGGCGAAGCGCTCGATATTACAATCCCAGCCGCAACTCCGAGTTTCGACTATGCCATCAGCGCCGCCGGCCCCGTAGCCGGCAATCTCATCAGCCATGTCCGCGACGGCGGCCATGTGGCCAGCGTTGTTCCGGTCCCCGAGGGCGCCAATGCCGGAAATCGCGTGACTATCGTCGAACTCTACCATCGCACCGATGCCGCCACGCTTGATGCAGTGCTTGAGTCCGCCGTGCATGGGCAATTGGTGATCCCGATTTCCCACACTTTCCCCTTGACCAGATCGGCGCGGCCCAAAAAGCGGTTGCAGCGGGCGCTTCCGGGAAAGTCGTGCTGAAGCACTGAAAGCAAGAATATGGCTGGCATAGCCGACATAGAGCTGCTGCTTCCGCAGCGTCAGAGCCGATTCTCTACATGTAAAAGCTGTACCTTGGGGCGATCTCCTGCCCGTCTCCGAGGTACTTTAGCACCTGCCCCACCTGTCTTGCCGCCGCAATAGTAATCGGCATTCCGTTGTCGAACTGAGTGTTGTTCCAATTCATCTTGGTCAAAGCCAGGGTCTCGTACGCGATATGCTGCAGTGGTTGACCGAGGACCTGACATCGCAGCATCAGCGGCCGCGCACATACATTCCGGGATATGTGCGGAAGAAGTCGACGCTGCCGCGCGTGTAAAGGAGAGCCTGATCCTTGCTGAAGCGCAAAAGGCTGCCTCTCAACGGTGGATAGACACCGAGGCGATAAAGGCGTGTCATCGATTTCTGGATCCAGACGAAATCGGCATAGTCGATGTCGCGCTCGTCAATGGCCTTGTGAAAACCGTCCAGTTCGTTCCGATCGAAACGCGAGGTCTTGTGCAGTACTACGCGGGCTGGGTAGTGGCCGTGCTGACCGCGAAACACCTTCAGGGAATCTCTCAGGAGCGCATAAGCATCTTCGGCGGTGAGATGGGGCGAACGGTCTTCTTCGCTCTCGACCATGCGTCCGCCACGAAGGATTAAACCTTCCCCTCTCTCGTCAAACATCTGGGCCGTGCTTGTATGCATATGCTCGCCTTCCACCGATCGGTAGAAACTTAGACCGACGAAAGATGTTCTAAGTTCTCTGGCATCCCTTGCGAGGCGCCACGGCAGGCCACCGGCTTTGTAGTAGATGGCAGTGATAAGGTTCCAGGCGATGGTGGCAGGATCCTGCATGCGCCGGTCGCTGTTCTCCTTCAGTTTCCGAGGTATGCGGTAAGACGGATCGAATGTGGTCGGCCACATCAACTGAATAGGAATACGCAGGCGCATGCACGCTGCCTTGAGCATGCCGCGGAAGTCCAGTTCGCTGCCTGGCTCCGCTTCCACCGGGGCCTCCGCGTCGACCTCGTCGTCGTTCTCGCCGGTGGCTTCACGCGCATTCACGGTCCTTTCGATGATCTCGACAGGCAACGCGATAAGAACGACATCCGGTAGCGCGGTCCTTTCAGCGAGGACCGCGATTTCGTTGACGATGGTGCTGACCACCTCGCGAGTGACCTCCCTTTGTCCCGGGATCGCAACCAGACGACCGATTTCCTTTGTTGGAAGGATTCGCTGAAGCTCGCTCGATGTGGTGAATTCGCATCGAAAGGTTTCATCGTTTCGCAGACCTGGGAATCGTGGGAACAGGTTCGCCTGCCGGCTGGACTTTGCTTCGAAACCGTCAGAGCACGCCTCGATCCATCTGGCGGTACCTTCCACCGTGTCCGCGCTCCCGACTATTCCAAGCTTGATGCGTCTTGACGCACCATCGATGTGCACGTCAAAGGGACCGTAGTCCATGATCCCGAAGCGGATGTCGGGATGCCGCAGCCCACTTCCGAATTCCAGTGCGGGCTCGGCCAGATGAGAAAGCCTCATTCCGTGCCCTCCTGCATCTTGTCGAAGTCGAACAGCGGCGAGGTGGGATTGGATTCTTGCGCCGTCCAAAGTTGGTCCGGGACACCGACGTCGAGTTCGAATGATTCCAACGGCGCGAATCTGAGATGTGGGTAGGCTTCTCCGAGCAGGTCTCCTGTGCGGTGCGTGGTCAGAAACGCCTGCCACATCACAAACTGACCCATGACAGCAGCGTTGTTTTCGAGTTCTTTAATCTTCTTCAGATGTTCGCCTGCTTTGAAATCCGGTTCCCAGCCATCCCTGCTGAAATGATAGGTCGGCGAGACCTCGACATACCATTTCTGGTCATAGCGGACGAAATGCGGGCGGAAGCCCGAATGACGGAAGTAAGCAGGCTTCCCCGGATGGTCGCGCTGGCGGCCATAGCCCTTGACAACGCGACGCGTAGTCAAGTTCCGGAGGCTCCTGTAGGCGTAGTTGAGCTTCCCTCGGTTTCTCGGCTTCACGAAATACAGGATGCCGCTGTCGCGATCGCGACGGAGGTCGGGTCTCACAAAATCCCCGATCGCCCTATTCAACAGCGCCACGAAATCACGAACCCGGTCCACGTCGTCGCTGCCCGACCACTCGGAGGTGTCGAAGACTTCCATCGCCGACACATCGCAGATCTTGTTCCAGGGCCACTTGTCCAAGTCGTTGAATGACAGAACCGCATTGCTCCTGACTATCCACTCGGAAGACGCTTTCGAGTCCAGCTCCCTTAGGGCGGCTCCGAAAGATTTGTCCGTGTGGTGGTGGGTTGGGGCCCAGTAGATCTTAGGCGCGAAACCGATCTCCAACAGATTCACGAGCAGGGATTCGTGGAGACGCACGCTAGGTCCCGTGGACCCGGGCTTTGCCGAAGTGGCTACCGCCACGATCGCGGCCTTTGCATCGACAGAGAAGAAATCGGATCGCTTGTCGAACACGACCTTCCGCGACTTCAAGTGCTCGATGTCACTGAACCATTCTTTGATCGACTTCCAATAGGCCTTCCCTTCATCGAGCTTCACGACGAGCAGCAGAACAGGAGCCGTGCCATGCATCCAGTACTGGATGTCTGCTTCTGTCACGGGGAACTCAAACGTGGTGTCGGTTTCGGCCTGCAGTCGCGTGCGCTCGGTTGCCTTTCCCTGAACCTGTAGCAACAGGTTTGAGACGGCTCCCGTCGTTTCATCACGTAGTTCGATAAATCCATCGATTCCGGCTTCGACGCCGCCAGTCTCGTAGAACATGAAGCCCATGCTCAACACGACTTGGCGAATATACGCGATGCCGCGTTCGCCGATGATATCGGTACGCCCAATCTTCTTCGCCATCTTCCGCTCAACGAGAGTATGCGACCCAGAATCGAGAATAGGGACAAGAATCGTTCGGTTAGGATACGACGGCGCGGGCCGCGCTTCAATTTCCCGACGAGTTGTAATCGAATAGCTGCCGCGACTTCCAACGGAAGACCAGGTGCTATCGACGTCTAAGCCAGGATCGCCTGAGCGAAAGCTTCCTCGTCACCCGAGCCCACTAAACGGAACGGCACGCCGAGTTCCCGGGCATGTTTCTCGGCGAGCGCTATGACCAGGGATTGGTACTCGGCAATCTGGCCAGAAGTCCTGTCTGGGCGGACCCTACCCGTGTCTCGAGTCCTGCGAGCGAGGATGCTTTCAGGATCGCCGGAAAGAGCTATCACAACGTACAGATCGATCGCACGGAACACTTCCAGAGGGATTTCGACATAGCCGTTGTCGGTGTCGATGATGTTATGCGCGTCGAAAACGATTGGGCGGCTCTCCTGGGCCCGCAGCTTCCCGAAAGCTTCGATTAGCAGCGTCTGATTGTCGAGAACTTGACCTTTTCTGAGTTCCTCGCGGTCTACGGTTCGAGCCAGCAGGTCGGCTTTCGCTTGCCGTAGGACATCGCTTGCCTGAATATGGATGAAGCCGGCATTTGCGGCACATCGTCCAATCACGTACGATTTTCCGACACCTGACACGCCGACTACCAGTGCGGCTCTCGCCATGTCCCCCTCAACTTCCTCTAGCCTGAGCCTCTGCCATGGACGACCGTGCGACGAAATTGCCCGCTACATCGCACACGCTGTCCACTACAAGTTTGCCTGGGACCGTTTTGATCTCTCTCGTGTTGGCATAGGATCCGGAAAAGACAGGAGTTGCAATGCAATTCGTTTTTCCTACTCCCCGACGGTTGTACGACGCCGCTCTCGAGCGCCTGAAGACAAGGCTCGCAGACGAGTTTCCCGAACGAACTTCCGTTCCGCGTCGGCGCTTCGTCATGGCCGAACGCCTCGCGGACAAGGTGTTGTCTGAGCAGAAATCGACGACGATCCGATACGACCGCGATAGGGTCGAGTACCCCGCTGGGCCTGTCCTGCCACTTTACGCGGCTGAAGAGCGCGGGCCGCAAGATGAGTATCGTTGCCTTGCCTGTCTCCGTGTCCTGAGCGTGCGCTACTCCACATTCAATGGCCTTACTGAAGCGGATGCGCGTTCCGACGGGTTTTCTTCCCTAGACGAATTGCTCGGTGCACTGCAGCGCTTCTACGGCCGCATAATGCCGGAAGACACGGTCTGCATTTACGAGTTCGCCCTCGAGCCAACGGCGACGAAGCGAAACACTCGCGGCCGGAACGTCGTGCTGGAATCCCCCTCGGTCTAAAACTTGAAGCCTAGCTTTAGGAGCGGCTTCAGCTTCGTGTAGGCCGATTCGGGAATCTTGTTTATCGACTGCGGCCACGAAGGCAGGACGCCGTAGCCGAGCAAATCGGTCAACGGCACGGTTGGCTCTACGTGCCCGATCAGCAGGAAGTCAATGACCTTAAGCGGACGCGATCCCGCCACCCAGTGCGCGAGTTCCGCGTCCGAGAACACGGACCGTTTCGCAGTCCACTTTCGTACCTCGTTCACATCGAGGGTCCAACGGACGGATTCCACGACACCCACGCTCGTCATCGACTGGGAGCCGTACGACGGGGACTTGGTCATGTAGAAGAAGAGCAGATCTCCGGGCTGCATGGCGTTCGTGGGGGCGTGGCAGATGTAGACCTTCTTGATGGTGTTACCCGGTTTACCACCTGGCGCCCCGGTGCTTCCGGTCGTCGGAGCGGTCGCCTCCGGGAACAACTTCCGATGATATCCCGGCTGGATAGGTACGACGAACTTGCTCACAGCAGCGTCGTCCGAAAACCGCGGGTAGTTCTTCTTCACGGTCTTGAGCTTATCGGTTCCGGCCGCCAGCGGCCCACTTCCCATTGGCTTTTCGAAAACTAGCTCGCCTTTCGCGAGGGTTTTTGTCTTCTCGAACCCGTATTCTTCAAGGAGGCGGATCAGACCTTCCTGCTTCGGAAATGCGGTGACGTAGGTCAGGTCGTAGTCGTTCCGTTGACAATGCCATAGGACCTGCTTCAGCAACTGCTCGCCTAACTTCTGGCCCCGATGGCCCTGCGCCACCTTGAAGGTGCAGATTTTCAGAATCTTGGCAGCAGCGTACTGCGTGCCGGCTGCGGCGTGGGTCTCGTCTTTTCGAATGACGATCCCGGCTAGCTTGCCGCCGTCCTTGATCACCCAGCAGTCGCGGTGCTCTTCCTTACACTTCGGCACCCAGACCTCACGGAACCCGACGTAATCGGCGGCCAGATCGTCGAAAATCTCATCCTTGAAGTCGATGTTATACGCTTTGGCGTATTCGACGGAGGGCAGGAAAACCTGATCAGGTTCGTACGCTTGCTTAAGCCAAGCGACCGCGTCAGCGACTGTCAGGACCTGTTCGCTGAGACCGGCGGCCTTCGCACGTCGATGGATGCCGTCGTCCTCGGTAACGAATAGCTCCACGACACCATCCGCGACCGCGTGCAGCATCTTAGCGTCGCAAACGTCATTCGGCTTCGGCAGCTTGCCGTAGAGCCTTGCCAGTTCCCCCTCGGAAGGAACGTGAACGCCCTTCAATTGCCGAAACTTCTTGACCTTAGAGAGAGTGACCCTCCTTCGATCCTTGTCGGGGTCGCGTTCGATATCTTCCAAAGAGGCTTCATGCACGAAGACGGAAATTCCGTGCTCCTGGCATTTGCGCTGCAGGTCGGCGAATTGAGCCTTGATCTCCTTCGCATCCTCGAGCTGGATGATGACATTGGTGTCGATGAGCAGCTTCATCTCTCGGAACCTCGGATCAGCTGACGGAAAGCGTCGTCGGCATAGGCGAATGACTGTGGTGGCGTAAAGCCGAGACGTTCCTTGAGTATGGATAGGGGGACGGGTTCCGTGACGGCGACCGGATCCTGGAGCTTGATTACGAAGCCGGACGTCCTCTCAGCATAGTATGCATCGAAGTCATCGCGCTCGATGAACGCTACGTCATTATAGTTCGCCCATATGCTCTCGACCGGGAGTTCTTCCACGGTAGAGATCGTGGCGTAGCCGATCACCGCTTGGATGGGAGCCGACGCATAAATGTACATGACTGCGCCGGTGACCGTCCCATACGGAAATCGACGCCTCAGTTCGACTTTCTTCTGACCGCTTACAATCTTGGTAGCGTACTCTGGCTTGATGCTCAGAACGAAGTCGTGGCGGAACAGGTCAAGATTGTTCATTCTTTGACGATCGCAAAATTTCTCACGATCGGCATTATCCTACGCGAAACAAATTGTGAACCGCTGATTGATCCAAATCGGCGACGGAGGTCACCGCCGATCGGCTTCCGATATTGCGGTTCGCAAACCCGGAAGAAACGCCGAGGCAGCAGGGGTCGCACTTGCCTATCTGTAACCCAAAGGCCGTAGTCTGGCAGAGGAATGGCTCATGGAATCATCACAAAAAAAGGGCGCTTGGCTGCCGCTGTTGCAGTTGTGAGAACGACCGCTTTCAAGTCGAGGCAGAGTTTGGGTTAGCGACTGAGAAAAGGCGCGATGCCGATCCGCGAGGATCTGCGCGCTGGTCTCTCCGCTGTGCCGATCTGGATGCAGGAGTTCCTGCGCGAACTCCTCAGCCTAGACGCTCGGCACGAGGGCAAATCATGAGCACCGACGCCTACCGCCAAATCATCGCAGCGCCGCCACGTGACCGGCTCGACCTGTTCCTCGCCACGGCCAATCGCATTGGTGCCCCGGTCGGTAATGTCGAAAAGGACTTCTGGGTCTGCTGGACGCTCTATGCGCTCTATCACGAACATGCCAGGCGCGGTGCCGGTCACCTCGGCCACGCCCTCAACAACGCAATGCTGCATTATTGCCTGCAGCTCGCCGACAAGGGGCTGAAGGCGCTGGTCGACGACGACCATCTGTGCAATGGCCTCACTAGGAACCACACAGCGGCTTCCCGTACCCCAACGGATTGGGATAGGTGCTCCGGTAGATCCGGCCGAATGTCCGACCCGGCGATATGGTCTCGATTTCGAGCTTTGCACGCCCGAAATCGGGAGGAGGTGGAACGCCCGGCATTCAGTCGAAATCGCCCCTGGCCATACCTTCGGCCGCGGCCAGCACCGCGGCATCGTCGCCCTGCTGAAGGGCTCTAAGACCCGTCCGCCCATCGAGGGCGCCATGGCGCGACGCCAGAAACCGATAGACGGCCCAGGCACTATTGCCCAACATGGCATGGAGCGCCGGCAATGCGCCGAAGGGACGACCGTCCTTGTCGAGCTGCCACACAGGAAAGCGAAAGCCGCGCTTGGCGCCATCGATCCCGAGCACCTGCCCACTCTGTCGCTTGGCGTTGACTGTCACCCGCGACGTGCCTAGCAACTTGGCGAAGGCTTCAGCACTGAGCATGTCTTCCCCGGCGACAATTTCGGCGACGCGCTTGCGGCCACGTTCGCGCGCCGCTGCAAGCGCCGCTTCAAGTTCACCCTCCGGCTTGCCCGTGTCCTCGACGGGAAAAGTATCGTCTGAAGCGATCGATTGCTTTTCGACCGGAGTGATCGTCTGCGCATCAGCCGCCGGATCGACCTCTACCCGGAATGATACGCGATGGCCGATCTTGCGGCTGCGTGCGATCGCTTCCTGATAGCGTTCGAGCAACACCTTCTCGAAGTCTGCCTGTGCCGGCAGCTTCGTGGTAAAGCTCAGGCCGGCGACTCCCGCACGGGATCTGGTCCCGCTATGGTTGCTGCGTTTTGGAGCGGCCATGGATGACACCCCCGTGCTGTCACCAATATGGTTACAGAGCGCAAGTTCGTCAAGTTAGATAATTTGGTAAAGTCTGTAGAGAATGGCGGATTAACCAATTCCCCATGCGCGAAACCGTCCCCGCCCGTCATCTCGCGCAGCCCCAAGGCCGTCGACGAGGTTGAGGGCTCCCTGTTTTGTCACCTTTAGCCTCTCCTGGATCATGCCGGTCGAGACAAGCGGCCGCGACATGACGAGGTAGACTAGGTCGGGGAGTTTCGAGCTCGCGCCGCTCCATCTGGCTTTTTGCCAGCACAAAACGGCTCCTTCAGGCCAGCCACTGCTGCGTCGTGAATAGCATCGAGCAAGGCGAGCAGCCGATCGCCGCGATTGCGCGCCCGCCTCCGCTTCCGCGGAATGTTCTTGGCGCCGAGATGCAGGCTGGCGAGATGGTGCGCGGCAAGACCTTCCCGCCGTAGCAGTGCGACCACGAGCGGTGGCCTAAGCCAGGCGGCATGCTGCAGCACCTCCATGTCCGATCAGGCCTCGAGCAGGATCGCGCAGCGCAGAACGACTGGCAGATCGCGTGTCCTGGCCATAACGTCCTGCCATTGGCCAGCCGTTCTTCTTCATTCCAGTCGAGATCGTAGATCAGGCATTTTGCGGCTCCGGCCGGTCACCTCCAGACGTTTCCTCTTTCGCGTGAAGATTTCGGCGAAGCGCTTTTTCGCGCATGGCGGCGCGTCGAAGTTTCAAAAGGTATCGCTCATCATCGCGTGGCCCACCCTCACGACCAGTATGGCGCTTCGGATCTTGGATTGTGCACTGTAGGCAGCAAAGGATTGCCGGCCGGACCATGAGAACGGGACGCGACAGTGGCGCGTCGTCAGGTCGAAACGCCCACCACGGCGGTATGCTGCTCACGCCAATTGCTTGGGCCAACTCTCGGGCCATGCGATTGGCACCCGCCCGATCCGCACAGCATAGCTCGTAACACTGCCCCGGTGACCTTCGACACTTTGCTCGATTGGGCAGTGGGCCAGAGACTTCTCACGAAAAGAAATCAATTGTATTCTGCGATGCGGTGCTTCTGGCAGGAGCGCGCCGCCCGTCGTTGCGAAGCTGTTGACAGCACTGCCGATCCTGACGCTCCCGTTCATGTCATGTTCGGGCTCGCGAGGTGGTTGACGGGCGACACTTCCCAACGAGCCAGGAGAACTGGCATGTCCAAGACAGATGTTCAGCCGTCCTCGATTGAGGGCATAAAGCGCCTTGCCAAGGCTATCTCAAAGCGAGATGCAATCTCGCACAGCGAAGCCCTTGACACGGCATCTAAAGTATCGGGCTTTGGCAATTTTCAGCATGCACGCCGATCGTTGGGCGATCGTTCAGCGGAAGCCAGCCTGGCGCGGAATGTGGTCTATATCTCCACCTTCTGGGAAGATGGTCACGAACATCCGGCCGTGAGACTATCCGGGTATTCATTTCAAAGCCGCTTGATGAACTGATCAAGCCGTCTCAGTATCGATATGCTCATAAGCTCGGTCGTTTCCGGCGTCGTGCCTCAGACCATGTGGTCGATGGGCATCGACCAGACTCTGCGAGCGCGGCTTTGGACATCGCTTGCGGAGCTGCGAGGGTACTGCAGTTCATGGACATCACGGGCCTGCAGCCATCCAAGGCACACGTCGAACCCGGAGCGGAATATCTGGCCCGCCTGCCTGGACGTGATCATGGAAGTGCCTGGTACGATCCCGTCGCAAAACATCACGTCGGGGCCGACGAACCTTACGCAAGGAGTGTTGCGTCGAAAGAGCGGGACGCCTGGGCGCGGCGACACAACTGGTCGATCGCAAGGCCGGAATGGCCGGGAATGTACTATCCGGGAAGCTGTGAACTTTACCTGTATGCCGATGCGTCGAAGGGATATTCGCTTGATGGGCTTCTCAAGGCGCTTTCCAAAGGCCCTTCACCGATCGTGCCCGCGAATTGTGACCGGGTCGCCATCGACGGTCGCGCTCCTTTTGTGACTCCGGGAGAGAAGGCTAAAGCCGAGGCGAAGCTCGCGAGAAATGTTCAACGAAAGGCTACCGCGCCACGCGGTCCCAATACCACTGTCGAGTACCGGCTGCCGCTCAGCGGCATGCGGCGCCGGCGCCCTAAGGCGGCGATGCCCGTGGACGCGCATGCCAGGATAGGCACCCTGCTGAAGGGTGTGCTGACCGACATGCGAGCGCGCGCGGGCGTCTACAAGCGCGTTGATGCAGTCCGAAGCGAGCTTGATGACTGGGTTCAATGCGAACACGATCGGGCGGCCATGCCCGATGAGGTGTTTTTCGACCTCTACTACGGAGAGAATTCCGCCGGAGGAACGTCAAAAGCGGGTGAACAACACATCGAGGACCTCCGCCTCGCACAGTCCATCCTGATGCAACACTATCCGGATTGTGCGCCGTTGAGGGACCTCGTGGGAAAAATCGATCTCGCCGTCATATCGCTCGAGAAGTTGCGGTGACGATGGCGGTCGTCCGGCCAGGCACAGGCGCTCTATTCGTCGACGTCGGCATCATTCTCGCCGGGGGCGGAAAACCCCGGCATGATGTCGCCCGCCAGAAGCTTTTCCTTCGACAGCAGCCCCGCATCCTCGAGAGCCTCGAAGTCGGGAAGATCGCGCAAGGTTTCAAGCCCGAATTCCAGCAGGAACTGTTTCGTCGTCACATAGGTATAGGGGGCGCCGGGCGTCGGGCTTCGCGGGCCTGAGGCGATCAGGCCGAAGGAGCGCAAATTGCCGATCAGGTCGCGGCTGATCTCCTTGCCGAAGAATGACGAGAGTTCGGCGCGCGTGATCGGCTGAAAGAAGGCGATGCACATCAAGACCAGCACTTCGGATTGCGTGAGGTCGACGGCGCGTTCGCCAGAGCCGACGGCGGTACGGATGGCGTCGGCATAGGCCGGCCGCGTCAGGTGCTTCCAGCCGCTGGCGACCGCGACCAGATCGTAAGGCCGGCCCCGCAGCTCCTCGCGGATGTCGTCGATCAAGAGGTCGATGCTGCAGGTCTTGCCGACGATGCGGGTAAGCACCTCGCGGCTGACCGGTTCGCTGGCGGCGAAGATGGTTGCTTCGACGCGGTTCATCCATTCGCGCCAACGTACTTCTGGCGGCAGGTGATCCAGTTCGCGGTCGAACAGGTGACCATCTGATTGCTCCTTCGCCCTTTTCCCCCTCGCCTGCTCCATGGTCTCACAGCCCGTAGATGCGGAAGGTCGGACGACCGGACAGCTCGCGCACGGCGCCAAGTTCGATCAGCCGGTCGAACAGGCGGCGCAGGCCGCGGTCGCTCATGCCGGCGATCTTTGAGGATGCGACGATCGCGTCGTCGGACAGCAGCTTCTCGACGACAGTGTCCGCCCCTTTCGCCCGCAGCTTTGGGGCGACAGCCAGCAGGCGGTCGGCGCGGCGGCCGAGCTCGGCCGCAAGATCCATCGCCTGCAGCGCCGCCTGCGCATAAGCCGCCCAAATGCGTTGCCGGGACGCCTGCCCGGATTCCCGTTCGGCATGGGGTGACCGACGACCGCCCGCCACCGGGTGCAAGCCGAACAGGGGCACCGCATGCGTCCACCCTAGCCGGTCGGCCAGAACAGCGTCCGCAAGCCACGGTCCAAGCTCACGCGTGGCGCGACTGTGATGACGCTCGAGCACGGCCATCGCGTCGACCGCGCCAGCGACTGCATTACCGACCGCGCCAGCGATCGCCTGGATTTCGTCACCGATTTGACCGGCCGCCCCCACGTCAAGCGCGCTCCCCAGATCCGCGGCGACATCGACCAATACCCCTCGCTGACCAACGTCGCGACTGGACGCGATGCCAGCGTTCGCCAGGCAAGCAGCATACGGCCGGCGGGTCCAACGTCGTCGCCGGGACGGGTGAGCAGCAGCGCGTCACGCAGCGCCGCCTCGTCCTCGACCCGGCCGGCGCGTTTGGCCGTTGCCGCCGCTGCCCCGAGTGCCAGGCGCTGCCGCCAGGCGCCGGCCCATCTCTCCTGCCGGCGCACCACCGCATCGAGGGCGGTCAGCGCCGCAGCCGCGGCAAACGCAGCGTCTTCGCTCGAGTCCGGACCGGCCGCCACGGCGCGCAGCCAGGTCGGGACGGGAGTGGCCAGCGCAGCCGGGGCTGCACCGGTGAGGGCCACAGGTGCATGGCGAAGCAGTTTCGGGCGCAGAATCATCGTCGACAGCATGAATCATCGCGGCGCTTCTGGCAACGAAAATGGCCTAAAGCCGCCGCGCCCGTCGACAGTTAAAAACGAACGATAAACCGTAGCCTTTCGTTTTAATCCTTGTAGAGGAGATGCTCTCTCTCGTCGATCAAAACCCGGAAATGCGCGTTGGGCAAGAGCAAGCATACCGCGACGGCAACAAACACGCCGCCCCGCCACAGAAGAGGCGGTGCTGCCGGATGATCTGTCCGCCATGCTGGGACGCTCGACCGCAGCAGCGACGCGGCGTGAGCATCGATTCTTCCTTGCAAAATAGGAGTCGCACTCCACAATTGCTAGGATAACTGGGCGCCGCGCCACGACCGAACTTACGGAATCGCTGGCCGCCGTGGCGCTGCTCGGACCGCGTCAGGTTTGGCAAGACCACACTCCTAGCGCTGGAAATAGCCGGAGGGCGTCCTTCCATCCGAATCCGACGCCGACCGCCTATCTCGAAATGTACCATTTCGACTGTCTCGACGTTGGCACACTCAAACCGATCCGCCCGCTCACCGTCAGCCGCAAGCGCTTGACCGCGCCGGCATCTCGATGGCATCATCGGGATTGGACGGTGGTGTACGGGTGATCGGCAGGACGTGGACGACCGGGGGCCGTCCTCCTACATGGCGACCAGCACTAGCACCAGGCATTGCCGGTCCTTGTGTCGGCTTGCTGGCGCCGCTCGCGGTGTTGCCAGTGCCAGAGATACGAATAGCGGAAGACATGACCGACCTTGATTTCAGCCGGCAGCATTTTTTGCTGTCAGACCTTTGCCGGAAGAAGCTCGCCGTTGAGATGGTCAAGGCCCGGCTCCATTTCGACGGCTTCGACAGCGGCGATCTCGTCGGCGCTGAGTTCCGCGGTCAGATCGACCCGGCGGTCGCGCTTCGACAGCCGGACAAAATCTTCGTAAGCCAGCAGCACGGTGCGAGGCCGCCGTTCTCGGTGATGATGACAGGGTCGCGGACCGCGGCATCCTGATAGGCGCCGAAGGTTTTCGAGACGGCGGTGACGGTGACGGTGGTGGTCATCGGCTGAACTCTTTTCTTCCGGAAGACATGGGTTTTCCGGGCTTTCCACAGGTATCAGCCGGCCATCGTAATACGCGCTTGAGCTGGGCACAAAGCGATAAGCTGCGGGATTTGGCGATCATCATCCCGTCATCCTTGCTGTGGCGCCGTTGGCCTTGAGCGCCGCCATCAGCATCGGCCCGACCGAAAAAGTCCCTACCCTGGCCTTATCAGTCAGCGCCCGAAGATAGCCGCCGGCGGAATTGATGTGCTGAGCACGTTGCAGGATACAGGCGATCACCATCGCCGCGGTCTCCTGACCCATTGCATGGCAGGCTTCCTCATACGCTGACGGCGAAACACCCAGATATCCCCGCACCTGGGCGGCGGTTATCATGAGATCGCGCCAATTGCTGATCCCGTCGACGGCATAATCCGCAATTTCGGGGCAGGCCTTCAGCACCATCCCCAGCGGGTATGTTTTCGGCGCCTCTGCGGTCCTCGTTCTGGGCTCGGCCGTCGCCCCGCTTTTCTCTAAAGCAGGTTCAAATTCAAAAGTAGAGTCGGTATTTGAATTAGATTGCTGCCGCTCGCTTTGAGAGTCATTGCCGCTCGGATTCGTGGATTTCATATGAGTTTCCAGCAGCTTATCCACATCGTCATGCAATACGGCAAGATCTGCTGCGATCGGTTCCAGCTCCGCAATGCAGGCTCGGCGCGGAATTGCCTCCACAACGCTGCGGAAGCGCTTCCACAAGCCTCCCCAGCCGCCCGGAACGTGCTCTTCAAGGGCGGCCTCGATGAGCTTGTGGATGTCACGGCGGTGCAAGGTGATCCGCTCGCGCATGAGCCTGAGCGCCCGGTTGTCGGCACGAACACGCTCCGCCGCCGCCTCAAACTCGCAAGCACGGGCTAGCAGAGGTGCCAAGGAGAAGCCGAATGCTTCCTCTATCTCCCCTCCCCGGCCCTTGCGGGCGTAGCGCTTGCCGTTCGGGCTGTCCCGACGGATGATTAGCCCGCAGTCAACAAGAGCCGCCAGGTGTCGCCTGACTGTGGGCTCGGGCATTCCGTGCGCCCTGAGCGACAGTTGGGCGTTCGAGGGAAAGACGATGAGGCCGTTTTCCTCACTCAGCTCGCTGTCAGGATAGAATGATAGCAGCGCATTCAGGACGGCCAGAGCGCGATCGCCGATACCGACGATGCTCTTGCCTTCGCAGAGGTTGCGGTAGATCTGCCACTTGTCGACAACCCTGCCCTTAGGGATTTCACGTGAATCGTTTCGCGCTGCCAGCATGGCAAGCGACATCGGCCGCCGCCCAAAGGGCGTCGTTGCAATACCAGTCTCCATTTCTTCCCTTCGCCTTCAATTAGGCAAAAGAAATCCGTCCGCCGAATCGACGCTTAAAACGCTTGACACTGATTCGCGGAAATGAGATTCTCGGCTTGCTAAAGATCGAGAAGGGCTTCCACGGTTCGCCGTCGGGGGCCTTTTTCTTTTGCGGTTTTAGTCTCCCTTGGTTTCCTTTTCCTGCTTCCTGTAGGCCTCATAAAGACCGTCCAGTTGGCCTGCTATGAACTCAGCAAAATGGAGACCGTAAGCTGCCTCGACTATTATCGAAGCTTTCTTTGGCGTCCCTCTAATCGCAACGCTCAGTGATCTGTCGGCAGGAGCCCAGGCTTTGGGTGCGAGGGCAACCTTTGGCTTCTTGGGTGTCTTGGATGATTTCAGATGACTGAGGAGCAGGTTGAAGACTTCGTCCTTCACCTGACCTGCTGCAAACTCCTCGGTTCGAACGTACTCGATCGCTTTGGTAGCATTGGCTGGAATCTGAACTAGTTTTTTGAGTTCTTCCCAACGATCCCTGCCAACACCCTTTGCGGCCCCAACGACACTCAGCACCGCTTCGGGAACCGTCTCAGCGACCGACAGCATACGAGACAGCAGCGTGTCATCGACCGTAAGGGCTGATTTGACAGTATCCTTCGTCATACCGCTCTCAATCAACTTCCGTGCGAACAACGACTTCTCGATAAACGACAGGTCGGCTCGAGCAGTATTTTCTTGGCCCTGTGCGATGACATGCTCAATGTCAGCCAAGCGCTTCACGACCGCTCGGACATTAATGCCGAGATCGCGGGCGACCTTTGCCCGTCGATGGCCAAATACAATCATGTAGCGGCCTATATCATGGGGGTGCGGTCGCACAAGGATCGGTGTCGACTGGCCAGATGTACGAATGGCTTGTCTGAGCTGTAGGTATTCTGCGTCATCCTCCCCTATACGATCAGCAATGAACGAACCATCGAGATCCTTGGGGTCAATCGCCACCACGGTTTCTCCGTCGAGCATCCGCACTGAATTCTCGGCCAGTTCGTCCAGTGACTGCATCATCGAACGCGACGCGCCACGCTTGGCGTAGTCAGACCTAGCCTGCGATGCCGAATGCACTGGCTGTTCCCGAGTAAGTGACGCGGTTACGCTTGCCAGAAGGTCCTTTCTAGCCATTCTGTCCTCTCAGACCTGCTCTCATCTTTTTGAAATTGCTTCCAAAACTGCCGTTCTGCACGGCTGTCAAAATGGTCACTTCCGCCCCCATGCCTTATGAATAAGTGATGTAATCTCGGAATTGACCGCGTTCAGACTTTCAATCGCCCGCTCATATGTTGTTCGCGTGAATTGGCTTTTCTCGACCTCGTAAAGTGTCTGTTTCGTGATGCCCGCGTCTGAGATGGCCGTAGTCTTCACCATTTGGTTCTTGAGCATGCGCTTGTTGAAAAGTGCTTGCAGGAAACCAACCATCTGGGCCTGGGGACCATCGGTCGGCTCATATCGAGTCACGAGATAACGGAACCACTTCAGCTTCACCGCTGCCCCAGCCCCCTTGATGGACTGCAGGATGCCACCGAGCATGAGCAAGAACTGAGACATCGACATCACATCGAGCATCTGCGGGTGCACGGTAATAATCACTGACGTCGAAGCTGTCAGAGATGTGAGCGTTAGGTAACCGAGTTGCGGTGGGCAATCTATGACAATCACGTCATAGCGATCGTCAACTTCCTTGAGCGCCGCAGAAATGCGCGTGAAGAACAAGCGCCCTTCTGGTGAATTCTTGCTAGAAGCGGCTAGTGGAGTGTCGTACTCGTATTCCTGCAGTTCAAGATTGGCAGGCACGATGTCCAAACCCGGGAAATTGGTCGGCCGAATAATCTCCTTGATTGATTTTTTGTGCTCGTCGTATCGAAGTGCCTCATAAAGCGAGGGATTCTTGTCGAGTTCAGGCTGAATGCCATGCAGAGCTGACAGGGAAGCCTGCGGATCAAGGTCAATTGCGAGAACGCGATGCCCTGTCAGAGCGAGGTATTGAGCTAGATGGGCAGCTGTTGTTGTCTTGCCGGAGCCACCCTTGAAATTGACGACGGAGATGACTTGCAATGTGTCACCTTGACGGCGGTGAGGAACATAGCGCTTGAAGTCCGAACGACCGTGCTTGTCGAGGTATTGACGCAACTCGAGCATCTGCAGAGCAGTGTATGAACGACGACCCGAATTGGAAACCTCAGGTGCGGGGCCCTTGCCTTCGAGATGCAGCTTTTTAATATGATTCTGGGTGACGCCCAGAAAATCCGCGACTTCGACCGAGGAAAATTGCCGTAGCCCCTTCATCGCATTTGGTGGATACTGCTCAAGCCGCAGCATGTTCAATTTGTCCGAGATAAGCTCTCCCTGTTCGAGAATCTCCTCGTCGAAATCGAACTCCAAGTCGTGATCGGGCATCAAATTCATACTCGGCAATTTCCAGAATAACGCTTTTCTGACATGATTGTCACTTCAAGCGTGATTAATGCCCGATTCGGACAATCCAGCAAGAAGTTTTTAGCTAACAGGAGGTTAACGGGCGTTCTCGCCTCGAAAGCATAATCTAAAATTGCATCTGTGAGCTGTTGGGAACCGTTGTCGCAAGCCATAAAGGCAGCACGAGCTTGGCATGACATTCGGACGTCTACACCATTGAAATGATGGCACAATTATCCGATTTGCACGGCTGTCAAGTTTAACGGTCGGGGCACGATTCCGGTTCCGTGGTTGACGTTATGCCCTCTGTGCAAGATAGGAACGGTGCTGGGCCGACCTGAGGGCCGAACTTCAGCGGGAGGCGAACTTGCGCGGTCGTCACCCTTTCAACTGCCGAACTGGCCGACCTAATTTCGGATGATGTATAGCTATCAAAGTAAGATAATCGAACGCTCCACGGCCTTCAGATGTCGAGCGTGCCCCGACCGGTCGGTGAGCGGACGCAATCGCAATGGATGCGAAGGGTGCGCCTTCTCTCTCATTGCAGACCGCCTCTGGAACGGATGCACGAAGTCGGCGATACGTTCTGGCTGATGGCGGTCGGCGGTGTCTCTTGGCCGGCCTGCCCGATTTCCAGCTTGGTCGCCCCACTATCCGACCTAATCGACCAGCTTCGCCAGAATGCCGGCGGCCACGACTTCGAAAGGTCATTTGGTGGCGGAATGGCGATGATGATACAGATCGGCCATCGCGAAAGCCACGACATCGATATTTTCCTCGACGACCCTCAATTGCTCGGTTTCATCGACCCATCCAGAACCCCACCTGCACTTTGAAACGATGCCATCTGACTAGCCTTGGGGGGGCGCTTACCGGCGCTAATCCAGTGAAATGCACGCAATTCGGCATCATTATGTTCGCCCTGTCCTGTTTGGCGAACAGATAGACGTAAACCCAAACGTGGATCTGGACGCGGAGTTGAATGCTGGAGCTTTGATGGAGATAGGCGATGACGATTAGACGAAAATTCAAGAGCGACGCCTTCGAGGCGGTCCACAGCGCGATGGAAGGCATGGTGCGCGCCGGCACGGTCGACAAGCAGACCCTTCCTTCGACGAAGCCTGCCTGTTCCGGCCGACGTTATGCGTCGCAAAGAAGATCAAGGCGCTGCCCGAGCGCAATCACGTCAGCCAGCCGGTGTTCGCGCGCTATCTCAACACGTCGCAATCGACGGTGCAGAAGTGGGAGACCGGTGCGCCAAGCGGCCGAGCGGGCTGTAGCAGAAGCTTCTGTGGGTGGTTGAAAAGCACGGATCGCAGGTGCTGCAGTAGCCGCTCAAGCCCCAACCGTACGGTAGGGTGACCGGATGAAAATGTGGGTAACCAAAGAGGGGCACGAATGGCGGGTGTCGGCATGCCAGCTCTTGCAGGAACGCGCCCGAAAAGAGGAGGCGGCCGGCGAGGATCCTGCCTGGCCATGGCCAACGGTGACCTCGGATGAACAATTTTAGCGGCAATGTGGCGAACGAAAAAGCCCAGGCACGTTTCAGATATGCCGGAAACCAGGGCAATCAAACGGTCCTCTTCGGATGAGGGCGAGATGCACGGACGGGCGGTTTAGTGCCGGTAGGAAGGTGAGGGCTTCACCGGCCGCCTTGCGCCGGCTCGCGCTCGGTGAGAAGCGCCAGCAAGGCCGGATTGATATAGAGGTTCTCGCGACCAGCCTTGACTTCTTGCAACAGGCCATTGTCGACGAGGGTCTTTAGATAGACCGATGCCGCCTGTCGTTTCGCTATGCCGGATGAAACCAGGTCGCCGATCCGGCAGTACGGATTGACGAAGATTATCTCGGCAAGCTCTCGGGAGTAGATTTTCGGGAGGTCTCGGCGCAAGCGCTCGGCGGTCTGGTCGAGCAGGTCGCGGATCGCACGTATACGGGCAGTTGACCAGCCTGCAGTCTCCGTTACCGCGGCGAGCATGTAGAGGATCCAACTTTCCCACGCGCCCTCCGTCGTCACGGCGAGAAGGCGATCGTAGTAGGCTCCTTTGTTTCGGATGATATAGCGGCTTAGATAGAGCACCGGGATGTCCAGGAGGCCCTTGTCAACCAGATAGAGCAGATTCAGCACGCGGCCGGTTCTGCCATTGCCGTCGATAAACGGATGGATGGCCTCGAATTGGTAGTGCATCACGGCGAGGCGGATCAACGGATCGATGTCCTCGGCCTCATGGATGTAGCGCTCCCAGTTCGCCAGCTTGTCGCGCAGGAGGTTCTGTCCCTCGGGCGGGGTGTAGACAACCGCACCCGTCGCCTGGTTGACCAGGGCCGTGCCGGGCGTCGACCGAATGTCGAGTTCGACGCCCTTGATGGTGCGGCACACCGCGACCGCCGTTGATGTCGTCACAGGACGCTCTTGCAGAGTTCGGAAGCCCTGATTGAGCGCGGTGCGGTAGCGCAGCGCCTCCTTCGTGGCAGCATCAGCGAGATTTCCGGCTTCATTGGCGAAGCGAAACAAGCGGTCCGTCGTCGTGACGATGTTCTCTATTTCGGAACTTGCCTGGGCTTCTAAGAGCGGGATAGAGTTGATGAGGACTGCTTGGTTCGGAATATGCTGACCCGATATCCTGAGTTCTGCTAGGGCCGCGCGCGCCGCTATGCAGGCCTTGAGCACGGACTTCGTTTCAACATCCTCCTTTGGGGGCAGGGGAGGGAGGTCATTGTAAGGCCGGTCGGCCTGAAACGTCATGTCGATGGTTCCCTGTTCGATCGACATGTCGGGGTTGATATGTCGTTGGCATCGACACATTGTCAAATCATGTCGATAGAACCGTAATCTATCGACATATTGTGATAGCAGCAAGGCGATCGCGCAAACGGAGGTTATTAGCGGCGGCTCCCTCCAAAGGGGCGTTTACAGCCCGCTTGCCTTGGTGAGGTTGATCCGAAACCTGTCGCGCCGGCGCTGATAGCGACGGGTCATTTCCGCGGAAGCATGGCCGAGCTGCTTCTGCACGTATCGCTCATCGACCTCGGCCGAGGAAGCGAGGCCGGCGCGCAGCGAATGCCCAGAGAATTTGGTCCCGCGCTCGCCTTCCGACAGATCGCCACGAACGCCCGCGGCCAGCGCGGTGCGCTTGACCAGCCGTGCAACTTCCTGGTCGTTGAGACGCTCGGCTCCAACCGCTTTGCCGTGGCCTGTGACACGGCGGAACAGCGGTCCGTGCGCGATACGAGCGAGTTTCAACCAGGTCTGCAGGGCGACCACCGGGCAGGTGGCGTCGGAGGAGCCGCGGCCGATCTCGACTTCGCGCCAGCCGGTCTTTCCCCGCAGCGTCACCAGCATGCCTTTGTCAAAACTCTCGATCCAGCCCGAAGAATCTTCGGTCTGATCGCGGCCAACATCGAGGCCGACTATTTCCGAGCGACGCAGGCCGCCAGCGAAGCCAAGCAGCAACATGGCGCGATCACGCAGGCCGCGCAGGGTGCCGCGGTCGAGGGTCTCCAGCATCGCGATCAGATCCTCGGGAAGAAGCGCCTCCTTCTGCCGTGGCGGCTGTGCGTGGCTGTTGCGAATGCCGGCGAGCACAGTGGCGATATGGCGGTCCTTGCGGTCGAGCGGCTGGCCACGCTGCGTATAGTTCCAGGATAGGGAGGAGAGACGGCGCTCGATTGTCGCCACGGAGTTCGGCTTCTTGTCCCCCGTTACCTTGCCGGATGCGCAGGCGGTGATGTAGAGGCCGACGGTCTGTGGGCCAGGCGGAAACACCTCTAGATTCTGGCGGCGTGCCCAGGCGCAAAAATGCTTCCAGTCGGCGGCGTAGGCGCGGCGCGTGTTGGCCGAACTTGCCGCCTCGACATAGTCGCGGGCGCGGTCGGCGAGCTGGTCCAGGTGTGCCGGCAGGCGATTTGGCGCGGTGGACGACAGGGGAGGGGAGGGCGTCCAGTCCGAGGTGCCGTCGACCGGCCGTCCCATTGCCATGACGAGATCGATAATGTCCGGCAACTCGTTGTCGAGACCGCCGCTGTCGAGACCGTCGCCGGCAATCGGCGCTGACGGCTCAGCCCAGGCCTGTGAGGCGGAAATCTCGACATTCAGCGTTGTGCTGTGGGACGCCCCGGAGTTATTCCGGGTGTAAATTTTGGGCTTCTGCTCGACGTCTTGGGCTGTCGTTCGCATTCCATCAACGGGCGGCAATTCATTGATCTCGAACGAATCAGATTTTGGATTCATTGCCGGATTCTAGCCGAATTAGCGGATTTTTCGTAACATTTTACAGCGAGGCCGCTGTGGTTCACGGACCCGACAGGGACACGATTGATGATGCCACCTTGGATGAGGCGGTTGCAAGGGAAGTCGTGATCCGGAGGCTGGCGTCGCTCGACAACCGTTGCGACATCCCTTGAATACCATAGCACCAAGTGCTATCTTTCGTCATGCCGGATCGAATATTCAAGGCAGCATGGTTCGCCAAGGCGGCGCGCAAGGCACGGCTTTCGGATGCAGCGCTTACGCGGGCAGCCAGGGAGGCCGCGCAGGGCAAGGCGGACGATCTCGGCGGAGGCGTTTTCAAAAAACGGCTCGGCGACAATCGCTTCCGATCGATCCTGCTCGCCAGGAGCGGCGAGTTTTGGGTTTACGTCTATCTGTTCGCTAAACAGGACAGGGCGAACATCGATGATGACGAATTGCGTGCGTTTCGCGATCTGGCCGCGCTCTACCGGCGCAAATCCACCGTGGATCTGGACGCGGAATTGACTGCTGGAGCTTTGATGGAGATTGGCGATGACGATTAAACGAAAATTCAAGAGCGACGCCTTCGAGGCGATCCACAGCGCGGTGGAAGGCATGGTGCGCGCCGGCACGGTCGACAAGCAGACCCTGCGCTCCTTCGACGAAGCCTGCCTTTCCCGGCCGACGATATTCGACGCCAAGAAGATCAAGGCGCTGCGCGAGCGCAATCACGTCAGCCAGCCGGTGTTCGCGCGCTATCTCAACACGTCCGAATCGACGGTGCAGAAGTGGGAGACCGGCGCCAAGCGGCCGAGCGGGCTGGCGCTGAAGCTTCTGTCGGTGGTCGAAAAGCACGGTTTGCAGGTGCTGCAGTAGGCCTTTTTCCAAACGAGCGATAATGCAACATTATCGTTCATTTTACGAAGGCGACAGGTGCAGCGCTTTCTATCCATTTCTGTTGCCAAAAGCGCCGCCATGATTCATCGTGCTTTTGATGATTCTGCGTCCCAAACCCTCCCTACGCCACCAGGGCACCCTTCTCGGCGCCATGGCGGCGACCCCGATGCTCGCTGTGCCGAGCTGGTTGCGCCGGGCGGCTCCCGACGCTCAAACCGTTGCGGCGCAGAGCATTGAGGACATTGCCGTCACTGCCGGCGCCGCCATCGGCGCGCTCGATGCGGTGGTCCGCCGGCAGGAGCGGTGGGCCGGCGCCTGGCGCCAGCGCCTGGCGCTTTCGGCGGCCGCGGCAACGGCGAAGCAGGCCGGCCGCGTCAACGATGAAAATGCGCTGCGCGATGCCATGCTGCTCACACGACCGGGCGATTTTTTGTCCGTCGGCCCGGCCGGATCGATGCTCCTGGCTTGGCGACGGCTGGCCGGCACGCCTGCCGAGAAACTGCTGACCGAGGCGAGCATCGGCGCGGTGCTGGATGACCTCGGTCTCCGTCGCGACGACGAGGTGGTCAGCGACCTGGCGGACGATCTTCGGCAGCTTTCCGCAGGTATCGGAACGGTCGGCATGCTGACCGGCGCGTTCGCGACTGCCGAGAGATATGGTTTCGCACGAGCCTTCGTATGTTGGCTCGCCGACGCCCTGCTGGCGCAGCGGCTGGGCTGGGCCCACGCGGTGCCGCTGCTCGGCGCCGAATCGGCCGTGAGCACAAGCGGTCGCTCGCGTCGATCGGCAGCCAGCTCGGTGGCGACAAGCATTGAGACAGATCCCGAGCGTGCGAAAGACCTGCTTGCCGCGCAGGCGCGCGCCGCGTTGCGTGCCATCGATCTGTCCGCCGAGCTCGAGCGCCGCGCGGACCGGCTGCTTGCCGTTGCGCCAAAACTCCGGGCCAAGGCGGCGGACGCTGTTGTCGACAAGCTCTTGTCCGATGATGCGATCGTCGCCTCGGAAAAAATCGCAGGCATGAGTGACCGCGGCCTGCGCCGGCTGTTCGACCGTCTGGTCGAACTCGGCGCCGTGCGCGAGCTTTCCGGCCGCCCGACCTTTCGAATTTACGGACTGTGAAGACGATGGTTGAGGCGCGCGCGAAACAGGGGAGGGGACGATCAAGCGAAGGTCGATCAGCTGACCAGCGATCAGGCGACCGCCTGTTTGATCGGGAGCTGGATCATCTGCCGCCGGAGGTGCGTTGGCGCGAATGGATGAACCGCGTCGAGGCGACGATCTTTGCGGCCAGCGAACCGGTTGGCCGGGAGACATTGGCGCGCGTCGTCGGCAAAACCTGCAGCATTGATCTTCTCATCGACGACATCCGCGAGGAGCTGCGCGGTCGGCCCTATGACCTGATCGCCGTCGCCGGCGGCTGGAAGCATCTGACCCGGCCGGCCTATGCCGACGCCATCCGTGCCGCGGTTGGCGGCAACGAGCGAGCCGTGGATCTAACACAATCTGAAGTGCTAGTGCTGATGTGCATCGCCTACTTCCAGCCGATCACCCGCGCCGAGCTTTCTTCGTTCTTCGGCAAGGAGATCAGCCGCGATTTTATTGGTCATCTGCGCGGCGCGAAGCTGATTGCCTCCGGTCCGCGCAGTCCGACACCCGGCGCGCCCTACACCTACGTCACGACCAAAGAATTCCTGCTGGAGTTCGGCCTCGACACCCTGCGAGACTTGCCGGATTTCGAGGCGCTCGAGGATGCCGGACTGCTAAGCAAAGAGAAGCTGCTGGCTGGTGAAATCATGCCGGAGTTGGCTGGCGGCCATGAGGATGTCGCAGTCGATATGGAGGAATAGCTCGGCGCTGCTGACGCTATGGCTGTGCTTTGCGAAGGCTTCCCGCTTTTCCATAGCCAAATCGCTGTAGCGACAGCGCCGCCGAGGGCGCCCATGTCCGAAATTTGTAGGCAAATTTCGGACATTATACGGCTTCTGCGCAACTGCCGCCCAAAAATTCGTGGTCACGCGCAACGCCAAACTTGAGACTCCGTGGGACAACACCTCGCCGGCTCGTGGGCGACGCCGGCGAGACCCTCCGGACGGAACACGACAAGACGCTAATCATCTTTGGAAGGGGCGTTTTGGTCCGAATCTTGATTCAGTGGGCCCGGGTATGGCAATGCGACCAAACGTGACCCGCGGCGTGTCGCCGCAAGCGTCGGGCGTGGCTGACTTACCAGCGACGCCGCTCGCGAGTTCTACAAGGTGGCGTTGACGTTAGACGCAGAGCAGGGAATCTGGATCGTGGATTAACAGGCTATTGCCCGGTTGCGAGCGCCTGAGCCAGCAACAGCGACAAGGTCGGGGAAGGTACATCAGCTTTCGATCACGACCGCTGGGCGGTCGCGGCCTGCTCGTCGAAATACCGCAACAGGTTCATGCCGCCGCGCACGATGTCGCGTTCGATCGCCTTGCGCGCCATCTTCTTGTTGCGGGCACGGAACGCTTCGATCAACGTCTCATGCTCCTCCGCGCCGATATAGTCGTTCTCGGCCTGCTGATAATACACGTTGAGGATCGGACCCATCGATACCCACAGGCTTTCGATCTGCGCGATCAGCATGTCCATCTTGGACAGGCGGTAGACGCCGAAGTGGAATGCGCGATTGGCGCGGCGAGCGCGTTCAGCATCGCCGGACGTTTCGCCGGCCACAAAATCACGATGGATTTCGACGAGCGTATCAATGGCCGCGTCGGAAACATGCTCGACGGCGAGTTCGGCCGCCAGTCCCTCGAGCGCGATACGAATGAGACGGACCTGCCAGTAACGCGACCGGGTCAGCTCCGGAACGGTGACGAAACGCCCCGAACGCAGTTCCAGCGCCTGCTCGCTGACGAGCCTGAAACAGGCCTCCCGCACAGGCGTGACGCTGGTGCCCAGCCGTTTCGCCAGATCCTGCATCAGCAGCCTTTCGCCCGGCCGGAAATTGCCCGCGATCAGGGCCTCGCGCAGAGAGATATAGGTTCTCGCCGACAGACTACCTTGCTCGACTGGCTGCATTGTGTTCATCGATCACCGCTGCAATGTTGGGCCGCACCGAATCGGCAACGGATAGGAGTACGAGAAGCTCTTATATCCTATAAGTCCTATTGCGAACTATGGCTAAGCGCGGGCGGTTCTCCCGGCAGAGAGCTTGCGTCAGGATCGTCTCGATGACTCCAGCGACTTCTCGATCGTCGCCCGTTCATGGCTTCGCGAAAAGCGGGAGCGGCTGACTCAGCCCGGTTCGCTACCATCTACCTGCGGAACCCGAGATCGAAGGCATCGTCGCTCGTCGGTCGTCGCCTGCATGGCTGCGAGCGTCGACGGTGTGCCGCTGAATGTACGCCCATGAACACGGATCCCGACGAGCTCCATGAGATAGCGACGACCCGCGACCAGGCCGACCGGATAACCTGACAAACCCTGCGCCCGGGTGAAGACATGCGGCGCGCCTTGCCTGCTACGGCTCGGGCTGAGCAGTCCGCCGGGCATCACCGCGCTGGTGCGCTCGATGAGTGGAGTGGTGGGTGTCCTGATTGATCATCTGAAAATCTGTGCTTCTCATAGTCTCCTTAGAGTCAGCCGAGCGCTTCGAGGACGGTGGCCTCAATTCCCGCAGCGTCCAGCCGGTAGTGCTTGTAGAGATGCGTCGGCGGCGCGATGAGGCTGTATTCGTCACGGATGCCATGGCGTATCAGCCGTGCCGGGCTGCCCGCCTCCGCCAGGATTTCCGCCACCGCGCCGGCCAGACCGCCAAGGATGTTGTGTTCTTCGATCGTCAGAATGAAGCGGGAGTGAGCTGCGGCCGCCAGGACAGCCTTGGTATCAAGTGGCTTGATCGTATGCATGTCGATCAGCCCGACGGATTTGCCCGCCGCGCGCAGCGCGCGGTAAGCCTCCCTTGAGGGATGGACCATCGAGCCACAGGCGATGATGGTCAGGTCCGATCCTTCGCCGTGAACGATCGCCTTACCGAATTGGAAGCCCACGCCGTCTTCATAGACCACCGGTTCCTGGCCGCGGCCAATGCGGAAGTAGATCGGCTGAGCATGGTTGACGGACGCCTTGACGGCGGCCGCCAGTTGCGGCCCGTCGGCCGGCGCGACGACCGTGAGGTCGGCGATGCTTCGCATGATGGCAAGATCCTCCGTCGCATGGTGGGAGGTCCCATAGAAGCCGAGTGAAATACCGGCATGATGACCAATAAGCCGCACCGGCAAGGCCGAATAGGCGACGTCGGTCCTGATCTGCTCGCAGCACAGCAGCGCCAGGAAGGAGGCGAACGTGGCGACGAACGGCATGACGCCTGTGCTGGCCATGCCGGCGGCGGCCGAAACCATGTTCTGCTCGGAAATGCCGAATTGCGTGAAGCGTTCAGGAAAGCGTTCCGCAAACCTAACCAGCCCGTTCGAGTATTGCAGGTCGGCCGTGCCCGCCACGACCGGATGACCCTCGTCAACCAGATCAATGAGTGCGTTAGACAGGTAGCTTAGGCCAGGTGCGCGTGCGTTGATCTGGCGGTATTGCCAGGAGTTGGGATCGATCGGTCCGTTCATTGCGCTTTGCCTCCACGCTTGATCTCTTCAGCAGCCAGGGCCTCGTCCGACGGCGCCAAATAGCCCAGGTGCCAGCCGGGTTCAGTTTCCATGTAACCGACGCCCTTACCTTTGGAGGTTTTGGCTATGATGCAGACGGGCTGGACTCGTGATGTCTCGGCCTTCAGCTGTCGAAGCAGCGTCGCGAGCGCGACGACGTCGTGCCCATCGACCTCGTGCACCTGCCAGCCGAACGCCGCCCATTTGTCGGCCAACGGCTCGATGCCGATGATGTCGTCAACCTGTCCGTCGAGCTGGTATCCGTTGCGGTCGACGATGGCGATCAGGTTGCCGGCCTTGTGGTGGGCCGCGGACAGCGCTGCTTCCCAGACCTGGCCTTCCTGCATCTCGCCATCGCCAAGCAAGACATAGACATCGAAGCGTCGGTCGGTCGCGCGACCGCCAAGTGCCATGCCGAGGCCACCGGACAGGGCATGACCTATCGAGCCGGAGCTGAAATCGACGCCGGGCACCTTGCGCATGTCGGGATGATCACCAAGTGGGTTACCCAGCCGGGTATAGCCATCGAGAACGTCCTTTGAGAAGAAGCCCCAGTCGACCAGCAGCGGGTAGAGGCCGACCGCCGCGTGTCCTTTGCCCATAAGGAAGCGGTCGCGGTCTGGCCATCGGGGGTCGCCGCGCTTGAGCCGCATCGCATCGTAGTAGAGCGTGGCGAATATCTCCGCGCAGGAAAACACCGACGAATAGTGGCCAACCTTGGCGATCTGGATGAGGCGAAGCGTCTCGAGCCGTACGAACTCGGCCCTGTCCCGCAAGAGGGCGATCCGCCCGGCGTCGGGTTGTAAGGCAATGTCTGATGGTGTGTGTGGGTTGGGCATTGCGCGTAACTCCCAAGATCGTTTTTACTCGACAACTTATAAGTTATAAGATATTTACCGCTCATGCAACCGTCCATCTGGTCGCGAAGGAGAATTTTGATGAAGAACGAATCGCGCG
Source organism: Mesorhizobium huakuii (assembly GCF_014189455.1). Lineage (NCBI taxonomy): Bacteria > Pseudomonadati > Pseudomonadota > Alphaproteobacteria > Hyphomicrobiales > Phyllobacteriaceae > Mesorhizobium > Mesorhizobium huakuii. Next base: position 252,875 of record NZ_CP050299.1, read on the forward strand.
TGCTGGACATGGCCAGGCACTTTCATTCCCAGACAGATCCACGCTTGCATGAAGACCACGGCCCGTTGACGATCGTGACCGGCCAGGGCGCGACCATCGTCGATGACGCCGGCAACCGCTACATCGAGGGGATGGGCGGACTCTGGTGCGCCTCGCTTGGCTTCAGCGACAGCCGGCTGGCCGACGCTGCTGACCGCCAGATGCGCAAACTGGCCGTCTACCACACCTTCAACCACCGTTCGAACGAGCCCACGGTCGAACTCGTCGAACAGCTTGCCGCGTTGGCGCCATTCGACAACGCGCGCGTTTTTCTAGTGGGCTCCGGTTCGGAAGCCAATGACACAATGGTCAAGCTCGCCTGGTATTACCAGGCCGCGCGAGGGCGTCCCGACAAACGCAAGATTATCAGCAGGTTTGGCGCCTTCCACGGCAGTACGATCATGGGCGCGGCGCTGAGTGGCCTGCCGCACATGCACAAGTCCTTCAATCTGCCGCCGCTTCCCGTCATATTCGCTGCGCGGCCGTTCCACTATCTTGATGGTCTGCCGGCCGAGGCGGAGCGTGACTACGCCACGCGCTTGGCCCAAGAACTCGAGGCCCTGATTCTAGCGGAGGGGCCCGAGACCATCGCCGCGATGATCGCCGAGCCGATCATGGGCGCTGGCGGCGTGCTGGTGCCACCGGAGGATTACTTTCCAAAGATCCAGGCGGTGCTGCGCAAATACGACATCCTCATGCTGTCCGACGAGGTGGTCTGCGGCTTCGGACGCACCGGGAACTGGTTCGGGAGCCAGACTTTTGGCATGGAACCGGACATGCTCTCGATCGCCAAGGGGCTTTCATCCGGTCACCTGCCCATTGGCGGCGTCATTATCTCCGACAAGATCTACCAATGCGTCGCCGACGAGGCCCACAAGGTCGGCGTGTTCGGCCACGGTTTCACCTATTCCGGTCATCCGGTGACAGCGGCCGTCGCCGCCGAGGCGATCAAGATCTACCGCGAGATCGATCTCGTTAGTCAGGCGCGTCGTCTCGGCGATTACCTCCATGGAGCGCTCGCCGACGCGCTCGACGACCATACGCTTGTCGGCGAGGTCCGCGGCCGCGCTTTATCGCGGGGATTCAGATCGTCGAGGATCGCGCCGCCCGTCGCGCCTTCGCGCCGGAGCTGCGAATTGGCGCCGATGTCGAGCGGCGGTGCCGCGAGCACGGCGTCATGATTCGCAACATGGGGGACGTGCTGGCGATTTGCCCCCCGTACGTCATCACCCCCCATGAGATAGACGCCCTGGTCGACGGCGTTCGTGCGGCGCTTGACGAGACCGCGGCGGCGCATGCGCAGGCCGACGAGCTGGCATGAGTCCGCGGGGCCGGTCAGACGCTTGCCGACCCGGTCGCTAAACAGTTCACCGCCCACCAAAATTAGGAAGATTTCCCGCATGCTGTCTGATCGCTACATCGAATTCGACAAGGTCGAGAACAGCAGCTGTCGACTCCCGCGATGCGAGCAGCCGCGAACCGGTTTCGTCGCGGGGTTCATCGGCGAGAACAACAAGCTGATCGGCGTCGTATCGCGCCAGCGACATGGCGAGTGCCAAGCGGAGATCGATGGCGGCGTGACGATCATCGCCCGCTGTGACCCCGCGCACGAATGGCGGGAGGGTAAGGAGGTCACCATCTCCATACGCCCTGAAAACGTCTGTGTGGGTCCGCAAGCCGACGCTCCCGACATCGTCATCTCAGCATGCGTGTCCGAAGTCATTTATCTTGGTGATCATGTTCGCCTACACCTGATCTTATCGGGTGGAGGCGTTCTCGTCGCCAAACGTCCGAACCGCCGGACGTGGAATATCGCGGCGGCGAGACGTTGCGCATCGGCTGGAGCGCGGCCGACGGTGTCGTCCGGCCGCCCGACAAGGGAGCCCCCCGGCAAGGCGCGAGCCGGCACAAGTCAAATCCTGACCAGATGAGCCGAAACGGAGGCTAGACCATGCTTCAGAAAACCAGCCATTTCATGCGGCAGGCCAATCTCATCAACGGCGAATGGGTGCAGGCCGATAGCGGCCAGACGGTCGACGTTAACAACCCGGCCACCGGCCTCAAGATCGGCACCGTGCCGAAATCGGGCAAGGCCGAGACCCACCGCGCCATCGAGGCCGCCGCCACCGCCTTCAAGACATGGCGCAAGACCACCGCGCTCGAACGCTCGAAGCTGCTGCGCAAGCTGCACGACGCGATGATGGACAATCAGGACGTGCTGGCCGAACTGCTGACCATCGAGCAGGGCAAATCATTGTTTGAATCGAAGGGCGAAATCGGCTCGGCCGCGTCCTACATCCTTTGGTTCGCCGAAGAGGGCCGTCGCACCTATGGCGACGTCGTGCCGTCGCCATGGGCGGACCGCCGCATCCTGGTGACCAAGGAGCCCGTCGGCGTCATCGCCGCCATCACGCCATGGAATTTTCCTTCGTCGATGCTGGCCCGCAAGCTCGGCCCGGCGCTCGCCGCCGGCTGCACCGCCGTCGTCAAGCCGGCCTCGCAGACGCCGTACTCGGGTCTCGCCTGGGGCACACTGGCCGAGGAAGTCGGTTTCCCCAAGGGGGTCGTCAACATCCTGACTGGTTCGGCCAGCGAGATCGGTGACGAGATCTGCGCCAATCCGCTGGTGTCGAAGATCACCTTCACCGGATCGACCGAGGTCGGCAAGCTTCTGATCCAGAAGTCGTCGGTCACCGTCAAGAAGGTGTCGATGGAGCTCGGCGGCAACGCGCCGTTCATCGTCTTCGACGACGCCGATATCGAGCGTGCCGTCGCCGGCGCCATCACCGCCAAATATCGCAATTCAGGCCAGACCTGTGTCTGTACCAACCGCTTCCTGGTTCAGGCCGGCGTCTATGACAAGTTCGTCGAAAAGCTGGCTGCCGCCAGCAATGGGCTGAAGGTCGGTTCCGGCCTCGAAGAAGGTGTCCAGCAGGGACCGCTGATCGACGAGAAAGCGGTCGAGAAGGTCGAGGAGCTGATTGCCGACGCTACTGCCAAGGGCGGCAAGGTCGTTGCCGGCGGCAAGCGCCATGCGCTCGGCGGTTCGTTCTTCCAGCCGACCGTCATTGCCAATGCGACGCCCAAGATGCGCTTCATGAAGGAAGAGATCTTTGGCCCGGTCGCGCCAGTGTTCAAGTTCGAGACCGAAGAGGAAGCCATCGCGCTCGCCAACGACACCGAGTTCGGCCTTGCCTGCTATTTCTACACCGGTGATCTCGGCCGCGCCTTCCGCGTCATGGAAGGGTTGAAATACGGCATGGTCGGCGTCAATGAGGGCCTCATCACCACGCCGGAGGCGCCGTTCGGCGGCGTCAAGGAATCCGGCCTTGGCAAGGAAGGTGGACATCAGGGCATCGAGGATTATCTCGACACCAAATATGTCTGCATCGGCGGACTTGGTCTCTAGCCATGGTGGCGGCGGCACACCGCCGCCACCTACGCCATATCACGCTGTACACCACGAAAAACTGGAAGAGGTGAAGATATGACCTTGCCATCCGCGTCCGATGGAATCGCTTTCATCGACGGCTCCTATGTACCGATCGCCGAGGCACGAATTCCGATCCTTGATCGCGGCTTCGTGCGCTCCGATGCTACCTACGACGTGGCGCATGTCTGGAATGGTCGCTTCTTCAGGTTGCGTGACCATATGGCGCGCTTCAACGCTTCGATGCGGGGGCTGCGCATGACGCTACCGCTCGACGACGCCCAGATCGAAGGCATCCTGACCGAATGCGTCAGCCGCAGCGGACTGCGCGACGCCTATGTGCAGATGACTTGTACCCGCGGTGTGCCGCCAAAGGGCACTCGCGATCCACGCTTGTGTGAGAACAGGTTCTACGCCTTCGCGCAGCCATTCGTCTGGCTGGCGAATGAGGAGCAGCGTGGTCGGGGTCTGTCGATGATCATCAGCGATATTCGTCGTATTCCAGCTGAATCCATCGATCCACGCATCAAGAATTTTCACTGGCTCGACCTGACGATGGGCATCTTCGAAGCTTACGATCGCGGTGCCACCGTCGTCGTACTCTCGGACACGGAAGGCAACGTCACCGAAGGTCCGGGCTTCAACATTTTCATCGTCAAGGACGGTGCCTTAGCGACGCCGGACAGCGGTGTCTTCGAAGGCATGACGCGTCGGTGCGTGGTGGAGCTTTCACGCGAAATTGGTATCCCGTGCGACTTGCGCATGGTGACCGCGGCGCAGGTGCGCGATGCCGACGAGGTCTTCATCACCAGCACCGCCGGCGGCATCATGCCCGTGACCACAATCGACGCGCGGCCCGTGAGCCAAGCCAGCGTGGGCGGCATCACGACGAAACTGCGCGATCTTTACTGGGAGCGCCACAGGACAACCTGGCTCGGTGAGCCAATCATTTATAAGGATGAGCCTTGAGCGCGACAGGCAACGTCTATGTCGTGACCGGCGGCACGCACGGCATCGGCGCCGCCTGTGTCCGGCGGCTTGCCGAGCAGGAAGACGCGGCCGTCGTTTTCACCGGTCGCGACCAGGCCGCCGCGGGGGAAATCGTGTCCAGCTTCGCCAATGCGCGTTTCATCGCCTGTGATGTCCGCGACGAAACCGAATGCCGGACGGTCGTGAATGCCGCGATGACGCTCGGCCACGGGAAGATCGCCGGACTGGTCAACAACGCCGGCATGACGGGGCGAGGGGCTTTCGAAGCCGCCACCCTCTGTGACTGGGACGAGATCATGACGGTGAATACACGCTCGTCGTTTGTCTTCACCAGCGCGGCGCTGCCGGGACTGCGCGCGGCGCGTGGATCGGTGGTGATGATGTCGTCAGTGGCCGGGCTGACGGGCGAGGAGGGGTTGGCTATCTACTCGGCCTCCAAGGCCGCGCTCATCGCCTTGACCCGGTCGCTGGCATTGGAGATCAGCGAAGTTCGGTTCAATGCCGTCTGCCCCGGCCAGATCGCAACCAGGATGATGGCGGGCACGCTTGCCATTCCTGGCCGCAGGACTCTGTTGGAAAGCCGCATTCCGGTCGGTCGTTTGGGAACCCCCGAAGACGTCGCCGAGGCCGTGGCCTGGTTGTTGGCGCCGGCTTCGTCCTTCGTCAACGGCATCGTCATGCCGGTCGATGGCGGCGAGAGCGCGGGATTGAAGACGCCGACCCGGCCTGAAAACAGCACCGGTTCATGAAAGCCCTATTGACTTATAACTTATAAGTAGTACGGTGGCGCTGTGAATGAGCAATAGCGCGGACGGACCCGAAGGCGCACTCGCCTAGACGGTGACTTCGACGCATCAGCAGATCTGTCTGCTCCCAAGGCAGACCGCGGCGCCGGCGAAATCGCCGGCTCCCGGACCCGGGAACACACGAAAAAATGGGGAATCACATGACCAAGAATCGCGCTTTCCGATCCATCCTCGCGGCGGCTTTCGTCTCGGGCGTGGCCGTCCTGCCCAACGCCGCCCAGGCCAAGGATTGGTGGCCCTTCAAAATCAACGCGGCCAAGGGCGGCGATTTGAAAAAAGTCGAGGCGATCGACTACGTGCCGTTGGAGAAGGCCGAGAAGCCCTGGAACCTGTGCGTTCTGTTTCCCCACCTCAAGGACAGCTACTGGGTCTCCGTCGACTATGGCATCGTCGAAGAAGCAAAGCGCCTGGGTGTCAAGGTGACAGTGCTGCAGGCCGGCGGCTATGACGCGCTGCCAAAGCAGCTGTCGCAATATGACGATTGCGTCGCATCCGGTGCCCAGGGCATACTTGTCGCCGCCATCTCGGAAGCCGGCCTGGCGGCCAAGCTGAAGGAAGGCAACGCCAAGGGCCTTGTCCAGATCGCGGTCGCCAATCCCATTCTCGAAACCCCGATCACCGCGCGTATCACGCCCGACACCTACCAGAAGGGTTTTCAGGAGGGTGAGTACCTCAAGAAGTACCTCGGCGATAAAAAGACGACCGCGATCGGCCTGCCGGGTCCGCAGGGGTCGGGTTGGGCAGAGAGCTATATGGCGGGCTTCCGCGACAGCACCAAAACCGGCAACATCAAGCTCCTGGCCGAGCTCTATGGTGAACCCGGCGTTCCGCAAAGCCTGCGCCTCATCGAGGATGCCCTGCAGACCCATCCCGACCTCAACGTCATTTGGGGCGGGGCCGCGGCGGCGGAAGCCGCCGTCAGCGCCGTCGCCGACGCCGGCCGTGACGACGTCGTCATCATGTCTTCCTACGAGAACCAGACGATGCTGAAGCTGGTCAAGGAAGGCAAGGTGCTTGGCTTCGCCGCCGAATATCCCGTCATGATGGGGCGCATCAGTGTCGACCTCGCGGTGCGCGCCTTGGAAAAGAAGGACTATGAGAAGGTTCTTCTGGTCGCGCCCGGCATTGTGACGAAGGACAACATCGACAAGATCGACCCGACACAGATTTTCGCGCCCGATGGGTGGAAGCCTGAATTTTCGGTACAATAGTCGCATCTTCAATGGGCCGCGGGCCTGAGCCAAGGCCCGCCGCCCTTTTTGCTTCGATGTCGGTGGTGTCAACCATGCTTGAACTTACGGGTATGACCAAGCGTTTCGGGGGGCGTGGTCGCGCTTGATGGCGTCGATTTCACGCTGTTGAGCGGTGAGGTCCACGCCCTTCTCGGCGAAAACGGCGCCGGCAAGTCGACGCTCATCAATCTGATAGCGGGAACCTACAACTGGACCGAAGGTTCGTGCCGTATCGACGGCGAAACTGTTCCCGCGCTTACCCCTCAGAAATCGCGCGATGCCGGGGTCGCGGCGGTGTTCCAGGAATTCAGTCTCGTCCCCGACCTCACGGTCGAGGAGAACCTGTTTCTCGGACGCGAGCTGAAAGGACGAATTTTCCTGAACCGGCGCGCGATGCGCGCCCGCGCGGAGGAACGCTTCCGCGAAATAGGCTTCCACGTACAGCTGGACAGCAAGATCGAAACGCTGACTCGTGCGCAGAAGCAGATGGTCGAGATTGCCAAGGGCATGCTCTCGGACGCCAAGATACTCATCCTCGACGAACCGACCGCGTCGCTTACCGACGGCGAAGCGGAAAAACTCTTCGCCGCCATCGCGGGCCTCAAGGCGCGGGGCGTCGGTATCATCTATGTGTCGCACCGCATGGCTGAGATCCGTCGGCTCGCGGACCGCGTCACGGTTTTGCGAGGAGGGCGCAAGATCGACACCTTGGCCATCGCCGCGGCATCCGACGCGACGCTCATCGAGATGATGGTAGGCCAGCCGGTCGAAAGACTGTACCCGTCAATCAGCCAGCGCCCCTCCGATATCGTGCTGGCGACCAGGGGGCTGCGTGTGTCCGGCACCGTATCCGATGCCTCCATTACGGTCAGGGCTGGAGAAATCGTCGGCCTGGCCGGCCTGGTTGGCTGCGGCCGCAGCGAACTTTGCCGGGCCGTGTTCGGCCTGGAGCGGGTGACGTCCGGTGAGATCGAACTTCACGGCGCGGTGGTACAAGCACCCGCGCCGCACAGCATGCTGCGTGCCGGACTATGTTACTATCCGGCTGATCGTGGCGCCGAAGGACTTGCCCTCAGCCGCCCGGGCCGCGAGAACGTGACGATGGCCGCCTTGGATGATCCGAGACTGTCCCACGGCGGACTGCTCAAGTCCTGGCGCGAGCGCCGGGCGATAGCCGCCCCGTTGAAGACACTGGGCCTGCGACCGATGGCGCCCGAACGCGCGGCGTCGTCCTTTTCCGGCGGCAACCAGCAGAAACTTGTGCTGGCGCGGGGTCTGATGCGCCCGGTCTCGGTTCATGTTTTCGACGAACCCACGGTCGGTATCGACGTCGGCGCCAAAAGCGAAGTCTACCGGCTAATGAAAAGCCTGGTCGAGAATGGCGCGGCGATCCTGCTGTCATCGTCTGAACTGCCTGAGCTCGTTCACCTGGCCAACCGCGTCTATGTCATGCGCGAAGGGCGCATAGTCGCCGAACTCGAAGCCGACGGCATCAGCGAGGTGACCGTGTTGCGCCATTATTTCGACGCCGAAACCGGCGCCACGGAGGCGGCATGACCACCGATGCGCTGCGGCGACGTTTTCTGGAAACCGGCGGGATCGTCATCCTGCTTCTGGTCGCGGTCGCGACGGCGGCCGCGATCATCGAACCGCGTTTTCTGAACCGCCTAAACATCCTCAACGTGCTGCGCAATTTTTCCTTCCTGGCGGTTCCAGCGATCGGCCAGATGATCGTCATGACCACGGGCGGCTTTGATCTGTCAGTTGGCGCCACCATGGCGTTGGCGTCCGTGGTCACGGCCGCGGCAATGGCCGCGATGCCCGAAGCGCAAGGGATCCAACTGCTCCTACCGGTGGCGCTGGCTCTGGCCAGTGGCGCCTGTGTTGGCCTGGTAAACGGCACGCTGGTGGCGCGCCTTGCCCTGTCCCCTTTCATGGTCACATTGGCATCGTTGTCGATCGTCGCCGGCATTACGCTCTACTACACGCAGGGCATCCCGATATATGGCGTTTCCGACGCCTTCGTCGATGCCATGGGGCGAGGGCAAGTGCTTGGGCTGCCACCTGTCTTGCTGCTCGCGATAGCGGTGATCGCCATCGCCATCGTTCTGCAGCGACGGACCCCGCTCGGGCGCCACTTCTACGCCGTCGGCGGCAACGCCGGCGCCGCCCGGCTGTCGGGAGTGCGAACCCACCGTGTGCTGATAACCGCCTACGTGTTGTCTGGTCTGCTGGCGGCGCTCACCGGCGTCCTGATCACCGCTCGCATCGGTTCCGGCCAGTCCACGATCGGCGGTACGCTGGGACTGGAGACGATCGCGGCGGCGGTGATCGGCGGCGTTTCACTGCGAGGCGGTTCAGGCCGTGCTGAGAACGTCGCCATGGCGGCGCTGTGCCTGGCGATCATCGCCAATGCGATGAATCTCACGCAGATCGACAGCAAGTTCCAGACGCTGGTGCTGGGTACCGTGCTCATCGGCGCGCTGGCTTTCGACCGTATCGTTCAGGGGAGGCGGGCCAATGTCTGATCGACCAGACGTCGCGGCTCCGGTCGTTCTTGACCGCGCTCGCCCGGATATCCGACAGCTTGCGGCGCAGGCCAGGCTGCCGGGGGCCATATTCCTGGCCCTGCTGGTTCTCGGTTTGATCGACCCGCGAATCGTTTCAAGCGGCAATCTTTGGAACATCGCGATCCAGACCAGTTATCTCGCACTCTTTGCCATGGCGCAGACCATGGTGCTGCTAACGCGGGGCTTCGACCTATCGCTCGGTTTTACCGTCTCGCTCGTCAGCGTCATATCGGCGATGGTGATGACCGGAACCGGGGATATGCCAATCCTGTGGGGAATCGCGGCTGGCCTCGGCGTCGGCGTGCTGATCGGTGGGCTGAACGGCTTCCTGATCGCTGGTATCGGCATCAACCCACTGGTGACGACGCTCGGCATGGCCAACATTGTCATGGCGCTGGCATCGACCGTCAGCGGCGGCTTTCCCGTGCCGGGCATTCCCGAGACCTTCACGGACGCCCTGGCGGAAGGACGGCTGATCGGCGTCCCGGTGCCCATCCTGTTCGCCGCGCTGTGTTTCGCGCTGCTGTTCCTGGTCCTGCGCTTCACCGTGTTCGGCCGCGGCCTGTATCTCATCGGCGCCAACCCTCGCGCGGCGACGGCGGCGGGCGTTCGGACCCGACGCGTGGTTGCGATCGACTATGTGGTCTGCTCGCTGCTGGCCGCGATCGGCGCCATGCTGCTCACCGCGCGCACGGGATCAGGAGAGCCCAATCTCGGCGGCAACCTGACACTGGAATCGATAGCGGCGGCCGTGGTCGGTGGCGTGCGCCTCACCGGCGGAGAAGGAGGCGTCACCGCCGCTCTGCTCGGTGCCCTGTTCATCACGGTCATTTCCAACGCCATGAATCTCATGCAGGTCGACGGCTATCTGCAGCAGGTTCTTTTGGGCCTGATCATTCTGGCTAGCCTGATACTCGGTCGCGATCACAAGAAACGCTAACAGCTCCGGACCTCAAATGGCTTATCAAGTCTGCATCGATATCGGCGGAACCTTCACCGATTGCCTGGTTTCCGAGCCCGGTGGGAAGATCTCGATCTTCAAATCGCCAACGACGCCCGGCGAATTCGAGAAAGGATTCATCAATGTGCTGCACGTCGCGGCGGCCGGGTATGGGCTCGATCCCGCGACGTTCATGGCCGAGATCGACCTGATCGTGCACGGCTCGACCGTTTCGACCAACGCGCTCGTCGAGCGCAAAACTGTCAAGGTAGGGCTGATCCTCAACGAAGGACACCAAGACATCCTCGTCCTGCGCGAGGGGCCGCGCAAGGGTGCCTTCCAGTGGCGGCTCGACTATCCCGAGCCTTACGTTCCGCGCCACCTGACGAAGACGGCGCGGGGCCGCGTCGATGCGCGCGGGCGGGAGCTCACGCCTTTGTCGAGATCCGATGTCGAGTCGGCAATAGCCGACTTCCGGCGCTATGGCGTCGAGGCGATAGCAGTCGGTTTGCTCTGGTCGGTCGTCAATCCCATCCATGAAACGACGGTGCGCGATATTATCGCGCAGGCATGGCCGGAGGTTCCGGTCATCCTCAGCCATGAAGTCAATCCGATGTCGCGCGAGTACAAGCGCATCATCGCGGCCGCCATCGACGCATCGATCAATCCGATCGTGCGCACCTATATCGAGGAATTGCGACAGGCGCTTTCGCGAGCGGGTTTCCAGGGCGAGTTGCTGCTGGCCAACTGCGTCGGCGGCATGATGCCTCCCGCCGAGATGTTGCGGCGGCCGATCTACAGCGTCATGTCGGGGCCGACGCTGGCGCCGATGGCCGCGCTGGCACTGAGCGACGAGGCCAATGTCATCGTCGGCGACATGGGCGGCACCACCTTCGACGTCTCGGCTCTGCGCGACCACCAGATCATCGTGACCCCGGACAGCATGATCCACGACGATTCGCTGGGCATCGCGAAAGTCGATGTGAGATCGGTGGGCGCCGGCGGCGGGTCCATAGCCTGGGTCGACGATGGCGGCCTGCTGCGGGTCGGTCCCCAAAGCGCTGGCGCGCGCCCGGGGCCGGCATGCTACGGAGCCGGGGGTACCGAGCCGACGGTCACCGATGCCAATGTCGTGCTCGGCATCATTGACCCGGATTATTTTCTAGGCGGGCGGATCAAGATCAGCCGCGAACTGGCCGAGAAAGCGGTCGCGGGAATCGCCGCGCGGCTCGGCATCTCAGTGTTCGACGCGGCTTACGCCATCCAGACCACCAGCAACCACAACATGGTCGGTGCCATCGAGGAAATCACCATTCGCGAAGGCATCAATCCGCGCGACAGCTTCTTTGTCTGCGGCGGCGGCGCGACCGCCATTCACATCGCCGAGATGGCCGACATATTGGGCTTGAAACGCTACATGATTCCCCGCTTCATGGCCGGACTGAGCGCGTTCGGCGGGTTGATCTCTGATATCACGCGTGAGGAAAGCGCGGTTTTCCTGACCTCGACACGGCGCTTCGAGGCCGCAGGCGTCTCCGACATCCTGGCGCGGCTGAAGGTCTCGGGCGAGGCATTCCTCGAGCATGCCGGCGTTGTGCCTGACTTGCGGCGCTTCGAATTCTCCTTTCTTGGTCGTTACGAGTACCAGTCCTGGGAGATCGAGGTCCATTTCGAGGCCGATGAGGCGCGCCTCGACGCCGAAAAGCTGCCAGGTCTGGTCGAAGCGTTCCATCAGATGCACGAACGCATCTATTCAATCAGATCCGATCGTGACGTTGTCGAATTCACCAGCTGGAAACTGCGCGCGGTAGGCAAGCGCGTTAATCAAGACGCCTGGAAGGACTTCAGGCTGGCCGACCAGGCGACGGCGCCGGTCGCCAAGGCCTATCGGCCAGTTTATCTGCACGAAGCTCGCCGGACCAGCCAGTTGCCGGTCTACGACATGGACCAGCTGGGCGCGGGAGCGGCGCTTGACGGCCCCTGTCTGGTGGAGGCCACGACATTCACCGCCTTCCTCAAGGACAAGCACCGCGGGAGCGTCGACCCGCAAGGCAACATCGTCGTGACCGTCGATTGATCCAAACCTTCACGAACAAGGGCATTGTAAAATGAGTTCACCTGTCGTTCGCCTCGAGACGCCAACGCGCCGCGTCGATCCATTCCTGATGTCGGTTCTCAAGAGCCGGTTCGAGGCCATCGTCCGGGAGATGACGCTGGTTGTGATGCGGGCCAGCCGTTCGGCGGTGATTAAGAACGCCCGCGACCTGAGTTGCGCGATCCTGACCTACGATCATCGTCTCGTTTCCACCGAGGACGCGCTGCCTATCCACGTCATGTCGATGGATCTGGCGACGCGTCCGATAACGGAGCTGTTCGATGACATCGCCGACGGCGACATCTTCCTCAACAACTGCCCGTACACGGGCGGCACCCATCATGCTGACCTGATCATGGCGATGCCGATCTTTTTCGAGGGCAAGCCGCTGTTCTGGGCCGTGGCGCTCTCCCATCACGCCGACACCGGCGCGCCGACACCTTCGACCTATCTGCCATTCGCCAAAAACATTTATGAGGAAGGAATCCACTTCCCCTGCGTGCGTGTGGTCGAACAGCACAGGGAGAAGCAGGACATCCTGCGCATCGGCATGATGCGCAACCGAGTTCCAGACATCTGGCTCGGCGACGTCCGCGCTCAGATCGGCGCCTGCAGGACCGGTCGACGCCGTCTGCTGGAACTGCTTGAAAAATACGGTCGCGACACACTCCTGGATTTCGTCGAGGACTGGTTCGACTACGGTGCGCGTCGCGCCATGGCCGAAATCGCCAAATTGCCGAAGGGCAAGTTCTCCTACGAGGTCCGCCATGACCCGGTTCCCGGCGTGGCGGAGGAGGGCATCCCGGTCAGGATCACCATCGATGTCGACCCCGACGCCGGCGAGATCACGGTTGATGTGCGTGACAACATGGATAACGTCCCGGGCGGGCTCAACCTGTCGGAAAACACCTGCACCGGCTCTTGCCGTATTGGCGTCTTCAACAATCTCGACGACGGCATCCCGCACAACGAGGGCGCCAAAAGCCGGATCAAGGTCTTGATGCGTGAGGGAAGCGTGGTCGGCAAGCCCCGCTACCCGGTCGGCACCTCCGTGGCGACCACCAATGTCAACGACCGGTTGATCATCGCCGGCAATTGCGTGTTCTCGACGATGGGAGAACCCTATGGCCAGGCCGAGAGCGGTTCGCACCTGCCAGCGGGCATCGGCGTGATTTCGGGCAAGGACCCGTTCAAGGATGGGCAGCCCTACGTCAACCAAGTGTTCATTGGCTACGCCGGCGGCGGAGCGCGTCACGGCTATGACGGTTGGCTGACATATTGCGGGCCGGCGAATGGCGGCCTGATCGCGCTGGATTCAGTGGAGGTGGATGAATCCATGTATCCCATCATCATTGAATCGCGCGGCGTGGTGGCGGACACGCAAGGCATTGGCGAGTTCGAGGGTGCTCCCGCCGTGGGCGGCGTCTTCTATCCCGTCGACCACGAGATGACACTTGTTTACTCGGCCGACGGTACAACCTTTCCGCCGCGTGGCGTGCTCGGCGGCGGTGATGCCAAAGCCAGTCGGAGTGCCAAACGCGGGACGGACGGCAGGCTAGTCGAATTGCCGGCGTTCCATGAGGAGGCGTGTAGCGCCGGCGAGCGCATCGAGTTCGTCGCCTGCGGCGGCGGCGGCTATGGCGAGCCGACCAGGCGTGACGCCCGGCGTGTCGCGGCCAGCGTCAGCCGCGGCTGGCTCAGCAGCGAAGCGGCCCGCAAGTCCTACAAAGTGGCGTTGGTGGTAGACGCTGAGAAGGGCGTCTGGGTCGTCGACCAGGATGCAACCGCGCGCCTCCGGGCGGCCTGAGCCAGCGCGAAGAGAGCGCCGCCGGCCGGCGGCTTCGATCATGCCGTAGCAGTCTCCTGGTCGAATGAGGTCTGACGCCAACCTCCGTTAAGTGCCTTTCTGCAGGAGATTGAGGTTTAGCGCACCGCAGCCGCACCGCAGTCCTTCCTTTCTCCCTCGATCGGGCGCAACGAAAAACATTTCGTTGCAGGTCTGGCAAGTAAAGGCGCCGGTAAATGCGCGGAACGAACTGACGACTGGCACGAAGTCCTCTTTGTTGAGGTCAGCCCATTCGTTGAAGTGAACTGCCGTGTTTATCTGCCAGTTTTCATAACCAGTCTTGATCTTGGCTTCAGTGAAGGTGGCCTCGATCGCGGTTATGCGCTCGACGACATCCTTCTGATTCCATGAACTGGCAGCAGCCTTTGCCTTCTTGAGCAGTTCGCCGAGGCTGCTGGTAGCGTTTGGAAGGAGATCGCCGAGCATGAACTGAGCGTCGCCCCGGAATTCGACATTGGCGCGTAGACGATCGCACGCTTCCTTGGCGAAGTGTTCGAGATGGTGGCGAAGGAGCGCCGCCGCGGCGCGCACTTCGTTCTTGGCGAGATGGCCATCGAGCTCGGCCCAGACGTCGCGATCGTCCCACTCGGTTGGACCAAACTCGACGGTCCAGGTTCTGAAATGTGCGAAGTTGCGTCCCTTAATTAGGCCCTCGGATTTCATATGCCGCAGCCAGATCTCGTCATGCGTCGTGAAGATGAACTGTGTGTTGGGGAACTTTTCTTTCAGCAGCGTGCAGACCTGGCGCCGATGGCCGGCATCGACGGACATCAGGACATCGTCAAGGACCGCGAAGGTAAAATTCACACCAAGCAGATGGTTCATCAGCGCGAGGTAGAGACAAAGGCCCATCCCGTCCTGATGGCCTTCGCTATGGTAGGCGCCAGGCGGGAAATGTCCGCGGCCGTAGAAATCGACGTCAAAAGCGAGCTTGCCGATCGAAGGCATAAGCTTCGCAGTGAAGGCCTTTTCGTCTTCCTCGTTGATCTTCCGGTAGTAACTCGCGAACGCGGTCTCGACGTCCTTATAGATTTTCTCAAGCGCGGCCGTCGTCACCGTGCCGTAGATGTCGGACACCTTGGCCGCGCGTTCTGCGCGGAGTGTACCGGCCACGAATTTGAGGCGCGCGGTGCGATAGTGTTCCAGCCGTTCCTGTGCCAGCACGAGGAAGTCGCGCGCCGCATCCTGCTTGGTGGGCTCGGGGATCGCCGCGATAGCAGTATCAAGCGCCGCCATTGTTGGTTCGATGTCCGAGACGATGTGGGCGGCCGCGAGAACCGTTCGCGTGTCTTCAAGCGGCAGAAGCTTCTGAAGCTGCTGATACCGGCCGCGGATAATAGTCGTGAGTTCCGTCAATGCGTGGGCGTCGATCTTCGGCGAGAACAGGCCGGCATGATTGATCATGGTGTTCAAGGCGGTGCCAGCAGTATGTATGCTGTCGAGGACAGGCTTCAGCTCCATCTCCAGGGCAGCACGCCTTCTACTGACTTCCTCCAGGTGGGAAAGCTTTCCGGCGAGATGACCCCCGAAGGCGTCGGGCTCAAACGGTGTGTCGCAGACGGGACAAGTCGTTCCGTCGTAAAGCTCCAGGGCCGATTTCAAAAGTGCCTCACGCGACAGGCCGTTGAGGCTGTCGGCATCCCTGCCGAGTTCGGCAGCATTGGCATCTGCGGTCGAGCACACCTGTTTGAAAGCATCGGACTGGAGTGCTTGAATCGCTTCCCTCAATGTCACGAGGTCGGCGCCGGCTTGGATCTTCGGCACGCGGCCAGGAGCGTTGGCGGCGGAAGTCGTCAGTCCATCCTTCACCGACGTGCTGGCGTCGAGGTCGCTCAGTGGTGCGAGCCCTAGCAGTTCCCGGCGCGGGTTGACCGTTTCGAGTATCGATCTCTTTGTGAGTTGCGCCGTGTCGAGGACTGCTAGGAGATTCCTGATCGCATCCTTCTCGACTCGCTCCAGTCCTGGGAGGTCTCTGGTGGCGGCGTTTGAGATCTTTTGCAGGACACTGCGAAGCTTCTCGATGTCGTCGAGACGCAGCAATGTCTGGACCTGCTTCGATCTTTGGCCGGGCTCAGAAAGTACGTAACGAATCAGTTCGCGACGTGAGAGTACGAATTCGGGATGGAGATTGACGCTCTCGAATGCGGCGATGACGTCCCTGTCGGCGGGGTTAATTTCAGGCGCGCTGGCTGCTTTGACGGTGCGGCTGATCTGAGCCTTCTTGTTGCCGAGTGCGGGGATGGTGACATCGAGTGTCACCAACGCGGCCTCGGGCTTGTTGCGGCTATCGACATGCGGACCGTGCGCTTTGACTGAGAGTCCGCCGGTCCCGGCGCCCGACAGGCGGGAGATATTGCCGGTAAGCGCGAATTCGATCGCGTCGACGATGCCGCTCTTGCCCGTCCCATTCGGCCCACATGCAGCGAAATTCTGTCCCTTGAGGTTCAGGGTTAGGTCGCGGATGCCACGAAACTCTTGAATACGTATCTTGTCGATCCGGATCATGAAGCATCCGGGAAAAGAGCGACGCGGATGGTAGGTTCGGCGAAGACGCCATCTTCGAGAACGACCTTGCGTAGACACAGAGCCGCTTCTCCGAAGCCTTCCTCTTTCTCCAAGGCGTCGAAGAATTCGCCAAGAATACTGGCAGCGACGGATTTCACTTTTGTGGGCGGCTTACCCTTATCATCGTTGCTTTCTGTTGTGTCCAAGTTGTTTGCCCCCTATTGGTCGCAGACAGCAGTGTTCTATGCTTACGCCAGCAGCGGCCGTCGCGCTAGGGAGGGCCCGTCGCGAAACTAGCGGGGTGGCCGGGCCAGGCGATTGCGGCGCTAAGCGTAGGCTTCAATACCACGCCCACCGCGTCGAAGGTTCTTGCGTGGGCGGCCAAATGATTGGACCAGCGTAACTCCTGATTGCCAAACCATAAACGCCGACTTGTGCGGGGCTTTGGCGGGAATGAGCAGACGCGTTACGACCGGCTCTCCCTTGAAGGGGTCACCGCGCCGTATGGCTGATCCGTATTTCCGCGCGCCTGCCGTCGGTCTTCGTTATTTCACGAATGGTGATCGTATTTTGCTCGGCTGGGACGACGCTCGAACTCAGTTCGTAGGCGAGAATAACGATAACGATTTGCGCCCCAAGCGCCATGGCATAGGCCTTTGCACTCTTGCAACCAGTCGTCTCCGATGGCCTTCACATGGCTGTGGAGGGCGAGTTTGCTTGCGATGTACGGCGACGAGATCGAGGGGCCAGAGTGTCCAAAAGACATCGGCAGTTTCTGCTGTTGAACGTCCGCTCCCGTTCGGAGGAAATGTAATAGCGCGAGTTCTCAAAAGAACTCATCCCAGCTATGCTTAAACTGGGACGGCGGGGCAAAAGGGATGAGGTTGCCATTACCTTGGACTGTGGTGGTCGCCTTGGCGACAGCACTGAGCGTCGCAGACCCCGCAACTGCACAGGAATCTGAACACTCCGCTCGGCAGACTCAACAAGCGCTTGCCGACCATGGCTACGATCTCGGGACCGCGGACGGAATTTGGGGACGTCGGTCCATCAGTGCGCTCAAGGCTTTCCAGAAAGCGAGCAATCTTCCTCAGACCGGCACTTTGGACGAAGCGACGTCGGCGGCACTTTTTCCGCAACCCCGGGTGACGCGTGGGCCGTTGAGGCCCATAGCCACGGATGCGCACCCGTCGCTCTTGGAGAAGCTTGGTGTTCCAACGAAGACAACTCCACAAATAAGTCACGGTGAAGCCGGGCAAGCTGGCGGCGATGTTCACCAGGCGTTGCCTTTGCCGGCGCACACCCAGGGTGCGTCAGCCAAATCCGATCGCTTGGCATCGGAGACCAACAAGGTCAGTGAGGGGCCAACCACTCCAACGCCGCGTTTAATCTATTTGGGCCTGCTAGGGGTCGCAGCCGCATTGTTCTTCTTGCGGAGGCGCCGAAGAACTCCAGCCGCGGAGTTAGGTCCAGCAACAGCCGAAAGCAAGCGCAGCGAACCTGAGCGCAGTGTCAACCGGCCAGCCAGAACCGACAGGCATCGTCTCTATGTTCCGAACGATCGCTTGGTTCCAGCCAACAGTGCTGGAAAGGAACCAGTCGACCAAAACCCGGTCCTGCCGGCGGATATTGCGGCTTCAATCGCGGCCCACAACGCCGCGGTCGACGGTTTCATCAGACAACGCGGAGCCGTCCAACGGTCCAAATCAGGGGCCAATCCTTCAGCCAGGCAGCCGTTCGCTCCCGCAAAAACGGGTTGGCAGAGCATTGAAACCACCAAGGTCATTCCGGCAACGACTACAACCGAGGGATCGCACGCATCGCACAATGCTCAGGTTGCGGATTTCATTCGGCAACGCGGCCCTATTCTTGTTCCCAACACGGCCGGGTCGGACCAGCCGCGGTGGTTCGACCGGCTACCGGCAGGGCGGGCGAGCCCCACCGCGCGCCAGTCGGCACATTGGATCCCTGCGAATACAGTAGCAATGGTGGGAAACCATACCATTCCCGGCGGCATGATCTATGTAGGTGAGCACCTGCCGAGGCAGGGCAGTTTAACCGACCCAGAGAACTGCCTGATCGACCCTAGATTGACTGTCGCCACTCACGGCGATCCACTGGGTCAGACGATGGGCTACTGGCCTTCCTACTCAAGCATTTCGCCCGCGGCGCGAAAATCCTATCTGGACTGGCTTGCGAGCTATGCTGCAATTTGGGTGACGAGGCTGATCAAGCGGCGCTCTGCGGCTTCAGTTCAATGACCTCGATTCCATCCTGGAACGTTGCACCTGCGATGAGTTTAGGCAACTGATTTTGTCCTTTCAGTCGTCGCCACGTCCTGGCCGCGGCCATGACCAGCTTGAAGACCATCAGCCTGGCGGTTTTCGAGGAGAGTGAGCCCTTGGTACGCACCGTGCGATGGCGAACGGTCGCAAAGACGCTCTCGATGGGATTGGACGTTCGCAGATGATCCCAATGTTCGGCGGGGAAATCGTAGAACGCCAGCAAGGCATTCTGATCTTTGGTCAGGCAGTCGACCGCCTTGCCGTATTTCGCATCATATTTCTCGACAAAGACGGCAATCGCCGTCTCGGCTGAGGCTCGGTTCGGGGCGGAAAAGATTTCGCGCAAGTCCGTCTTCATGGCGGCCTGCACCGATTTCGGCACCTTGTTGAGCACGTTGGCTGTCTTGTGCACCCAGCATCGCTGGTGCTTGGTGCCGGGAAGGAGCTCATCGAGCGCTTTCCAGAAGCCAAGCGCGCCGTCGCCGACGGCAAGATCGGGCGCGATCTGCAGGCCACGACGCTTGACGTCGACCAGCAGCTCGCGCCAGCTCTGTGCGCTCTCACGAATGCCGGTCTGGAAGCCGAGCAGCTCTTTCTTGCCCTCGGGCGTGGCGCCGATCAGGACCAGCATGCATTCGGCATGATCTTCCATCCGGGCCTGCAGGTAGACCCCGTCCGCCCACACATACACATAGCGGCGCGCCGAAAGATCGCGCTTTTGCCAACGATCGTATTCGATGCCCCACTCCGCCGTCAGTCGCGTGATCACCGAGGGTGAGAGGTTCGGCGCCTCCTTGCCCAACAGAGCTGCCAGAGCTTCCTGAAAGTCGCCCGTCGAAATGCCGCGCAGATAGAGAACGGGAAGAAGCGCATCCAGACTTCGTGTCCGACGCGCCCATTTCGGCAGGATCGATGAGGAAAAACGGATGCGCTCCGCTTCACCGTTCGCGCCGCGATCCCGGACCTTCACCCGGCTGACGGGCACCGCCCCGATCCCCGTCTGGATGCTCCGCTCCGGCCCGTGACCGTGCCGGACCAGCCGGTCACGTCCGTCCGGAAGCTTGAGATCCCGCATCTCGGCAAGAAACGCTTCGGCCTCCATCTCGATCGCCTGCGCCAGCAATTTGCGCGCGCCGGTGCGAAGCACATCCGTCAGGGGATCATCGATTTCGTCGGGCTGACGAAGGCGAACAATGTTGATAGTCTCGTTCATGGCGTATCGCTCTCCTTGAGAGGTTCTGGCAGGCTTCATCACCCGCCTCGATACGCCGCCCTTCTCAAACCGTCATCACCCAGTTTCAGCCATAGCTCCTGGCTTGCCGGGTCGCGATCCGATCCCGACGCCTATATCGGATACGTGTTCCTCTATTTCTACGGTCTCGAACGCCGCCTCATGTTGCAGGAAAATGTGCCCGACGCCGATGCTGTCGTTGCCGAGGTTCGCCGGCTATTGCAGGTGTACGGGGGGAATGGCTCATTCAAGCGGTATGCTGGTGAGCTGCTTTCGGCTTATCAGCTAAAATCGGCTCAGTTGCCGGAAAAGCTTGATCTGGAGGTCGAGGAAAATAGCTACGAAATCCCGATAATGCTGAAAGTCGCCCTCGGGATCCGGGTACGCAGCGGAGACGCGATCGAGCCCGACCTTTTGTTGGCCTACGTCCTAGCCGATCCCGAAACGAGAGTGCGAACGCCGGCGCGACGGGCACAGACGCTATTGCGACAGCTGTTCGCGGAAGCGGTGGAGAAGCAATATCCAAATGGCATGCGCGTTCCGGCCGCGGGAGTGCGAAAACTGAAGGTCAACTACCGTGCCTGCAGCGGAACGTTCGATCTTGAAATTCGCCCCTTTGGCGGCGACCTGCCGGACATCACAAACCGCGGCGAACCGATAGGCGGCGCACGCCGCATCTTCGACGACTGCACGGATCGGCTCGACGACTACAGCCGCATGCTCGGCCGTTCGGAGGGATTGAAGCCGACCCTTGCGGCTGTGGCTCAGCTGCCCTTGGGTTTGCGCGTCAAGAATTGTGAAGAGCTTCCTGGTCAGCCCTTAAGCCAGCTGCAAGAACTGTCGAATGATGGTGCGCTGATATCGATCCGTCAACTCGCTGTGTTGGCTGGGATGGAGCCCGACAAAATTGCCGCGCGGGCAAAGCAGAAGGACCTTTCCGGAATTCTGGCCGCCTTTGGCTATGGCAATACTGCCGATCCTTCCTTTTCCTTGAAGTCCGCAAAACCAGACGAACTGGCAATGGTCTTTGGCCTGGAGCGTGAAGCTGAAGCTAATCTCGAGCCCGGCGACCATTACCGCCCCATGCTGCTGTCAATCATGCTCGGCATGGTGATCGCTTTCGCCGACGGTCTCCTCCACCCCTTGGAGGAACGCAGGCTCTTCGGCAAGATTGACGAAGCGCCCGGTCTGTCGAGGGACGAGCGTGTACGCCTCAAAGCCGAGCTCAAGGTCTGCGCAGCCGATGCCAGCCGCGTAGCGGATTGGACCAAACGCATAGGAGACGTGCCTGAGGACCGCCGCGAAGACCTTGCCGATGAATTGGTGGCAATCGCCGTGGCAGACGGAACCCTTCACGCACGAGAAGTGTCGCAGCTCGAGAAACTGTTCAGGCTGATGGATCTTGACCAAAACTCCCTATATTTGCGATTGCAGGGGAGTGTTGCGCCGCAGAACAGGCCGCGCGACGGAAATGACGATCTTCCCCTGGTTATCCCCGCCGGGATCCAGCCGCCGAGCATTCCGGTGTCGCCGGCGCCTCCTAGAACACCTGCGACGCGCGTCGACGTCTCGCGTCTCGAAGCGATCCGACGTGAAACCCGGAGCACGTCCAGCGTCCTTGCCGATATCTTCCTGGACGAAGCAGAGCCGCCGATCGAGCTTCAGCCCGCGATCGAGGAAATCGAGAATGGGGATGCGCCCTTCGACGGGTTGGAGCGACGCTATGCGTGGCTTCTGTTGCAACTGATCGAGCAGGAAGCCTGGACGGCTTCGGATTTTGAGCGTTTGGTGCGCGGTGCCGATCTGATGCCGGGCGCGGCGAAGCAAGCATTAAACGATTGGTCCCTCGACCGCTTCGACGAACTGGTCCTGGACGGCGAGGACCCTGTCATCGTCAACGCCAGCCTGTTTTCCGAGACTACTCCCCAGTCTCCGTCGCTCACCGTCTCTGTCGAAGGAATGTCAGCATGACGACAAAACCTCCACCTATCAAACCAAGAGATCGAGACACCATTATCAGCGCCTTGCGTGCCGGTGTCGTGCCGCGCATCGGTCTCCAGCATATTCAGGTGGGGCGCCAGCGCGAGATCGAAGCGCTTATCCAGGACATAGAGCGGATCGGCAACGGCGGGTCGAGTATCCGTCTCGTCATCGGCGCCTATGGTGCAGGCAAGACCTTCTTCCTGTTTCTCATCAGGCAGATCGCACTTCAGCGCAAGCTCGCCGTCTGCCAGGCCGACCTTTCTCCGGATCGCCGCATCCACGCCACCGGCGGGCAGGCGCGCACGCTCTATGCCGAGCTCGCCACCAGTCTTGCGACCCGTACCGCTCCAGATGGAGGGGCCCTCAGAAACATTCTGGAAAGCTACATACAAAAGGCATCGGAACGCGCTTCCTCAAGCGGGACGACTATTGAAACTGCCATCAAGGAAGGCCTTGGCGATCTTCGCGAGATGGTCGGTGGCTATGATTTCGCAACCGTCATCGTTGCCTATGCGCGGGGCTACGAGGAAGGAAACAGCAATTTGCAGGACGCCGCGCTGCGTTGGTTGCGCGGCGAATACACGACCAAGACAGAGGCGCGAGGCGATCTGGGCGTGCGTACCATCATCGACGACGCGTCCTTCTACGATGGCCTGAGGCTGCTCGCCCGTTTCACAAGGCTCGCTGGTTTTGGCGGCCTGTTGGTCTGCCTCGACGAACTCGTCAATCTCTACAAGCTGCAGAGCGCCCAGGCTCGCAAACAGAATTACGAGCAGATCCTGCGCATCTTCAACGATGTCCTGCAGGGCACGACGCAGGGTATCGGTTTCATTCTGGGCGGCACACCGGAATTTCTGCTCGACACGCGGCGCGGCCTTTACTCCTACGAGGCCTTGCAATCCCGCCTTGCCGGGAACAGTTTTGCCGGCAATGGCCTGGCCGACTATTCCGGTCCGGTGGTCAATCTGCCGAACCTGACGCCGGAGGAACTCTACCATCTCCTGGAGCGGCTACGCGACGTCTTCGCGGCCGGCGATCAGGAAAAATGGCTGGTGCCGGACGAGGCACTCCATGCCTTTATGGACCATTGCGCCAACCGGATCGGCGAGGCTTATTTTCGGACTCCGCGCAACACGGTGAAGGCCTTCGTCGATCTGCTCGCAATCCTCCAGCAAAATCCCGGCACAGATTGGAAAGACATGCTCGGCATAATGGACGTCGCGGAAGATCGAGGCGGTGCAGGTGACCAGCCAATCGATGACGCCGAAGGCGGAGCGGACGACGAGCTTGCAACCCTCCGCATTTGACACGCTTTCCGAGCCCGTCAGGCGCTGGATTTGGCAGCGGAAATG
Organism: Mesorhizobium huakuii; assembly: GCF_014189455.1. NCBI lineage: Bacteria > Pseudomonadati > Pseudomonadota > Alphaproteobacteria > Hyphomicrobiales > Phyllobacteriaceae > Mesorhizobium > Mesorhizobium huakuii. The sequence goes on from NZ_CP050299.1 coordinate 276,179, forward strand.
GCCGTCGCTACGGGATGTCCAGGAAAAAGCTATTCCGGCCATACTCGCGGGCGGCGATGTCGTGATCTCCGCACGCACTGCCGCTGGCAAGACTGAAGCCGCCTTCCTGCCGTTGTTGACCCGGCATGCCGAGCACGCAGGCAGCGCCGATGGGTTCGCCATCCTCTATGTCAGCCCGTTGAAGGCGCTGATCAACGATCAGCACCGGCGGCTGGAAAGCCTGTTCGAAGGGAGCGGCGTCCTCCTGCACAAATGGCATGGCGACGTGTCGGCAGACGCCAAAACCCGTGCACGAAAGCGACCGTCGGGTGTCGTGCTGATCACCCCGGAATCGCTTGAGGCGTTGCTCGTCCGTAGGGGCGGGGAGGTTGCGCAGATGTTTTCGCGCCTCGATGCGGTGGTCATCGATGAGTTACATGCCTTCATTGGCACCGAGCGAGGCATGCAGCTGCAGTCGATCCTGAACAGGATCGAAGTGGCGACCGCGCGAGACCGCATCGATCGAATTGGGCTGTCGGCAACACTTGGCGACATGAGCCTGGCTGCCGAGGCGCTGCGGCCCGGCAAGGGCGCTAGCGTCACGATCGTGGAAGGCAAGGACGAGGGAAACGGGGTCCGTTTGCAAATCCGCGGTTACCTGCTGGACGGCACCGATCCAGGCGATCTCATGGCTGCCGCAGACAATAGCGATCCGCCGGGAAAGCCGGCCGAACCTTTTGAACAATCGACGGTCCCAGCGGCGCTTGCGTCCGACCTGTTTCGTCTGCTGCGCGGCCAGAGCAATCTCCTGTTTGCCGGATCTCGCGCCAATGTCGAGGTCTATGCCGACATGCTGCGTTCGATGTGCGACGAAGCGAGCTTTCCAAATGAGTTCTTCCCGCATCATGGCAATCTCGCAAGGGCCATGCGCGAGGAGGTCGAAGCGCGGCTTCGAGACGATCCACGCCCGACCACGGCGGTCGCGACCACCACCCTGGAACTCGGAATCGACATTGGCGAGGTGGAGACAATCGCCCAGATCGGGCCGGGTTTTTCGGTCGCATCACTTCGCCAGCGCCTCGGCCGATCCGGCCGCAGGGCCGGAAAGCCCGCAACGCTGCGCATGTTCGTCATCGAGCCTCCCATTGGTAAGGGGCGACACCCAATTGATCGCTTACGCCTGGATCTGGTTCAGTCGATTGCGATGGTTGAGTGCCTGCGGGCGGGATGGTGTGAGCCGCCAATGCCAGCTGGCCTGCATCTTTCAACGCTCCTCCATCAAGTGATGGCACTGATCGTGCAGACCGGGGGTGTAAGCCCGACGATCGCCTGGAAACTGTTGTGCGAGCGCGGTCCTTTCCGAGCCGTGGACAGGACGCTATTTGCCGAATTGCTTCGGTGCATGGCCACGCCTGAAAACCAGTTGCTTGAGCAGTCGCCGGAAGGCTTGCTCATGATCGGAGAGACCGGGGAAAAAATCACGGAATCGTACGAATTCTATGCTGTTTTCGCCACGGAACGAGAGTACCGGATCATTCACGATGCACGCACACTCGGCACCTATCCGCTTAGCCGCCTTAATGCACGGCGATAAGCTTTTGACGGCCTGAAGCGACGCTGTGGTCGCCGTTGCGGTGCTTTTCCACGCGCCTCGTCAGGCGCCGGAATTGCTCCGTCGTGATGGCAGGCGGGGGTTTGCAGGTTGCGGTCGACGGGTTCGTTTCGGGGCGTCTGCGCCCCATCGTTATGTCGCGAGTTGGGGGATGCGATCGAGGACGATGCGCAGGATGCGCTGGTCGGGGCACGATGTCGGCAGGTGCAGGCGGATTTGCGATTTCATCTCGACCACCCGCGCAGCGATTTTGATGAGGCGCAATCGCAGCGTGTCGAATTGGGCGACGGCAAAGCTCGAGCGCCTCGGCATCGCGGCCCGCAAGCCCCACATCAACCAGTAAGCACCGGCATGCAGGAATAGCCGGAACTGGTTGGCCGTCGCTCTGGTGCAGGATGTGCGGTCGGCGGCAAGATGCGTCTTCCACGACTTGATGTGGTTCTCGGCCGCGCCGCGCCGGCAGTAGACATCCTCGTAGAGCGCCTTGGCCTTCCCACCGGCAAGGTTGGTGACGACGAAGCGGGTATCGGCACCTTGGGCGCCGACCTCGACCCGCGCGATGATGCGCTCGACGCGGCTCCAACTAGCGGCGCCGTCAACGAACTCCTTGAACCTGCGGACCTTGCCTGTCTTGGCCGACGCTTCGAAGCGCGCCGTCGTGCTGGCCTCCAGATCCGCGACATGCTTGCGCAGGGTCGTGGTGGGCGCGAGGCCAAAGATGAAGTCGACGTCGTTGGCGCGGCACCAGTCGATGACCTGCGGGCTGCAATAATGGCTATCGCCGCGGAGCAGGATTCGAATGTTCGGCCAGTTGATCCGGATCGCCCGCACCAGACGGCGCAGGTGGGGGGCGGATCTCAGCCCCACTCGGCCGCTTGGCCGGTCGCAGGATCGCGCTGACGAACCGTCCCGCCCCATCGAACACTACGATCGGCTGGAAGCCGTATTCGTCATGGTGGGCATTGAACAGGCGAAGCTGTTGGCCTCCGTGCACAGCGTCGAAGGTGTCGTCAATGTCGAGTACGATCCGCTTCGGCACCTGCCGGAACGAGGCGCAATAGAGATCGACCATCGCCCGCCCCATCGCAACCAGCTCCCGCACGCCGGGCAGGTTCTCCAGCCGGCACAGCGTCGATTGCGACGCCAGATCCCGACCCGACGGCAGCGCATCCTGGGCCATCTTGAAGACCGGATCGCGGCGCAGCCGGTTGGCGTCGTTGCCGTCCTCGTAGCCGGCGGCAATCATCTTCATGCGAAAGCCGATCATGTCCGCCAGGCTGTGGACGACCTGGTCCGGGCAGCGCGGATCGTCGATGCAACGCGCCAGACGCTCGGCCACCCGCAACCGCTTTTCCACCTCGGCCAAAGCCAGAACGCCGCTGTTGGACGACAGCATGCCGCCCTCGAAACGGGCGACGACGGACTTGCCGCCGACTGATGACAAACCGCTCAGCGGCAGCGTAAGATCGTTCATGGTGGGTGTGGTCTCCGGGAAATGGTTCGGATCGGCTTAAGCAACCAAATCCTAAGTCATTTCAACGGCTTGCGCCACATCCACCAACCCTCATGAATTTTTCAGGTTAGCTCTCCACTTGCACGTGGCGAAACGATCATTTTTGCGGGGCGGCGCTGGCAAATCATCGAAATCGATGATCGCGCTCGGGTCATCATGGTCAAGCCGACCCGGGCGGGAAAGCCGCCGCATTTCAATGGCAAGGGGGCGGCCATCCACGATCATGTGGTGGCAACGATGCGCGCAGTTCTCGCATCCGATGAGGCCTACCCCTATCTCGACCCTGCCGCGAACCGGCTGCTGGATGAGGCGCGCAGTTCGTTCCTGGACCTGCAGCTGGATAGCAGTTCAATCATAGCGCATGGGGAGGGGGTCCTGATTTTCCCCTGGGTCGGAACCAGGAAGCTGCAGACGCTAACCCTGGCATTGCTGGCCCGCGAGTTCAAAGCATCGCATTTCGGGCATGCGATTGAACTTCAGGAATGCGAGGCAGAGAAGGCTATGGAAGCACTGCGGGATATAGCCGGTTCGCCGGCGCCATCCGGTGAAGAACTTGCTGCCCGACTGGCGCAACCGGCATTGGCAAAGTTCGACACGTTCCTGAGCGATCACCTAATGAGATTGGTCACAATGGTGGAGAGAATCAGCGCCAAGGACTTGCCCCTGATCGCCGCCAACGCTTTGGGAAATCAAACGACGCATGAAGTCGCATAACCTCCGGGATCGGTTGCTCGCACTGAGCTCTGACAGCCTTTCGCATGTGTCGAAGGCTGCTATAACGGACACGTCGACTCGCACCTGTGCTCACCAGACTTGACCAGGATGAAAACCAGCATCGATCATTTGCCGGAGCACAAGCAGGAGGAATTGGCCCGTGTGGTCGAAATCCTTCATGCCGAATTCGAGGACGCGCTGGCGGAAAGCAGCGCGGACTGGAAGAAGAGCGGCCGCATCCTGAAGATCATCCTGTTCGGCTCCTATGCCCGCGGTGACTGGGTCGACGAGCCGTTGACGATGAAGGGATATCGCAGCGATATCGATCTGCTGGTGGTGGTCAACAACAACAAGCTTTCCGATTTCGCCTATTGGTACAAGGCGAAGGATCGGCTCGACCGCGATCGCGCCATTAAGACGCCTACCAGCTTCATCATGCACAGCCGCCGCTTCGTGAACACGGCACTGCGCCAAGGGCAGTACTTTTTCACCGACATCCGCCGCGAGGGCATTGTCCACTACGAGCTTGACGAAGAGCCGCTTGCCGAACCCAAGCCGCTCACACCAAAAGATGCTTACGAGACCGCCAAGGACCATTTCGACGATCGCTTTCCAAGCGCCAAGATTTCCTTGATACCTTCCTGTATGCCCTAACGAAAGGCAGACAAAAGAACGCTGCATTTCAACTCCACCAAGCCATCGAGCACACCTATTCGACGCTGCTACTGGTGCTTACCAACTATAGCCCGCTATCTCATAAGCTCACTTTTCTGCGGGCCTTGGCGGAGGATCAGGATAGAAGATTGTTCGAGGCTTGGCCCGGAGAACAGCAACGCCATCGCGCCTGGTTCAACACGCTGAACGAAGCCTATGTGAAGGCCCGCTATTCCATGCACTACCAGATAACCGAGGAGGCTCTCGTCTGGTTGGGCGAGCGGACAACCGAGCTCCATAAGGGCGTTGAAGAGGTTTGCCTGGAACATTTGGCAAGGCTGAGGGAAGTGGCTGGCGCATACGCACAGGCGAGCGTTTCGACCGTCAAAGTCGACATGTGATACGAAGGCCGTGGGAGGTCGGCGCGAACTCAATGATCACGACGCTAGAGATTGGCCACAAGGCATACCCTAGACGTTGTAAAGCACGCCGACGATTTTCCGAGCGCCAACCACCGATGGAACCCCGTTTGCAGCCTTTCCAACAGAAAGGACCTGAGACGATCCCATCCCGCCTATGCTCTCGAACAGCCTGAGATGGGAAAGGTCGCCAGGAAGTGCCGAGCCCACCCGCTTGAAAATGCTTGATCCTTCATCGAGGAAGAGGGCAACGAGGGCGTCCTGATGATGCCCGAGGGTGTCGAGTTCGATGTGGTCTCCTCCAAGGACGACTTGCTTGTCGAGTGCGAGCGGCACGGCACTTTCATCGACCACACGGAAGGCGATTACGATCCGCTGCAACTCCCTGTTGGCGTCAACGGCTACGGCCTCTTCTGGGCCATGATCGACGCGCACCCTGTGGTCGAAAATGACCCCGACAACTTGGTGAATTGCTGTTTCATCCTCGGGAAGGAAGACGGTTTTTGGATTGCGGATGCGCGGGTCCGGTATCTCGGCAGTGAGCCCGATTAATCCACCATTTGCGCTGCGAACCAACCGGCGCGCGTAAATATCCTTGCTATGCCGAGCGATCACAAGCCGCCGGTCCGCGCTTGGCGTTGCGATGGACCTAACGATCGCAAGACTGCCAGCAGGTGCCGCGAACCCGAAGTTGGCCCGCCTGAGATAGTATGCGACGCAGCCCTCGAGAGCGCGCGTGTCGAGAATCTCTGGTTCGTCTTGGGTTCCTATAGCCGCCCGGTGCCGGGTAAAGGCCGCCAAGTCAGGACAGATGACGACTCGCGGGATGGCAAGCGAAGTAAAGTCGATCGCGGCAGGCGCCTCAAACTTCTGCTTCGCTTCTGGGGCGTCCCGCCGGCGCCAGCGATAGCATTCTTCACGCATGTCCTCGGCAAGCTTGATCAGATCGACCAATTGGCCAGCGCATTGCGCGACCTCACCAGCGGTGATGTCTAGTCGACGCCCGTGATGGGCCTTGTTCATCAAGGCCACCACTGCGGAATTGTCGCCCAGCGCAGGGTGTTCCGCGAACCGCCTGAAAATGCCTGAACCAAACATCCCGGCCGATCCAGCGCGCACCAATGGGCGCATTCGCTGCACGAAATCGGCGAGCGTGGGATTCGGTGTAGCCTTGGCCCAGGATGAATGGGCAGGATCGTCGAACATGTCCCCAAGCTGCGCCTCTAGGAACACGCGACATCCGTCGGCGAACTCGCGTGCGGACTCTTCTTCATTTTGGTCGGCATCGAAGTGCTTCTTGCGCTCAAGCAGGACGGAATGGGGCACGATCGTCCTGACACGGGGCTGCAGCCGTGTCGCGGGATGCACCGCAAGGTGCTCAACTCCTCCCGGAAGCTGGATTTTGGCGACCCGGCCGCTGAAGCGGGGATCATAGGACGTAACGATCACCTGCGCGCCCCCGCTTGCCAAGTTTCCGAGTGCGGCCGCCAGCCGCTCCCGGTTTTCGTCGTCAAGCAGCTCCTGGGGATCGTCGAGCACGAGGATAGTCAAGCCGCCGCGCTCCTTCAGCACGTGCTGCCAGAAGGCGAAAAAGAACGCGACCAAACTCGCCCGCAGGGCTGACGCGTTCGTGACATGTTGGGCTGGAGCCGCGACACCTCCTGCTTGGACGACCAGGTCCAATTCGCCTTTACGGCCCATACCGGTATCGACGAGTCGGTGAGCCGTATCGGGAAATGCGCCGAGATAGATCAGATCACGCCATGCGGCGGCGTCCGTTCGAAGGATTTTGCGAAGCTGGTCGACTTGCTGGTCAGCCAACGTTCCCAAATCAGCGAGTTGACCGAGCGCCGTGCTTGCCGTTGCGTAATTGGCAAGCCGGGTTTCAGCCGCCCGGCGCGTCGCGAAGTGCTTTGAGAGCCTTGCACACTGGGTCAACGCGTCCGATATCGGCTCGGCTGCTTTGACGATGTTTTGAAGTTCCAACAGCTTACCGGTAAGGGTTAGCTTCTCTGCAGGCTCCCCTTCCTTGGGCTTGCGCCCGAGTACGCGGGTGAGGACCTCCCGTGCCAAGGCATCGTTGTTCTGGCGCCAACGGGCAAAGCGGATCGCCCGGTCAAGCCGCTCCAAGGCCAGTTGAAGGTGGGTACACCCTGCTGGCAACGCGATGGCGATGGGATCATCCAACTCCGCGCGATTCTCGAATACCCCATCGAGGCTCAAGGCCGTGGGCGACTTCAACTCGCCAAGAATGCCTGCGAACGGTGCGAACGAAAAAGCCTCGTCAACGAGCGCTTTTCTCAGAAGGTCGCACGGATTTGACGGCAAGTCCGTAACCAACTCAGCGCGAAGCGCCTCGGGCAACGAGCGCAACAGATCGCCATGGGCATTTGCCGTCCAATGGGCAAGGGTTTGCGACAAGAGGTTAGCATCGGAAGCAGCCCCAGCTAGGTGCTGTTTGACCGGCTGGCCCGTCACAGGGTCAACGGCATTGGAATGATCGCCACCACACACGACGCACCGGTCTTGGTCGCGTGCTGGGTCCGGATGATCCGTCATCCAGGCCTTGATCCGTGCATACAAGCGCGTGCGTGCTGCGCTCGAAGGATTTTGCGCCAGCTCCTGGAGAGTGCGCGCTTCCGTCAGAATGGCAGTTAGCTTATTTTCGGCATCGCCAAGCTCGTCCGGCGTCAGTTTGCGGAGGTCGGCGAGCCGCGCGATTGACTTCAACGTTTGAAGCTGGCTGACACGCTCGAGCGCGCGACCGATATTCTCTTCGAGGTCGGAACGCAGTTTTGCATCGGCGGGATCGAAACGCCCGCCAAGGATCTCTTTCGCGGACTCGAACGCCGATGCCTTTGCGTCGTCGAAGTGCGCCTTGATAGTCTTAACCTCTTCTTCGATGGCCTTGTCGTCCGACGGGACTGGCACCGGTATGGGCGGCTCGAGCGCAGCATGCATCCGCAAGATTTTTTCGAGGTCGCCTTTGGCAACGTTGTAGTCGCCGTCCGCCTTGTCGCGTTCGCTGCGCTTAGCCTTGACGAGGTCTTTGTCAATCTTGGTTTTCGCGCGGCGCGTATGTGCGGCAAGGTCCACGAGCGCTGACAACCCTGTAAGCTCTGACACTGCGCGTCCCAATTCCGACTCAGATCCCAACCGAATGAGCGGGAGCAGGGCCGGCATGACGGTGCCGATGCGGAGTGCGATGGGATCGACCCCGAGCGCGGATAGATCGGGCGGCAACTCCTTGAGCTTGCCCTGAAGCGAGCGCGTTATGCTTCGGCGGATTGGAGGAAGCTCGACGCCGCCATCATCAACGAAGGTCAGTTCAACCCATGTATCCGCAGGCACCCCGTCCTTGTCAGGCCGGTACTCGTCCAGGAGTGGCATGGGTGTCAGCGACGATAATTTGTGCGTTGTTCGTTCGTCCGCATTGCCTATCCAGCAATCGAAGTCCTCCGGGTTTTCCGGCTCGCGCTGCGGCCGAAGCATCTGACCTGTGAGGGTCCAGATGACGGTATTGAGCAGCGAGGTCTTTCCGGATCCGTTCCGCCCTTCGAAGAGCGTGATTGGGGACGAGAACTCATGGACATAATTCTCCGGGGCTGCATCCGGTGTCCCAAACTTATGCAGGCCGGCGAACCGGTGGGCCTCCACCCTCTTCAGCCGAAGTCGTCTATTGTTCGCGTTCGCGGGCCGGGAGGGCAAGGCCTTCACAGCAGGTGGCGGTTGGGAGATCGTGTCCACGAGTTCTTCTGCATGCGGAGAGCGGACATCAGCACTCCAAGCCGCCGGGCCACGATTTTGGTACCATGCCAACGCGCTACGCGTTGCAGCATCAGGCAGAGAGAAGGTGCGCGCGCCTTCAATGAGAACTGGGATGCCTGCAATCAGATCTGCAACTAACGAGTCAATTGTGTGCAAATGCAGCGCACGAGCATTCAACCCATCCATGTTTTCGTCTGACCATTCTTGCGCCTGAGACATCTTCGCCAAGGTATTGAGGTAGGAGGGACAGTGACACTAGCGTAATAATTGGCCGATATCAGAAAAATGTGCCCTTGGGGGTTACCTGCTCCCCGCCTTGCAGCTCAGCTAGTCCTGTGTGCTAGACCGCTTCCCTCTAGTGTCTGGGGGCACCCCCCAACGGCCGTTTCTGGCGCAACTAGTCCCTTCAGCGTTAGGTCCTGTCGCTTTCAGGCATTGGCAGAATTGCCCTCTACGACCGACATGCCGCGCATAGCCGAACGGCAACTCCAGGAAATCTCAAGAGGGGGGGTCCTTGGGCTTCTTGCGCGCCAGATAGTCTATGATTGCGTTGAAGTTGATGCCAAAGCCGAGGAAGTTCGGCTGCAGCAGGAGGAAACTCGAGGCCGCCACAACGCCGTTCGGCGCGTCGGAATTGGCAGTCGCTTTGCCTGCAAGAGCATCCGCCACGCTTACCATCAGTTTGAGGCGCCGCTCGTTGAAGATCGGCTCGGATCGGGAAAGGTTCTGGAGTAGGTCCTTTGCGGCTTCGAGCCGTTCCTTCTTTCCAGATGAAATTGCGATGGTTGCGTAGCCGAAAACGAAGTCATCGAACTCGCGACGCTCTAGGGTCGTTCGGTCGACGGTGTCGATTTCCGACGCCGCACGCTCTGCGCCGGAGAGGTGAAGAAGGCATTCAGCAAGGTGTACCGTGTGTAGGCCTGGGCCGCGGAGGGCTATGCCATCGCGATAGGTTCGCTCAGCCAGCTCCCACTCCCCTGCATAGCGATAACTGTCTCCCATTTCGCCAAGGATTGCGGCCTTGCCGCGGTCGGTCCAGTTGTCCTCAGCTAGCAAGGCCTGGAACTGCGTGGCGGACTGTTTCAGAAGCTTGGAGTCGCGCTTGAGCGAGCCGAGTAATTGCAGGAGCGAACCGAAGAGATGCCGCTCATGGCCCTCGAGCGGGTCGCTGTCTTCAGTGCTCCGAACCATTTCGACGACCTCGAACAGTTGCTCCTCAGCTGTTTTCGTGTCGCCAATCAGATAGTATTGGATCGCCTTGCCTTGACGGTATTGCAGCTGGTTGCGGCGTTCCTGGCCGAGCTGGAGAATGCGATCCAGGATCGCAATTCGATCTGCAAATGACTGGCTGTCGAACTGCAGATCAACGAAGAGGTGGAGGATGTCCAGGTCGCTCTCGTCCTTCGTGATTGGCTCCAGCTTCGCTAGCTCACGGCGGGCTTCGGTGCGGTCGCCTTCTGGAGAAAGATGGTGGACGGCGCGGTAATATGTGATTTTTCGGTGCCACCAAGTGTGTTGAATATTCTCACGCAAATGGTTGAGCGCTGCCGGCCAGTCGTTCCACTTGCCCAGCCGATAGTAGAGAGCCGAGAGGCGCCCCACATAGTCTCCAAGGGCATTGACATCGATCCGCAGCAGCTTCAACGCCATGCCAGCTCTGGCAATGACTGGCGCCGTGTGCGATCTGTGCCAGATCGTATACTGCGTTACGTCAGCTCGTGCGGCGAGCAGCGCTCGTTCTTGCTGGCGGTCCTTCAATGCCTTGAAATAGGCCTTACCAATATCGAAGCCAGGTAGGCGGCGACGGCAACAATCCTTGAATTTCTTCTCCGAGGCGCATGGACAAGGTTCGCTCCACTTCGGCTTCCATGCTGGGTATAGTCGCTTTGTCATCGATCGGCCTTCATTATTTGCCTCGTTGATGGCCATAAGCTTGATGGACGAAAGAAAGAACCGCTAGGTCCCAAGCGAGTACCTGAACTTTTGACCTAAGAATAGCGAGACCTTTGTCGCTGCGAATGGCGAGTCCCAACGACAGAAATGAGGTGCATGACAGCCCCGTCTGCAGGCTCAAGCGGCATCACGATCAGATCTCAGTTCCCTCAGCGAGGGTGAACGCATCTTCGACGTCCACGCCCAAACGAATTCTAACGGAACGGCTTTCAATGCAATGTGACCCGCACGCGCGGAAGGATCGTCGCACTCCGGGCTGAAATGAAATGCTTCAACGCCGATTGGCCTAGACGGATCTCTTCACCCACCTATCGATCTTCAGCGAACCGCCGAAGTGCGTATTTCAATGAACTCACTTCGCGATTTCCACTAGAATGAGAATCTCAGGTAATCTTAACTAGCTCCCTCCCATTGACACGTCCCTTTATCAAGAAGACACGTCTTGGCAACTCTCGTGTAGCCGTCGTCTTGTTCGACCTGCCCACCAGCATAAAGGCATACCATGTCGGAAAGCGCGTTTCGATTTCTGCTGCAAAAGGACGCGCAGCCGTTTTGTCCGTCGACATGCTTTATCGTCGCAGATCCGGAGATCAACGATCGCAAGGTTTGGACACTAGAATTGGAGCGCCCCAAAGACGCTGAGTGGGTCTTGCAGATAGATGACATGAAAGATTGGATGCTGCACGGCAAAAAGGCAGTGCGGCAGATGTTCTACGACACGCAGAACCCGCGCACCCCCTTCCGGGAACTGGACCGCGACGAGGTCTTCCGCGAATATCTTCGGAAAATCCTTGAGAAGCTGCCACCGGAGTATCAACAACGTCGAAAGTACGCGTTGATGCCGTCGATCGCCGAAGACAAGACGCGCATTCGGTATAAGGAAGCAGTCGAAGCGGCAATACCGGGTGTCACAATCATCCCGGAACCCGAGATGGTGGCCGAGTATTTCCGCCTGTTGAAGCGCACTCTGAAGCTCGAGACTGGAGCGAACAACGTCATCCTCGTGATCGATGTGGGCGCCTCGACAGCGAACATGACGTTAGTCCTCAGTCGACGCGACGGAACCATCGTCGATATCGATTTGAAAGGCGATCAGCGTGATCTGCGCATCCGAGCGCTCCGCGGAGACAGCGTCGCAAACGCCGGTAGGTGGGTCGATTCGCATCTCGCCGAGGTGTTAGGTGTTTCTGAGTCGCTAATGGACAAAGACCGCGAAAATCGTGACCGGGTCCTTAGAGCAATAGAACATGCAAAGGTAAAAGCGAGCGAGACAGGAAGAGACGTCCTTGTCGAGATACCGTCGGCCGGAGCACCCATCTCCATCAGCCAAGCAACGTTGAAGTCAGCGTCAAAGACCCTGGCGGAATCGCTACGACCGCTTTTCGAGAATTTGTGCGAGCGTCTATACGACAATCAAACGTCGAGCGACGACGCGAAACGAAAAAGCGCGCCTCGTCTAAGCGAACGCCAAGTGACCTCTGCCGGCGAAGCATACCGTCTCATCGACGGCGTCTTGCTGGCGGGAGGAACGAGCCTTCTCCCGGGGTTCGAGGAAGCAATGCTCGCCTCGTTCTTCCCCGGGGAACACCGGCCGTCGGTGCTTCGCGTAGGCAGTTCCTTCGCGGTCGCGGCCGCCGCCGGTGGCCTTGCACACATTCTCCACAACTACGACCCGCCCCGGCTCCGTGAGCCGGATGGTCAAGGCGGAAATGTCTTGAGGCCTGCATTGGAATCGACGCTCTCGTACCCCCTGATCTTGGGAATTAAGCAGCCGGCGGAGCTCGAGCAGCAGGTAAGTGTGCTGGATCCCAACGACCCGTTCTTCGATGATGGAGGTATACGGCCTATTGAGAACCTGCCTTCGCTCGCGACAGGGGCGCGTCCGAAGATGCGGTTGGTTCCCGGTGGAGCGGCGGGTGTAGCGGCGCGCCGAGGGCGCAAGTTCAAAGCGATGGAGGTCCGCCAGTCCCCAGGAAAGATGCAAATCGAGTGGGATGCCGTAAAGCAGAGGGCGACCGTTCATTCCGATCAGGTGAACCATACCCGGTCAACGCTATGGATCGACGCTAACATTCTCCGGAAGCGTCAAGAAGAGGCGCTGAACCCTTTCGATGGTCCCGTGCCTCCTGGTGCGTTGGCGGTCGACGCAGCGGAAGACGTCATTCTCGATCTCGGCATGTCCAAAATCGTCGCATTGACGGCGGATCGTGGCTGGGTGTCCGCAGAGGAATTGGAACGCCTTGTGCAAGATGGACTCGATGAAGCGCAATTAAGCCCGCATTCCGGAAGACCAGATGAGACAGTAGAAGAGACGGTTGTCAGGGATGGTGCAGGCCCGAGGATGTCGGACTTGCCCGCCGACCAGTCATCTCATGCAGAAAGTTTGGATCAGACATCCATACCGGCGGCCACAGTCGGCGTGGAGCACGTCACCTATGAATCCAACGGGAAAGGTGCTGGAAGTCTCGGGGATGGCGGTAGGTCGATCGAACCCGTTGCCGTCGAAATCCTCGTGCCGACGGATTTCGCACGAGACGAAAGTTTCACTTGGGGCACGCGGATATCGGACGCGCAATTCTCCAACGCCCTTGAATCTCTCAGAGACGTTTTGAAGGGCGCCGCACCGCACCTAAATTTCGATGACATCGTCGTAACGCTACTCGCGCTCGCAGTACGCCCGGTTGTGCTGCTTGCAGGCCCACCTGGCTGCGGCAAGACCACGTTAGTTCGCACAATGGCTCGCATCCTTGGGGTGGAGACTGGCAAGACCTTCCATGAAATCGCCGTCCAAGCGCACTGGGATAGCGATAGCGTCCTTTTCGATAAGAACGGTCTGCTGTTTAATCTGTTAGGAGATCAAGCTCTTTCCCATATCGTCCTGTTCGACGAATTCAACCTCACCCGGCCAGAATACTATCTATCGCGCTTGTTCCATGCGTTAGACGGCGGCAAAGGCGTGATCGCACCTGACATGAAGATTGCGCCGTGTCGGGTGCTTGGCACGATGAACATCGATGACTCTTCGCGCCCACCGTCGCCGAAAGTGATCGACCGTTGCTTCCTTGTCGAATTGGCGCAGGTCCCATGGGACGTTGAGCGACCTGTCTGCCTGCCCGACTTCAGTACGATCCATCCTCTCCCGGGGCTCCCGCACGTGCCTGCCGATGATGCAAGTAGCGACGAGCGTATCGACTCGGTTCTGAAGGCTCTTCACGTCGCGGTCGCCGAAAACGACCTTCGGCACGACCTGCTTCCTTCCAGACGAGCGCTCGCGGACATCAAAGCGCTGCTCGGCCTCTACCACAGATTGGATCTGCAGGGCAGGGACCTTCTTAACCGAGATGATTTAGTGGATCGCGTTCTGGCAAGCCGTATATTAATAAAGTTATCAGGAGCCTTCGATCAAATCCAGCCGGCTCTCGACGCCTTGGACAAGGCTGTCGATGGCATGGAAGAATTGCAGCGGACACGTCGACGTCTGAAATTGGCACGGCAGCAATCCCGCCTCGGATTCGTTTCTCCGTGGCATTAGCAAAGTCCGAGATAGAATTCGCGCGTGTGATGGGCGACGACGGCGTCGCCGTCCAATATCCATGGGATCCGCATGCCTGGTACATCATACGCGACGACTGCCCATATCTAGATCTGCTTGTCAGAGGTTTTCCCGCCCAGGCCAAAGAGGGTCCGAAGCTCGAAGCCCTTGCTGAGGTGGCACCGGAAGGAAGGTCGTGGCAGCGTTGGGATTTGGGAGCAGAGCTAGCCCGCAATCGCCGCTTTGGTGAAGTCATTTTGCATTTGAAAGTCCCCAAGAACTACACGCTGCGTTGCTACGTCATCCCGACTTTGTTGTTCGGCTACCGCGATGTAGTCGCCATGATTGAGGACATTGAGTCCGAGCTGGACGTCTCTGCTACCTGGGATGTGATCACCGAGCGCCCGGACCGATCATGGAGCCGGCGACGCAACAGTGGTGGATATACAACCCCCACGGAACTGGTCCAGTTGGTCAACGACGAGCTGCGATCTGCACGCTCGATACGACGCGATCCGTTTGAAGAGTTGGGCCCTCGCTCCAAGCGCGACGTGCCGTTACCCGAGAATGCGATCGTCTCTCACTGGGCAATGCTCAGACACCGCCATCTCCAGCAATCCGCCGATTTGGTAGCAAAGGAGCTTCGATTGTTGAGGGAGAGAGCCGCAAGGAAGAATCCGGACGCGCGGCAAAAGAAGATCAATGATGAGATTGGCCGGCTTGAAAAGCTTGGCCTCAGTATGACGGAATTACGAGGTGTCATTTCCCTTCTCGGGAATGATATTGAATTGCTGACTAGTATAGATTTAGCCCCGGTATTCCAACGGGATCATCGTTTGCGCCAACTTCTTCGAGCATTCGCCCCCCGCGTTTCCGAGGCACTTTCCGAAGTCGAGTCCTCAAGGTCTTCATATCCCCCAGTCTATATGAACACCCTATGGGAACTCTGGGGAGCCGTGTGGCTGGCCAAAGAATTTCGAAGCTTGGGCTTTACCGGCACGTGCTTCGCGGATCCGGTCGACATGCTGAAATCTTGTTCATGGCAGTTCCAGAGGGGCGAGGTCGTTTTGGAGCTGGATTATGAAGCGGAGGCTGCTTTGATTGACTACGAGCGAATTCCGCCGGTCCATGATCGGGGAATGCCCGCTTTGGAGTGGGCTGCCCTCAACCAGAAATTCGACGAGGATCGTCCCTATTTCGGTTCAGGTCTTCGATGTTCGCCAGACTATTTGATCAGGATCACCTCGCCCGCGGGGGCGATTCCTGATGGTCGGGGACGCCTGCCTGGCGAGCCCTAAGCACCATGGAACGCCGCCGGACAGACTCGACACCAAACCCTACACGGTGGAGCATTACAGGCGCACCATAGCGTGGGCTGCAGCAGACCAGGTGGTCAGATGCCATCCGCTCGGCGGCTTTGTGCTGTTTCCCCCGCCGGCGGCAAAGTGGAGCTATCTTCAGCAACTCCCGGAAGCGTCCGACTGCAGTCTCCTGTGTCCGCACCCTCTAGAGCAGAATGAGGCAGGCGCACGGCTGGCCAATCTCATCTCTATAATATCGCCCGAGATCCGCCAATCATGAAAGATTGCAGCACAGACTGCCTGTACTGACTGGCGATGGCCATGAATTTCGGCACGCCCGCTACAATCACCCCGGAGAACCCCCTCGGCACAGCAGGTCCCAGCAGAGTACGCCGGGCAATATGAAGTTGGAGATGGGCGCTAAGGGAGCCAGAACGAGCTTATTTACTGCGTGAATGTCGATTGGTGCCGATCCTTGTTTCCAGGACTGAATCACGATTACCTTGGGAAGGTTTGAGTCGCATCGGACGCAGGACACAAAATGTCATGCCACGGCAAAAAACAAAAAGAGAACGTGACCTACCGCATTTTCGGATTGCAA
This sequence comes from Mesorhizobium huakuii, assembly GCF_014189455.1. Taxonomy (NCBI): domain Bacteria; kingdom Pseudomonadati; phylum Pseudomonadota; class Alphaproteobacteria; order Hyphomicrobiales; family Phyllobacteriaceae; genus Mesorhizobium; species Mesorhizobium huakuii. The sequence goes on from NZ_CP050299.1 coordinate 292,225, forward strand.
TCGATCGAGGAATTATCGGTGAAGAACTCTGGAGTTCCTGATGCGCCCGACTATCTCGTTCCACTCACACGAAAGACGAACGACGGCACGACATACTATCGGCGTCCGGAACTCGAGGCAGAGATCCGCCGGGCTCTGCTTCGCCCCATGCAGGAGCTGGTGTCTGGCTCAACACCTGCCTCCGACGAATGCCTGCTCTATTTCCTTCGCAACTTCCAGCCTAATGGCGGTCGCAGTCCTACGTACGAGTCCATCCTGCTCGAATTTCTCAAAAGGGTGGATCAGCGAGCCATCAAGCGGACAGGCGGAATCCACTCCGAACGACGCACGGAAATACGGGGCGATCTGCGGGTGTGGTTCATTGATAAGATCGCAAATCAGAATGACCTGCTCGACGTCTTTGAATTTGCCTTCAACCGCGCCATCAAGGGCAAGATCATCGACGCTATACGCCGCTATCAGGCCCGTGATGCAGCCGAGATTCCAGCGTCGGTGTTCTCTTCAGATGACGACGACGGAGATGACGACGGCAGCGAGGCGATTGCCGCGCGGTCGAACCTGCATCGGCGCACACACGCTGAGACGATGCTCGAACTGCGTGACGCACTTGACCAGCTTTCGGACAAAGAACGTCGCGCCCTTTTGGCAACGGAATATCTTAAGGTCGACCAGAAGGAGGCCGGTAGAATGCTTGGGGTTTCCGCTCGTCGAATACGACAGCTTCTCGAAAGTGCCTACGACAAGCTTGAGACGATGAAGAAGGGAGCTGAAGAGTGAGCCAGCCCGCCCCCGACCTCTCCGAACTATTGACTGAACTCGCTGCGACGACCGATCTGTCGGCCGAGGCCGTCGCCCACGCGATCGAAGCCTATCCAGCGCATCGCGAAGAAATCCTTCGCTTCGCCATAGAATGGCATGCCGGCGCTGAAAGCGACGACTCCAATGTTCCGCCGCTACCAGGCCCTGATCTTTCTGCTTTTGGCTTGGAACCAATCATCGATCCGTTCGCCGGCAGGACCGGCGCCGAACTCAATGCAGCGGCCGCGGCGTGTGACATTCCGGTTTCGATCCTGATCAAGCTTGAGCAACGATCGATCGAAGTCGGCACCGTCCCTCTGCTTTTATTGCGCAGTCTCTCGGCTTTTCTGGGCACACAACTCAATAACCTTCTTGGCTTCTTGTCACTCGATCCGACGTTGTCCACATCGGCGAGCTATCGATCGGACAAGCCGCCGGAGGTGGCGCCAAGAGTGTCATTCGCCTCGGCGATCCGCTCGACGAAAATGGATGAGGGTCAACGCGCTCGCTGGCTGGCTCTTATCGAATAACGCGCCATGGAAAACTTCAGCCTTATCCGCCTAGCCGCGAACGAACTAAGGGAAGCAATCGATCACGGCCTGGCTGAATTGCGGGCCGGCGCGATCGTCGAACGTGCGCTGGCCAAGCGGAGCCTGAAGCTTGAGGAGCTGCATGTCGGAGACGCGACGCTCGCCGGATGCCTCGGTGTCTTCAATCGGAAGTATGGTCACGTATTTGTGCAAGAGGATCTCGAGCCTCCCACTAAGCTTGAGGTGATCGCTCATGAGATCGGGCATGAAGTCGTTCACAACGGCGACGTGGCTATGGTTCGCAAGGACTATGGTTCACCCGGGCCGGGCGATCCGGTTTTGCGGGTCGAAGCCTATGGCGTGAAGGAGCGTCGCGAGGCCCAGGCGAACGTTTTTGCCCGTGAGCTCCTGCTGCCGAGGGCTCTCGCCCGCCGGCTCTTCCTAGGCGGAATGCGCGCTAGGGCAATCGCCGAACAAACAGGTCTCAATCTTGCGCTCGTGTTTCAGCAGCTGACCGATGCATTACTTCTGCCCGAACCACGTCCACCCGCGCCCGCACGTCCTGACAAGTTTAGGAAGCTCGACGACTCGCAGAAGTATGCTGCCGACTTCCGTGGTAAGGCTTTATTGCTCGAGGCTGGACCAGGCACCGGCAAGACCCGAACTCTGGTCGAAAGGATCGTTCAGCTCATTCAGAGCGCGGAAGCTGCGCCTTCGGAGATTCTGGCGCTGACCTTCTCGAATAAGGCCGCAGGGGAACTCATCGATCGCGTAGGCAAGGCAGTGGGGAGCCCTGCAGCTAACATCTGGACCAGCACCTTCCATGCCTTCGGTCTTGAGCTGCTGCGCAAGCACCACATTTTGTTCGGTCTCTCGCAGGATCCGCCTCTTGTCGATGGCAGCCGTGCCATCGACATGCTTGAAGAGGCATTGCCGACGCTCCCCATTTTCTATCACCAGAACCTGTTTGAGCCAGCGCTCGCCCTTCGGGAAATCCTCAAGGCAATCTATCGCGCAAAGGACGAACTAGTCGGCTGGCAGGCCTACACCAACCTCGCTGGCGCCATGGCCGAACGCGCCGACCCAAGCGATGAACAGGCGGTGATCGCAGCGGCAAAAGCCAAGGAAGTGGCGCTGGTCTATCGTCACTACCAGGAGCGCCTACAAGAGCTCAAACAGGTCGACTATGGCGACCTCATCATGCTGCCGGCACTACGCCTGCGGGATGACGCGGACTTTCGGGCGAAGCTTCAAGCCCAGTATCGATGGATCCACGTCGACGAATATCAGGACATCAACCGGGCCAGCGCGGTTCTGATCAAGGGGTTGGCCGGTGACGGCCGGCAACTGTGGGTCGTCGGCGATGCGCGGCAGTCGATCTACCGCTTTCGTGGCGCCTCCGTCCGCAATGTGGCGCGGTTCGGTGAGGACTATCCCGACCACGAGAAGGCGCCGCTCAGGGTCAACTACCGATCGACGAAAAGGATCATCGACACCTTCACCGGCTTCAGCCGGACCATGAAGGTCTCCGACTTTTCGTTGCCGCTCAACCTGGATCCCGATCAAGATGTACTTGGCGAAGCGCCTTCGCTTAGCGTCGCCAGCGACGCCGACGACGAGTATTCACGCCTCACCGCCAGCCTCCGGGAACTCGAAAAGGGCGGCATGCCGCTCCGGACTCAGGCTGTGCTCGCGCGCAGCAATGGTACGCTTGCCCGCGTAGGAGAGGAACTCGAGGCTCGCAACATCCCTATCCTTTATCTCGGGCCATTATTCGATCGCCCGGAAGTCAGGGACCTTCTCTCTCTTCTATCCCTCTTGGCCAGCTCCGGCTCGACGCTCATGAGGGTTGCCGGGTTCCAGCAGTATAAGGTGAGCACATCGGATATCGTCAAAGTTCTGTCGGTCGCGAAGGCCCTCGAGATCCGAACGATAGCGATGCTGGCGAGACTGGAAGAGGTCGTTGGCCTATCGGTCGAGGGACGTGCCGGGTTGGCCTTGATTGCAACGCATCTCTTGGGCCTTACGGAAGGAAGCACACCTTGGTTCGTGCTCATGGAATACCTCTTTGAGCGCAGCAACTATGTCGTGGGTCTGCTTCAGGGCAATACGCCCTCTGCCGATATGCGCCGTGTCGCCGTTCGACAACTGGTAGAGGCTCTTCGCTCGATGCCAAAGGGCGGGACGGGTCGCCGGTCGCCGATCGCCCGGGGGCTGGCGCGCATCCGTCACATGGTCCTGCTGGCCGACGAGCGAGAGTTGCGCCGTCTGCCCGACGAGCTTTCGGACGTCGATGGCGTCCATCTGCTTACCGTGCACGCGAGCAAAGGTCTCGAATTCGAGGCCGTGCATCTGCCAGGCCTCAAGAAGGGCGCTTTCCCCGCACCCAATCGCGCGGACAGGTGTCCATCACCTGACGGTCTCGTCGCCAACCCGATCGAGCCAGACGCGCATGAGGCTGAGGAAGAGTGCCTGTTCTTCGTCGCCATGTCTCGGGCGCGGGCAATTCTCCGCTTCTATCGGCCAGCTACCAGCAACGGCAAGAACGCCAATCCCTCGACCTATCTCGAGAAACTGCACATTGGCTCGCTGACGACGGCGCAGATCACGCGGTCGGTGCCCAAGCCGATCTTCACCCCACTCAACGAGCCTCCCGCCCCAACGCTAACTGCTCGCGACATAGAGGACTACGAACGGTGCCCTCGTCGCTTCTACTACGAGCGCGTGGTGGGCATGCGCGGCGACGCGGTCGAGAGCACGTATCGCGCGGCGCATCGATGCCTGCTGCAAGTGATCGAGGCTGCGAGAGAGTCATCAACGCCGCTCTCGGAAGACGCGATCACCGAGATTTTTGAAAACGCTTGGGCGGAAAGCGGCCTGGTCGATCACCTCTATGAGCAACCCTATCGCGACCTGACCCAGACCATGCTGTCCTCGTTGCGGCCCCTTTTGGCCCGCGGGTTCAAGAAATCAACACCGATTGTTGTGCGTCTCGGCGCCACGGACATTGAAGTCCATCCAGACCAGGTGGAAGTGGGCGGTGTCGGGACTACGCTCCGGTCGATAAGATCGGGGCGCCCGTCGTCAACCGAGCCGGATAGACTTGCAAACTCCCTGTTGCTAAAGGCAGCCGAGCAGCGCCACGGCGCCGGAGCGACTGTTGAGTCCTACCATATCGCCACGGGCGAGACGACATCCGTCGTCCAAACGCCGGCAAAGCTTCGAAACAGGATCGAGAACAGCATAGAGATTGCTGCCGCCATCGGTCGAGGCGAGTTTCCGCCTAAAAGCGATGACTGGCAGTGCCCGCGCTGCCGGTACTTTTTTATGTGTCCGGCCCCGGCCGAGCCAATCGCCTAAAAAAATCGGCACGGGCACTTCCGCTTTCCCGTCTCTGCAACGATCAGCCCCACAGAAGCCGCGGCAAAGTGCCGGTCGGCAGTTAGATGGGTGATCACATGTCCCTTCAGGACGTCAGCCAGGACGCCGATCAGCGCGATCGCTTTGCCTACCTGGTCAATTCCGTTCCCAATCGTTCCCGTGACCACCAGATCGAAGGTCGCGAGATTCTTGAAAAGTCCGGCTATCTGCCGGCCGACCAGCATATTCTGATCCAGGTCCTGGATTGGGGGACCCAGTCGATAGGGCTCAACGAAAAGGTGGATCTGCGCGAGGAGGGCATCGAGCAGTTCCGCGCTTTTGCGGGCGACCGTATCTACGCCTTCACGGTGGACCTGCGTGGGTATGAGTGGGGTGCATCCACGATCGCGGAAGCCGAGCTGCGGGGCTATGTAGGTCTCAGTGAAGATCGGATCTTCACGCTCGATCGCGCGGATACACCGGACAAGCTGATCGAGGACGGTAGCGATATCGACCTCGACGACCGCGGTGCCGAGCGTCTGAAAGTGGTCGCCCGCCCGATGGTGACTGTGAAAGTCAACAACAAGCCGGTCAATTTGCGTTTCGGCTGGCATACCGGTGCTGAGATCAAGGCGGCCGCCATTGCCCAGGGTGTCGAAATTCGCCTGGACTTCACCCTCGACGAGGAGAAGCCGAACGGCGACACCCAGGTGATCGGTGACGATGACCCGACCTTCATCTCGGGAGGCGAAGTCTTCGGTGCCGTCGATCATCACGAGGACAGCTAATGACTGGCCTCAAGGCAGGTGTTGCGAAGGCCATCGAGGGCTTTCGTAACCACTTTCCAGACAACCGTATCGAGGTCTGCGCCACCGCCGATGGTGCAGCATTTGTCATCGTCGAGGATGTTCCTCTCGGTCCTCCCTACCAGCAGGCTAATACTTGGGTTGGCTTTTTCCTGTCGACTGCCTGCCCTGACGACGACACCTACCCGTTCTACGTGCGGGGCGACCTCGCACGTCTCGACAAGGCTATGCTCAAGAACCCCTTGCACCCCGGCAAAGTGTTCCCGGATGCCGAGGCTACCATGTCCAGACGCGCAAGCGTCATGGTGTCGAGGCGCCAGCGCAACCAATCGTGCTGGTCCTACGAACCGCCGCTCCTCAAGCTCCTCACGGTGATCAAATGGATGTTGCAGCAATGAGACACACCTGCCAGCTGCGGATGACGCAGGAAATGTACGACGAACTTGTCGCCCACCTTTTTCCTGGCGACGGCGATGAACATGGCGCCGTGATCCATGCCGGCCTGCTCGAGACCAGGGACGGGCCGGTGCTGACCGCACGTGACTTGATCTTGGCCGTCGAGGGTCGTGATTGGGTGCCGGGTACGCGCGGCTATCGCAAACTGCTTGCGCCATTCATCTCCAAGCAGGTGCGACGTTGCCGAGACGAGCGTTTGGTCTACCTAGCCGTCCACAACCATCTCGGCACGGATCGGGTCGCCTTCTCCGATGTTGACATCGAGTCCCACGAGCGCGGTTTCCCGGCGCTGCTCGATCTCATCGACGGGATGCCCGTTGGTTCGTTGGTATTTGCGCAGAATGCTGTCGCCGGCGATATCTGGCTTCCCGGCAAGAGCCGCCTCCACATCGACCGGATGGTCGTTGTAGGCTCCTGCCGCACCGAGTTGCGTCCGGCGCCATCGCCGCTTGAGAAGCCCTTTGACCTCCGCTTTGACCGCCAAGTCCGCGTGTTCGGCGCGTCCGGTCAGGCCATCCTCGCCAGATCGAAGGTGGCGATCATTGGCCTGGGCGGGGTCGGCTCCATTCTCGCCGAGCTGCTGGGTCGGCTCGGGGTCGGCTCGTTCGTTCTCGTCGATCCCGACCGGGTCCAGCCGAGCAACTTGCCTCGTCTCGTTCATGCGACCGGTTGGGATGCTATGACCTGGCTGGTTGCGCCCGGGCGGCCAGAGTGGATGCGTAGGCTTGGGACATCTCTTTCAACGCGCAAAATCGACCTCGTGCGCCGTGTCATTTCCCGTGCAAACCGCAAGGCCACGATCGACCGCCACTTCACCAGTATGGAGGAAAAGGCGGTGGTCGAGGCGCTCAAGACTTGTGACTACGTTTTTCTTGCTGCCGACGGGCATCGGGCACGGCGCCTCTTCAACGCGGTGGTTCACCAGTATCTTATTCCTGGTGTACAACTGGGCACGCGCATCCAGACCAATGACGAGACTGGCACGGTGGTCAACATCCACACCAGCGCTCGTCTCGTCACGCCGGGATGCGGCTGCCTGCTTTGCAATCAGGCGATCAGCCAGCAGCGATTGCGCGACGAGAGCATGAGCGGCCAGATGCGCCAGGCGCAGCGCTATGTTGATGGCGATGACGCCTCGGCACCAAGCGTCATTACGCTCAACGCTCTCAGCGCTTCGCAGGCCGCAAACGACTTCTTGTTCTACATGACTGGTCTAACCAGGGCCGAGGCTTTCCAAGGCAACGTTCAACAGCACCCGCTAGATCGGCGGGTGAAATTTGTCATGCCGCGGAAGGATGCCAGCTGTGCCGATTGCGGCAATGAAAAGCAGAGCCGGCTGTCGCGTGGCGATGGAGCGTCGTTGCCCCTCGTCGACTGAGGGTGCCGCTTGTGGGTTTTGACAACTGCCCCCTCCAACGCGATAGGAGGCAGCAAACATGTGAGCAGAGGCGCTCGGTAGAAGGCCGTCCGAGCCAAGGACAGCCAAAACCGCCTATCGTGAAATTCTTCTATCGAGCCGCGGTCGAACACTCGTATGTTTGTGACCGGAGACCGCCCAATGGCATTTCGATTCGTACACACGGCCGATATTCATCTCGACTCGCCACTGCGTTCGCTGGCGATGCGAAACCCCGACCTTGCCGAGCTCGTCGGAGACGCCAGCCGTCAGGCGTTTGTCTCGATCGTAGATCTCTGCCTTGCGGAACGTGTCGATGCCCTGGTCATTGCCGGCGATCTCTATGATGGCGACCAGACGTCGATGAAAACGGCGCGGTTTCTGGCGTCACAGATGACACAACTTCACCAGGCCGGCATCAGGGTTTTCAAGATCCGTGGCAATCATGACGCCATGTCGCGGATATCGAAACAGCTGGTGTTTCCGGACACTGTGACAATCTTCAGCGGCCGTCCCCAGTCGGTGCTGCAGACAGCCGGCGGGCTCGACGTCATGTTCCATGGCTTGAGCTTTGCCAGCCCCAAGGCGCCGGACAGTCTGCTACCAAAGTACCCTGCTGGCCGTGAAGGCGCGGTCAATGTCGGCATCATGCATACGAGCCTGGCCGGATCGCCCGGCCACGACGTCTATGCCCCCTGCAGCGTCGCCGACCTGCACAGCCATGGCTTCGACTACTGGGCCCTTGGGCACGTCCATGTCCGCCAGGTCCATCCCGGGGCGAGCACCGTGGTGATGCCAGGAATTCCGCAGGGCAGGGACATCAATGAGGCCGGGGAGAAATCCGTCACACTGGTGACGATACGAGACGACCGCACCATTGAGGTCGAGGAGAGGCTGACCAGTATCGCGCAATTCGAAAGGGTGAACGTCGATCTGACCGAAACGGTGGAGTGGTCCGAAGTCGTCGGGCGAGTCCGCTCCGCGCTCGAAGATTTGCGCGCTTCTGTCAGGTCCCGTCATATTGTGGTCCGTCTGGGCCTGAGCGGGGCTTCACCCTTATCCTGGGCGCTGATCCGTGACCGCGACCTGTTGCTCGCGGAAGCCGAGCAGGTCGCGGAACACACCGGGGACACCTGGGTGGAGAAGCTCGAGCTTAACGTTGCTCCACCCGCGGCCGAAACATCCGAGGGCGTTGCTGATCCGATTTTCGAGCTCGCTCAATCCATGCGCGACGATGCCGGTTCGGAAGCTTTCCGTGCCGAGGCAAGGGCGCTGGTCCAGAAGATGATCGCGGATCTTCCGCCTGACGGGCGCGATTTCGCCGGTAAGGACGAGGCTGGGCTGGAGTTGTTCCTCGACAGGGTGCTTGCCAACGGCGCCGATCTGGTCACCGCCCGCCTCAAGGCCGGTGGGTCACAATGAGGCTCCGGCGACTTGATCTGATCCGTTATGGCAAGTTCACCGACAGGACGATCGACTTCGGGCCAAAACCGGATTCCGGTCCCGACCTGCATATCGTCTTCGGCCTGAACGAAGCCGGCAAGTCGACCGCGCTTTCCGGCTATCTCGATCTGCTGTTCGGCATCGAGGAACGCAGCCGCTACAATTTCCTGCACGAGTACAGCGCGATGCGCATCGGCGGGGTGCTCGAACTTGGCGGCGCGGAGCACTCGTTCACACGCACGAAACAGCGCACCAACCCATTGTTGAACGCGAATGGCCAACCGGTCAGCGAAATGGCGATATCAGCACATCTCGCCGGGCTGTCTCGCGACGCATACGAGACCATGTTCTCGTTGGACGACGAAACGCTGGAAGCAGGTGGAAAATCAATCCTGGAATCGCGCGGCGACCTAGGCAAGCTGCTGTTCACGGCCAGCGCTGGCCTCGGGCACGCAAGCGATACATTGAGCGTGCTGGAGGCCGAAGCGGACAAGCTCTATCGCAAGCAGGCACACGGAACCGAGCTTGCGCTGCTCAAGAAGCGGCTTGCGGAACTGAAGTCCGGGAAGGAGGCAATCGACACCTTGGCGTCGACGTTCGAAACTCTCGAGACAGAGCGTCTGGACGCGACGGAAAAATACGACCGCAGCATCGCCGAACGGTCGGTGCTGTCGGCTCGGCTCGATACGATCGCGAAATATCTTCGCGCGATCCCGATCCTTGCTGATATCCGACGTAAGGAAGCCCAACTAGCCGAGTTGCCTGAGATCGCTTCACCGTTACGGACCTGGACGGGCAGCATCGCGGACATGATCGAGACCGACGCCAGTCTGAGAACGCGGCTATCCGCGAGTGGGGACGAGCTCGAGCGGGTGACGACGAAAATCGCCTCGGTCGATGTGGACGCGGTTATCCTTGCGATCTCCGAACGGGTCCGCGGCCTGGCCGACCGCAAGGTGCGCCACGTCTCGGCCGGGCTGGACCTGCCAAGTCGCAGGACGGAGCTGCAAATTCTCGACAATGCCGTGGCAACCTGCCTTGCTTCCCTTGGAAGGGCGTCGGAGCAATACCCTGCCAAACTGCTCTTGCCTGCTGCAACCATTGGCGCTGTGCGCACCATGGTCGAGCAGAGATCCGGGATCGTAACCCGGGTGCGCGTCGCGCGCGACGAGGCGGCGGCAGCCGCTGATGCGCTGCAGGCGGCACGCGAGCGGGTCGGCGAAGAACGAGCCGTGCCCGAGCCTGCCAGGGCCAGGCTGGTCTCGGCTTTGTCTACCGCAAGGGCCAGCGGGTACGTGAGGGAGACCAAGGCGGCGCGCGAGGCCGCGGATGCGGGAGCAATTCGATGGGAGGCCGCGATCGCGCGCTTGCATCCCTGGTCGGGAGATGCCCAGGCATTGGCCAGGATCGCCATTCCGAATGCTGGACGGCTTGGCGCATGGAAGGCGCAGGCCGCAGAGCTGGGGAAGAGCAGTAGTGTCCTTTGCGAACGTCTTGCCGAGCACCAGGGCAATCACGATTTGTTTTCGGCGCGGCTGGATGCCCTTCGTGCCTCGGTCGATGTCACCGACGATGATGCGGCGAGCGCCATTCGGCGTGCCCGGGACGAGGCCTGGGCAAGGCATCGCCATGACCTGAGTGGCGATACGGCGGATGATTTCGCGGCATTGCTGGCTCGAGACGACAGCGGCGCGGCGGGCCGTCTGGCCAACGCCCGGGAGCTCGTTGAGATCCGCAGCACAAACCGCAACCTCGCAGAAACCGCCGCCACCATCGCGCATACGCGCGACCAACTTGAACGCAACAGCTCAGATCGGGAGGCTGTGCCCTCGGAAGTTCTTGCAGTCGCAAGAGACCTGCTTGGAGAAATCCCCGAGACATCCCCCGAACAGCTGATCGAACTGATCGAGGATCGCATTGCTGCCCGGATCGATGCGCTCGCGGCCTGGGAGGAGATCGAGCTTTCCCGCAAGAAGACCGAGCGGGCGGTTGATGAGGAAGGCCGAATACGCCTGGAGCTGAGCGGCGCACGGGCGAGCGTTGGCGTCGGTTCGGATCCTGGTGACAGCCTGGAGACGGCCATGGCCGTGGCAGAGCTGTTCCTTGAGAGACAATTCAAGGTGGACGCTGAGCGCACCGAGGCGCTCAAGACCGTTGGCACAAGGCAAGAGGATCTGGCCGCTAGACGCCGAGCCATCGAAGTCGCTGAGCGACGTGAGGATGAATGGCTAGCCGGCGTTGCCGAAGCGCTCAAGGGCACCTGGCTCGAGAGCGGCATCTCGGCGACCGGCGTCGGGGGGCGTCCTCGATCAATTGGCTGAACTGTCCAAATGTCTTCAAGACCGGGACGCCATGCGACTCCGTATCGAGAAGATGGAGGCCGACAGGGACAATTTTCTGGTCGAGGTTACCGCCGTTGCAGCCGAAGCGGGCGAGGCGGCCAACGACGACGAACCGGAACAGCTGGCGGTTCGGCTTGCCGAGCGCCTGGAGCGCGCCGAGCGCATGCGCGAGGCCAAGGCAGGCCTCGTCAATGACCTGCAGCGTCTGCAGGATGCGCGTGAGATCCTCGATGCCGAGATTGCGGCACATGAGCGCCGCAAAAACGAGGTCCTCAGCGTCTTTGGCGTGGCCACGCTGGCGGACGTCGTGCAACGCGACGAACTGCTGCGCGACAGGGATCGTCTGCGCTCAGCCGTGGCCGAACTTGAGGAGCAGGTGGCGTCCGGGCTCGCGGTGGAAGGGTTCGAGCAGGCGCGTTCGATATTGGATGCTGTCGATCTCGACAGTCTCGCAATCGAGAAGGCCGAAGTTGAGCAACGGCTTCGCGACCTTGACGAGGCGTTGCAGCAACAGCTCATTCGGCAGACGCGCGCGACCGACAAGCTGGACGCCATTGGCGGCGACGCCGCTGTTGCCCGCATAGATGCCGAACGGCGCACCGTCCTTCTGGAAATCGAGGAAAAGGCCGTCCGTTATATCGAGCTGAAACTGGGAATAATGTCGGCGGGGAATGCTCTGCGTCTCTACCGCGAGCGTCACCGCTCCGGGATGATGCAGCGCGCATCAGACGCATTCGCCCTCATGACGCGCGGCCAGTACTCTGGCCTGACTACCCAACCCGTGAAAGGTGGGGAAGTGCTCATCGCATTGCAGCGCGACGGGCAATCCAAGGTCGCCGACGCGCTGTCGAAGGGCGCGCGTTTTCAGCTCTACCTGGCGCTCCGGCTCGCGGGGTACTACGAGTTTGCGCAGTTTCGGCCCTCCGTGCCCTTCATCGCAGACGACATCATGGAAACCTTCGACCATGTCCGTTCCGAGGAGGTCTTCAGATTGTTCGGGGAAATGGCAAATGCCGGTCAGGTGATCTATCTTACGCATCACCAGCACCTATGTCAGATCGCCAAGGCTGTTGTGCCGAGCGTAGCGATTCACGAACTTGGATAGTAATGGGTGATGGTGTCGTAACCGCTCTACGTCGATGAGAGTGTTTTGTGCTACCCCGAGCCATGCTGGTCCGAAATATGTGGACATTTTTCGGACATTCCAAAGGGCTGGCATTTGTCCGAAATACGTATACATATTTCGGACATGAGTGAGACTCCATCCGACCTGAAGGCTCTAATCCAAGATCGCATGGCGACAAGTCCGTCACGCACGGTCTGGACGCCTGCGGATTTCCTTGACCTCGGCAATCGCAATGCGGTGGACAAAGTGCTGCAGCGGATGGTCAAGGCCGCTGAGCTGCGGCGGATTGATCGCGGACTTTACGATCGACCAACGTTCAACACCTTGACTCAGCAGAAAAGCCCACCAGACCCCCGCAGCGTCATCGATGCCGTGGCACGGCGCGATCAGATCCGGGTCCTCGTCGACGGCATGACCGCAGCAAATGACCTCGGCCTGACTGACGCGGTGCCGGCCCGCATCGTCGTTCACGCCGATGCGCGGTTGCGGCCGATTCGCCTTGGCAACCTCGACATCACCTTCCGGCCCACGTCGGCCAGCAAACTTTATTGGGCAGGGCGCCCGGCAATGCGCGTCGTCCAGGCGCTGCATTGGATACGCGACATGCTGGGCCAGGATGACGGGAACCAGAAACTGTTACGTCGCCTGCGCCGACTGCTGAACGATCCCGACCAAGGTGACCGCCTCCGTGCCGACTTGGCCGACGGTCTGCCAACCCTTCCCGCCTGGATGCAAGTTCTGTTGAAGCCCCTACTGCAGGACGCCGCTGAGGTATCCCAAGGCCAGATCCAGCCGAGCGGGACTACGCCTCTGAAAATGCCGAGCCAATGAATTCTGCTTACGCCCAGGTTCTGAGCGCCGACGCCGAGACAAGAGCGGGCCTGTTTACGACAACGGCTCAGCGTCTCAACTCCACGCCGCAGAATATCGAAAAGGATTTTTGGGTCTGCTGGACCTTGGACGCGCTGTTCAACCGCATGCCAGACGGTAGTCCACGGCTGCTGTTTAAAGGCGGCACTTCCCTTTCCAAGGGGTTTGGCCTGATCAGCCGGTTCTCGGAAGACATCGACGTCACTGTGTTCCGAGATGATCTGGGGGAGGGGACGTCGATCGCCGAACTTCAGAACCTCAGTCGTACCAAGCGCGAGGCCAAGTTGGATGCCATCAAGGACGCCTGTACGGCCTATATCCAAGGACCGATGGCGGAGGCCTTGACTGCGTTGGTAGCTGCTTCCGCGGAGCGCACGGGACTGCCGCTCGAAGACTTTCAGGTACGAACTGACGACGATGACAGGCAGACCCTCCTGCTTTGGTATCCGACCGCGACGCCTATTGAGGCGTATGTCCGTCCGGCAGTAAAGATTGAGTCAGGCGCGAAGTCGGCACTCGATCCGAACACACCGCAGATCATTCGACCCTATGTCGATGAGGACGTGCCAGGTCTCGATCTAAGCGTGGCCAACGTCACTACGGTCGATCCGGAGCGGACCTTTTGGGACAAGGTCGTGATCCTTCATGGTCTGCGTCGCTGGTTTGAGCGTCGGGGTGAACTGCGTGGTGGCGGACAACGGATTTCGCGCCACTATTATGACATTCATCGGCTCATGGAGTCCGAAACTGGCCGCCGGGCAATCGCGAATAGGGATCTTGGCGCCGACTGCGTCGCTCATGCTCGCATGTTTTTCAACCGCAAGGACTACGACCTTGCATCAGCCGAACCGCCGACCTTCGCCTTGCTGCCACATGACGAAATGGTTGACGCCCTGCGGCGAGACTATGGTGCCATGACCGCAATGATCTTTGGGCCTGTGCCGAATTTCGACTTGGTGCTCGAGAGCGTCCAACGGTTGGAAATCCTGTTGAACGCGCCAGAAGGCTGACGTCTTGCCTCCCCGCTTGTTCGCTGTTTGTGCTGAAAAAGTCGCATAATTGGCAGTGTGGAATATGGGTCGTTGCCATTGGGTTCGAACCGATGGAGCCTCAATGTCTCACCTTGGCGCCGTCGAAATGACGGGGCGTTGCTCGACCTTGCCTGATAGCCATGATCCCTCGATGGGCACGCTGAAGCAGCTTAACCGATTTAATTGATTCTGACGTGAGTGTCGGCTCGTCAACGTCAAGCGCCACCGCCATTATTAGCACTTCGCACCTGCACAAAAATGTGCCAAACGCAGCCCCCATGGTTGGTAACGTTGGGGAAGGAGCCCTCTTGAGTGCGGTTGCTAACACCAAGGCGATCACACCGCCGGATATTCGTTCCCGGAAGGGTGGAACGCCGCTCGTCTGCTTGACGGCCTATACCACGCCGATCGCAAAGCTCGTTGATCGGCATTGTGACATTGTTCTCATCGGCGACAGCGTCGGCATGGTGCTCCACGGCTTGCCGTCGACGCTGGGCGTGACTCTTGAGATGATGATCATGCACGGCCAGGCCGTGCGACGCGGCCTCGAGCACGCGCTGATGATCGTCGACATGCCGTTCGGCTCCTACGAGGAAAGCCCCGAGCAGGCCTTGCGCAATGCTGCGCGCGTCATGGCGCAAACCGGCTGCGCGGCGGTCAAGCTCGAAGGTGGCGAGGCAATGGCTGAGACGATCCGCTTCCTCGCCGCACGCGGCGTGCCGGTCATGGGCCATGTCGGCTTGACGCCACAGGCGGTCAATACCTTCGGCGGCACCGTAAACTTAACGCTGTGAAAACAAGATCTGGGAGTGAGGCTTTGGTTCATTCGGCGTGAAGGCGCGCGATTTGGCGCCATGCTTGCATGGCAGTTGCTCGCAGTTCTCGATGGTGGGTGGATGGAATATCGTGGCGGGGAACGTTAAAGAGGTTGGCGATCGGGTCGTGGACGGAAACGAAACGCTGAAGATGTCGCGCTGACTTGAAGCGCTTCATGATCCTCTCCCGCCGTCGGACGGGTTGATGAGAGTTCTCCGCCCGATTGTTCAGGCCCTTGTGCGAGCGATGCTCGACGCCTGGCATGATCTCGCGCTTCGCCGCACCGTAGGATCGAAGCTTGTCGGTGATCATCACACGCGGCGAACGGCCTTGCCCTTTCAGAAGCTTTCGCATCAAGCGCTTTGCCGCCTTGGCATTGCGACGGCTTTGCACCAACACGTCGAGAACAAACCCGTCCTGATCAACGGCGCGCCAAAGCCAGTGTTTCTTTCCACCGATGGTGATGACAACCTCATCGAGATGCCATTTGTCGCCGAGCTCGCCGGCCGATCGCTTCCGGATATCATTGGCAAAGTGTCTGCCAAATTTCTCAGCCCAAAGTCGCACGGTCTGGTGAGAGACGATGACGCCACGAGCTGCCAGCATATCCTCGACCATCCGCAGGCTGAGCGGAAACCGGAAATAGAGCCAAACGGCATGGGCAATCACCTGCGCCGGAAATCGGTGGCGACGATAAAGAGGATCACGGGAAAATCTGGTCATGCCGCCAGATCCCACATTTTGATCGATGCCCGGTTAACGTTACGGTGCCTCGGCGGATGGTCTCGTAGGAAACGACGATCCCGCGATCGAGCAGCATTTCCTCGACATCGCGCAGGCTCAGATTGAAGCGGAAGTAGAGCCAGACAGCACGGGCCACAATTTCGATCGGATAGCGGTGGTTCTTGTAGGTCGGTGCACTCACGGTCATGGGCGCGCTGCTACCTCAATTTCCTTACCCCTCAATCAATGTGACAGCACCCTCGCAACTACTGAGTTGGGACGCGCTCCCATTCGGGGGGCACGCTTCGCTAAGGTGCTTTTCTAGCTGCGCGCCGAGCAAGGCACTTGCCGCCTCGGCGGCGGAGGTGAGCGGCATGTGGGCGGATGAGATGAGGCATACTGTCAGATGAATCGGTGGATCGATGACGACAGGCCTCAGAGCTTCGTAGCCTGGAACGTCTGAGAAATCCCCCTTGGGAACGATCGCGCTTGCTACGCCGGCTTTGACCAAGGAGAGCACGCTGCAGAACGTGTCGACCTCCGCGACGCAGTTCGGTATCACTTCGGCCGCTCCAAACGCCCGGTCCAGTGCGACGCGGATCGTATGCGGCTGTGCTGGCAGCACAAGAGGAAGTCCCGCCAGCTCTTCGAGGGACACTGAGGTCGCCACATTTTCCGCATTGGCAGGCCGGACCAGATAGAGGCGCTGGCGGAACAGCGGCTTGCGGGAAACACCATGGGTGGGTGTGTCCTCGAAGACCAGGCAAACGTCAAGCTCGTGCGATTCGATGAGCGAGCTAATGCGGAGAAAGTCACCGGTCACCAAGCGCAGGGTCACTTTGGGGAGTGCTGTCCTGCAGGCGCCAGCTAAGGGGCCAGCGAGGGAGACCGCGAGCGACGAAGAAATACCGAGCCCCACTGAACCTTCTGGCTCTCCCCCGGTGGAGCGAACGATGCCGCGCAGTTGCTCTACCCGCTGCAAGATGGAGACGGCCTCCCGATAGAAGATCTTGCCCACTTGGGTCGGGCAAACGCCGCGTGCGCTCCGGTGCAACAGGGTGGCGCCGAGCGTGGCTTCAAGGCCAGCGATCTGTTGGCTGAGGGCCGGCTGGGCCACATGAATGGTGGCCGCTGCCCGGCAGAAGCTCCCTGCATCGACGATGCTCACGAAATATCTGAGGTGGCGTAGTTGCATGGGATAGCCTTGTCAAGGTTGAATAGAGCTAGATTACGCCTGTTGCCGCTTGTGGCAGTAGCGACATCACCCGTGTTTCCAAATAGGCCGAGAGGACCCATTTTGATGGGCTCTGAATCGCGAGCGAGCCTCTGCTTTGCGATCCGGCGGGCTCCGTACTTCGCAAGGAGAATTTGATCGCCGCCCTCAAGCGCGCATGAAGAGTTTTGCTCGGTCGGCTCGCCTCGCCGCTGGGCCGCTACCGGTCCACCGTCGGAAAGACGCGCATTCCAAAGGCCGCAGCGACAACGAGCGGCCGCAGCTCTTCGTCTTCTATGAGGACACCGAACTCGTACTCCCTCCACTTGCGCCAATACCCGCGCAGAGCGCGTCCGATCACGAGCAGAGTCCGGCCTCCGGCAGTCCAAGCCTGGTGAACGAGCCTGATTCACCTCGCATGCCTGTCGCCGCGCCATCAACGCGCTTGGCCTCATCATCTGGTTCGAGGGGGTGGTCAGGTGCAAGGCGTTCGGCTCAAGAAAGCGACGCTGTTCCAG
Organism: Mesorhizobium huakuii; assembly: GCF_014189455.1. Taxonomy (NCBI): domain Bacteria; kingdom Pseudomonadati; phylum Pseudomonadota; class Alphaproteobacteria; order Hyphomicrobiales; family Phyllobacteriaceae; genus Mesorhizobium; species Mesorhizobium huakuii. The sequence continues at coordinate 309,653 of NZ_CP050299.1, forward strand.
CGGCACATCAATGCCTGCAGACTGATCTGTGATTGTCCCTTGCTCGATGCTTGGGGCCGACACAGTCGGACGTCGCTTCAACATGACTCTGAGGGACAGCCACGTTCCTGGCTACAGAGGGGCGCTGGCTCAATAGGGGGGCTCTAGAGGAACTCAGGATAAGGTTCTTGGTCGAGTTCTGCTTGAATGCTGATTTCATAATCACGCCTCTCTTCGAAGTTTACGGACAGCACCAATCGCAGGAAGCCAGGCGGAACGGCGTAGGCGAAGCATTCACTCACGACGCCACTTGGTGGACTGGAACTTCTGCAACTAACTTTGTTGTGCTGCGATAAAGCACAGCGCAAAATCCAGGCCACTTTGCGCCGCTGTTCGTCGCGACGTCCGCAGCCCGATATCCGCTGCAGCCCGGAGGGCCTAAGCGGCAAGGGGCTCTATCTGACCTCGTTGCACGCTTGCCGCGCATGCCGGATCGGGCGGATGGGAGCGATGGACAGGTCTTCTCGGGGGAAATCATCAACCGACTAGGAAAACGGACGGTCCGAGCCTCTTCGCGGGGAAAGGTTCCGCTCCTGGGCAATGCCGCGCCGCTTCACATCTGGCATCTATTTCTTCGCTCGAAGCAGACATGCCGAATGTCGACAATCCGCCAATTTGTTGGGAAGGCAACCAGCGCCCACCGAAAGAAGAGGATCGCAGCCGTGGCCAGTGCCGAAATCCGCATCGAGGTATGCCGGGAATGCTGAGATCAAATCGATCGCTCAAGTGGCGCATTTTTTGCTTGGAAGCATCTGATGATGAAGACGATCCTACACATCAGGCTGTGCATAATGCAGGTTGTTTCTGGCGGTTTGAAATTCGCCACCACAGTGCACAACCGACAGAATGTTGAATTGTTCGGGGCCGGCTGGAACTGGCGGCTTTTGAACCGGCTTCCTCCGACAGGGCAGCTCGCCTCGTTGCCGACAAATCAATTTATCCGTCGAGGGCAAGATCAACCAGCTCAAGCTGGCGACCAGATGATCTCAGTTTGTTGGTCGATAGGAGGTGAATTATGACGGGCATTGACGAGCGTGGCAAGGCGCCCATGGCGATATTTAGCGCCATCGAAGGTGATATCACGGATGATTCTCCCGCCCTACCGGCTGTTGGGGTTGAAGGACCCGGACAATCATCCCGTTCTGTTGTAGCGCACACACGCTCTGAGCCTCAAGCGTCAAGCGTTTCCTCCTCTCGCCGCATGCGGCACACCAGTGTCCTTGATTTGCAGCAGGAGCTACTCTGTCAGATTGCTGAGCGGCTCAGCCCGACCGATCTTCTGAGCATGTCGCAGACGAATCAACAGATGTACCACGCCACTACGGCAATCTGGATGCCTCAAGAAGGGCGTGAAAGGGCTATCCGGGCTCAGGCTATCTGGAACAGGTTGACGCAAGACCGCCCTGGCGTCGAGGATCGCCTTGCCCCGCTTCTGTATGGGGGGCGTGATCCAATCACTCGCGGCCAACTTCAATTACCTCGCCTGGGCGCAGCAGGAGAGCTCCAGCAGCGTCTCATCCTCCTCACCGAGACGCTTGAGGACCCCGACAATCGCGTCACAGCCTTATGGGGCTTCGGAGTAGGCATGGCAGGGCTTGCCCCCGAGCTCCAGCAGCGCCTCGTCGTCCTCGCCGAAGGACTTGACGACGACGCCGAGCTTTGCGCCTCGGCCCTGGAGAGCCTCGGAGCGGGTGTGGCCGGGCTGGACCCCGTCCTCCAACAGCGTGTTGTCGTCCTCGCCGAGGGACTTGAGGGGGCCGAGCATCGCGCCTCGGCCTTGCAGGGCCTCGGAGCGGGTGTGGCGGGGCTTGCGCCCGAGCTCCAGGAACGTCTCGTCGTCCTCGCCGAGGGACTTGAAAACGCCAGGCATCGCGGCTCGGCCCTGATGGGCCTTGGTGCGGGTCTGAGAGGGCTTGCCCCCGACCTTCAGCAACGTCTCGTCGTCCTGGCCGAAGGCATTGACGACCCCGAGGGTCGCGTCTCAGCCCTATGGGGCTTCGGAGCGGGTATCGGAGGGCTTGCCCTCGAGCTGCAGCAGCGTCTCGTCGTCCTGGCCGAAGGCATCGGCGACCCCGAGAATCGTGGCAGGGCTCTCAAAGCCTTCGGGACAGGCGTGGCGGCACTTCCGCGCGAGCTACGAGGGCGCATCGCGGCTCTTGCCGACGGACTTGCCCAGCCGCAGCATCGGACTCCCGCCTTGGCAGGACTATTGCCTAGGTTGTGCTAAATGCCCGTGTATGGAAGGCAGATGTCAGTGGGTAGCGCCCCAGGCGGCGCGCTATTGCACGCCCTGCTTTTGGCCGTGGTCTGCTCGACCGCGCTGGCCGCGCAATCAAGGTCCGCAGCCGCGTTCGAGCTGTTCGGCCTCAAGCTGTGGGCGCCTTCCAGCGACGAGGACGCCGACACCGTCGATCCACTGCGCTACACGGTGACCATCGAGGCGCCCGACGCCGACGAGGACATCGCCGAGAAGCTCGAAAACGCCTCGGCGCTGAAAGACGACGAAGAACGTCCAGTCTCTGGTTCGCTCGGCCTGCTGGCCAAGGCCCGTGGCGACCGCGACCAGCTTGTCGCCGCACTTTACGCGGACGCCCGCTACGAGGGCGTCGTCACCATCACCATCGAAGGCAAGCCGCTCGACGATTTGCCGCCCGACGCCGAATTTTCGGGTCCGCAGCCGATTCCGGTGGTGATCAACATTGCGGCCGGGCCGAAATTCACGCTTGGCGACATCAGGCTGGAGGGCGATGCGGCGGGGCTGATGAGTGCCGATTATGGTTTGATATCGGGCGGCGACGCTAGTTCGGGCGCAGTCCTCGAAGCTGAGGCGCTGATAGTGCGGACGCTGAAGGAGCGGGGCATGCCGCTCGCTGAGGTCACCGACCGGCAGATCGTCGCCAACCACACCACCTCGACGCTCGACGTGACGCTGACCGTGGCCGCCGGGCCGGCTGCCGGCTACGGCAACACCACGGTCGAAGGCACCGAAAAGGTCGACCGCAATTTCGCCGAATACATGACCGGCCTGAAGCGCGGCCGCCAATATTCGCCGGAAGAGGTCGACGAGGCGCGTGACCGGCTGCTCGCGCTGGAAGTCTTCAACAGCGTGACGCTGAAGGAAGCCGACAAACTTGATGCCGACGGCAACATCCCGATCGGCGTCGAAGTGAGCGATCGCAAGCCGCGCTATTTCGGTCTAGGCGGAACCTTCTCTAACACCGATAGCCTGGACCTGAAAGGCTATTGGGGCCACCGCAATCTGTTCGGCCGTGCCGAAAAACTGCGCATCGAGGGCGCAATCAGCGGTATCGGCAGCAAGCCGAGCGAGCTCAACTACAATGCCGGCATCATGTTCGAGAAGATGATCGGGCCGGCGTCAAAGTTTTTCGCCGGCGTCAAGACCGTGCTCGAGCACCCTGACGCCTATGAGCATTTCTCGGTCAAGGCCAACACCGGCCTGTCTTATGAACTCGACAAGCAACAGACGGTTTCCGCGGAAGTCGCGCTCGACTATTCGGAGATCACCGATCCTTTCGGCGAGCACAAATATCTGATCGCCAGCATTCCGCTCCAATATGTCTACGACGACAGAGACGACCGGCTGAACCCAACCAGCGGATTCCGGGTACTGACCTCTGCCGATCCCAGCCGCGACATCATGAGCGGCGCGGCCTTCCTCCTACTGACGGGGGAGGGATCGGCCTATCAGTCGCTGGATTCAGCCTCGAAGTTCGTGCTGGCCGAAAGGGTCGCGGTTGGTTCGATCGTCGGCACCAGCCTTCAGAATGTGCCGGCCAACCGGCGCTTCTATTCCGGCGGTGGTGGTTCGGTGCGCGGCTACGGCTATAAGGGCATAGGCCCGAAGGACTTCACCGGCCAGCCTATCGGCGGCCTATCCTTCTTCGAAACCTCGCTCGAGATGCGGATCGCCGTCACCGACAAGATCGGCATCGTGCCCTTCGTCGATGCCGGTACGGTATCGAATATGTCGGTTCCCAACTTTTCCGACGTCAAGGTCGGCGCCGGTGTCGGCCTGCGCTATTTCACGCCATTCGGGCCGCTGCGCATCGATGCGGCGGTGCCGTTCAACCGGGGTCCCGATGACCCGCATTTCGGCATCTATGCCGGCATGGGACAGGCGTTCTGAGCGATGGAGATATTCAGGCGCATCCTTGGCATTGTCCTCTACTCGCTGCTCATCGATAGGCGGAGCGATTGGGGCGCTCGTCGTCCTGGGCAGGAACGAGCATGGACAAGACAACCTCGCCGGCATCGTTTAGCGCCTGACTTCGAGCGACGAACGCAAGATCACGGGCAGCGGCATCGACGGCATCTGCTCTGGAGCGTTCAGCGTCGACCATTCGTACTAAGACCGCGAAGGCGCTTGGCTGGTGGCGCGCGAAGTGGCCATCCATTGGTGGCCGCTGGCGCTGCTGTCCAAGAGTTTCTGCGCTGATCGCATCGGGGCTGAGCGCATTCCAACTCGCAAGTCCGCCGTGGTCGGTACGCAGCCACCCACGCAGGGCGGCGAGGCGATCGGGGGCGATGTGGAATGAGCCGATGCTCCGCCAAACGCCGCTGGCTTCGCACGCGTGACATTCACACACGGTCACATGAGGCAACGTCGGCGGGGCAATCTTGCGTCCAGCGGCCGGTTTACGCGAGGCCGGCCTCGCGATTGGTTTGGTGACTCCGATCGAAAGTGCGGAAGCTGTTGCGATCGTGCTCCGCGGCTCCTTTGAAGGTGGCGGCGAACACATCGCTCTGGGTGGTACGATACCCCCGAAGAAAGGTGGTCCTACGGGGCCCTCTTTAAACGGTCTGTGGAATGAGCCGAAGCCGTCACAGGCATCCGTCCCATGGGCTGCGACAGCCGGGGGGCTATGCATGGCGCCGGTATTTTTTCGGGTGTCCCTTTCGTCCCGTTGGCTCAACGGCCGCCAGAAGTCGTCTCGCTTGTGTCAGCCTCGACATGGCCCCTCTCGACGTCCGTTAGGATGGCGCAGCCGAGAACCGACCAAAATCGCTTTCCGGGATCCGCGCAATCGCGGTCAGTGAATTCTGACAACGAATGGCCGCTCCACATCGGATGCAGGTTCACCGACACATTATCGTCTTGCTCCCTGCCTAAACGAGTCTGCCTCTGGGCGAAATCCTCCGATTCCAAATCCGCTGAGCGCTCTTCCTCGAGGGTGGCGTCGGAGCGCAGGGCTCGAACGAGACTCTCGAATTTGCTAACCTCGCGCCCTGCCTCACGCGCCGTGCCGTACGCCTCCTCACGTGCCTGCCGAGCTAAGTCGGTTTGTGCCCTTGCCTGTTCGAGGTGCTGTTGGAGTAGCTGTTCGTGTTGACGCAGCGAGATCATCTTCGCATTCACCTCGTCAAGATCAATGAGCGCGGCGGCTTCCCCGATCAAAGGGTCGTATAGCGCGGCTTCGCGAGCGGGAAGGTCTTCGCGCCATCTACGAAGGTCCGTCAAGGCGGTTCCGACAACCGCGACAGCATTGTCGAGAGTCGTGTGCCTCAGGCGCAGTGCATCTTCGGCGCGGCGGCGCCGCATTTTCTTCAATTCGAGAAGGCGGTCCACGGGGTTGGGAGTCATGCCAGACACGCGGCAAGCTCATCGAGCATTGCGTCGAAGCCGATCTGCTCATTTGTCGACTGTCGCAAGAACCTTCGCACCTGGTCTATCTTGGCGATCGCTGCATCGACGAGCGGATCGGCTCCTTTCCTGTACTCGCCAACGCGTACCAACAGTTCCACCTCCTGGTATTTGGCCATCAGCTGCCGCAGGCTGCCCGCCAACAATTCATGGTCTGACGACACGATAGCGCTCATGACGCGGCTCACACTGGCCAGAATGTCGATAGCGGGATAGTGGTTCGACATCGCCAAGGCGCGTGAGAGCACGATATGACCATCGAGGACAGATCGGGTTTCATCGGCCACCGGTTCGGCCATATCATCGCCCTCCACAAGCACGGTGTAGAAGGCCGTTATGGATCCAAGGTGGTTGTTCCCAGTGCGTTCCATAAGCCGCGGCAGTGAAGCAAAAACCGATGGCGGGAAACCACGCCGCGTCGGCGGCTCGCCGGCCGCAAGACCAATTTCCCTCAGTGCACGCGCGAAACGGGTCACCGAATCCATGAGAAGCAGCACACGCTTTCCTTGGTCGCGGTACCATTCGGCGATCGTCGTCGCGACGTAGGCCGCCTTGGCTCGCTCCGTTGCGGATCGGTCGGAACTGGCGACGACAAGAACGACTCTTGAACGCGCTTCTGCGTCGACGCTGTGTTCGATCAACTCCTGCACCTCCCGGCCACGCTCGCCGATTAGAGCTATCACGATCACGTCGACCGCTGCGCCACGCACCAGCATCGACATGAGGGTACTCTTGCCCCCGCCCGCAGCGGCAAAGATGCCGATACGCTGTCCCTCGCCGCACGTTAGAAGACCATCAATCGCCCGGATGCCGACAGGAAGAACGTTGTCGATGATACGCCGGGTTAAGGGATCCGGTGCCTCCCTGTAGACGGGTACCCGGTCTTCCGAAAGCAAAGGCCCATTGGTGGATGTGTCCAGAGGTCGGCCGAAACCGTCGAGTACGCGGCCGAGCAAGTTCCAGCCGGTTGGTACCATGAGCGGCTTTCCCGTAGGGATCACTTCAGTGAGCGTGGAGAGGCCCTGCATTTCCCCTAGAGGTGTCAGTATAGCGACGTCGCACTGCACCCCAACCACTTCCGCCGACAGTTCGAAGTTGTTCTCCGGATTGCGAAGAGTGCAAAGGTCGCCGATGCGGGCGCCCGGCGCCATGGCACGGATAACCGTTCCAACGATCTGGAGGACACGGCCCCGGACGTGCATTGTCGAAGCCTGCGCAACTGCTCGTTTTGCGAGCTGGAAGAAACGATCGATGTTCTCGTGCTCGGGGGAAATAGCGTCCGTCGGCTCGGCTGGCTCGGACATCACCTTGGTGTTCCGACATCACTATGGTTTGGCTTTGCAGAGTCTAGTAGGGCGCTACGCAGGCCGCTTTCGATCGCCGCAAGCTGGCTCTCGATCGTGGCGTCGACCAGTCCGGCATCGGTCTCGAGAATGCATCCCGCATCCTTTACGCGCGCGTCGGCGATCAGGTCGACGACGGCGCGCGATGTCGCGGTGGGGAGGATCTCGTCTAACCGGTTGCGGACCGCCTCTAGGAGCGACGGTGCCACACGTACTCGGACGAGGGAGTTGTGGCCCGCGAATTTCAGACCGCGCATAGCGATCTGCACTGCCGCCTCCACCGGCTCGATAGTGTCGATGATGCGGCGCGCGATCTGCAGGCCCATGTCGATGATCTGTGCCTCATTCTGCGCCATAATGCGCAGAGAATCCGTGGCGATCGCGGTCAAACGGGCTTCGATTGCCGCTTGTGCTGCAGCCAGGCCAGCCTCTTTGGCCCTTACCTCGATCGCTCGGGCAGATCCGCGCGCCGCATCGATGAGCGCATTAGCTTCGCGCCGTGCCTGTGTAAGCACTTGCTCGGCATCTATCAGTGTCTGTGCGCTCCCGGCCGGCAAGATTCGCCCAGGGCCGAGGATACCGGCCGATGCAGGTGTCAGCTGAACCAATGCGACCATTGGGGCATCCTTTTACGGATCAGGCGCCGCATCGCATAAAATGCGTCCTCGCCAGCATTGTCGTCACGACATTTGTCCACCGCCGCCGCCCAGATTGGCGCGGGCCGGCGCAAGCCCAACCGAGTCCGCAGCATTTGCGGAATGTCACCAATCGCAAGACCGAACATCGCCGCGCCGCATTGAAGCAAAGCGCTGGGCGCTGACGGAATGTCAGAAACACCGAGCGCCGACATCAGTTCGGCAGTCGGCCGCGGCAGAAGTGCGGCTTGCGAAGCGAATGCGACGGCTTCTTCACCGAGGTTAGCGCGAGCGGCCACGATTTCGCTCGTCCGAAGAAGTCTTGTAAGGCCGGATACACCCACCCAGGCGCCGGCCAGGCGCATAAGGCGCACGGCGTCTGGAGCCGGGAGGAACGCGAGCCGGCTTCGTCGCGCGGCGCCAGCGAAAATGATTGCGGACGGTTCATCCCTTTGGCCACGAAGGAGCCAGCACCCAAGCTTAACACGAGTGAACGGGTCCGTGTGAGCACTATCCAGCGGCATCCATTCGGGCCAACCATGCACCATTGTGAAATCGAGATCAGCGGCAGGATCGGCAATGCAGTACATCACGGCCCTCGCCCACGGTGCTTCAAGCCATTCATCCGACATCGCGTCTGATCTTCCGGTGATCACTGCTGAATTGTTCGATACGATTAATCTCACTGAGCCGCTATCCAGATGTCTGACGGGGGCGACGCCATAGCAGGAACGCGAGGACGCCATTGCCGATTAGCAATACCGCTATGCCGCATACAAGCCCGATCACCAGATGGGGTGGTGCGCTACTATGTTGTGACGTGACAACGGGCGTTCTATCGACGGAACGCAATGCATTATCCTGGCTTGCCTCTACGAGGACGACGGAGACCCTTTCATAGGATAGGCCTGCCAAGCTGTTTGCGACGAGCTCCTTGATTTTTGGTACCATCTGATCGACCGTAGTGCCGGGTGTGTAACGGACAAGCACAGCAGCGCTCGAGGGGGAAGGACGGTCGTCGATCGTCACTCGCCTCTTCGGGTGACACCACATGGACCCGGGCATTGAGCACGCCATCGAAGATGGACAGGGTCCGCGACAGCTCCTGTGTGATGCCATAAATGTAACGCACACGCTCTTCTTTCGGGGATGAGATCATGCCTTCATTCTTGAAAAGACTGCCCATATCGGCGTAGGGGTCATGAGGCAGTCCGGCGCCGTTCAACACTTCCATGGCAGGGGGAACATCCCTAATATCTACTGACAACGAGGCAGTGCCGCTGTTGTCTGTCGTTTTTTCGGCATAGATGCCTTGACTCATGAGTAGTGCGAGCATTTCGTTCGCTTCGTGCGCCGGAAGATCGCGATACAGCTCGAGCTTCGATTCGCAGCTCCCCAGCGTCAACAACAAGAGAAGTGTCGCCAGCCGCTTCAAGACAAAGTCATGCCATCCGTCAGCGTAGATCATTGGTTTCTCAGGAAATTGTCCAGGCTCTGCGTGGCCTTTCCGACCACCTTTGCCAACATGTCGCACTCCAGGGACAAAGCTGAGAGCGCGAGCTGTGCGTTCAGCCAGTCGCCTGAGTGGATTTCTTCCATGCCCGCTGTGCTATGAGCGGCTTCCACGGCGTGGGTAAAGCTGGCGCTTAGCTTCTCCATGCTGCTGAGGATGGCGTCTCCCGGTGTCCGGGCGACGCCAGATCCGCGCGCCACCTCGGTCGACTCATCGATTGCATCGGTCGCTGACTGGTCGTGGTGTGGCGACAACTCGGATCGATGGAATTCGGCACGAAAGGCGTCAAGGGATTCAGTCGGTAACTCCGATACAAATGCAGCGTCCGTTGGCAAAACAGACGTCACCGCGAGTGGGCTGATGCTGCTCACCAGATGTCCCTCTCTACAGCATGTCCCACCGAGTGCTTGCCAAAAGCGGCGACGAGTCCATCGACATCAGGATCTCCACCCGGAACCCGTCTGAGTACAGCATCGCGCTCGCTGAGCCGTCCGGCAAGATGGAGAGCCAGCGCCTTGAACGCTAACCCGTATGCATCATTACTATCCGAAAGCGGACGAAGCTGCTCCAGCGCTGCCTCAATATCCCCTACCGTCAGATCCGCAACGGCGTGAGCGATAACGGACTCCCTACTGCCCGGCGCAAGAGCGCTAAGTCCTTTCGCAATCCGTCTTGCCCGCACTACGTCGTTCGAGATGCAAGCCAAGAATGCCGCTTCGGCAAGTTTTCGCCGTAAGCCGCCCCCGATCTCAGTGCTACTCTCGGATGATACAGATGTACACCAAGGAGACATCGTATATCGAACTCCCTTTCTCCGCCGTTTGCGCGCATTTCCGGTGACTATTCCATCGGGCTACGGACCGTTCTGACCGGCCTGAACCTCTTCATCGCTCCCGAACACGGCTCCTTAACTTACATCCGGGACGGCCAATCAATACGGTGGCGGCCACTTCGATAAGGGTTTGCCAACTGGTAAGCACGCATAAGAATCATATTCTCACCGCCTATGTTGTTCCGTACAACTCCACGCACAAATACAAATTACATATGCAACCATAGTTTCTGCCTATGGCACTGAATGGGACAGCGTGTTCCTCATCCATCACATTGTCTCCGCTGCCATCGCGCGTTCTTATGTATGCATATTGTTATAATATTGGTCGTTCTGTGAACCTTGAGCTATTGAATACTACTGCTGCATCTATGGTGATCCATCGGTGGGAACTGGGGCGCAAACGCCATCAAGTCACTGACGGTAAAGTTCTCGCCTTGAGCAAGAAGGGAATGAGGGCGTGACGCCAACATCGACAGAGCATGTCATGTCAGTGGCCTTGGGGCACTTGTTGAAAAGTTCAGATCGTTTTTCCGCCTCGTCCGTGGGTGTGGCGCGTGTTGAGCTTGCCGTCGACGATGTTGGGATCGTTCTTGAGGCGACAGGCCTACGATCGGCGCGACTAATCAGCAGGATTGCAAAGACACTGCCGGACAATGAAGGGGAGATCCGTGAATTGCTCGGAGAGAACCTGCTTTACTGTGTTTCCGCCCAGGTGGCGCTCTGTGCTGATGGAGGCGGTGCTCTGCTCCTGTGGACTGACATTGATAATGTCGATGGCGATCGGACGGTTGTAAGAGAACAAATGACGTCATTCTGTAATGCGGTTATTTATTGGGATGGAATCTCCCGTCGGCATCGCAGCGTTAAGCAGTCGCTGCTCTCCAGGGATCAAAACTTCGCCCGCGACCTCGATATTCATTGGCGCAATGCCTGCGATCCCGCGGATCAACGTACGGATGGCAAAGATGTCGATAGGACGCTGGAGAGTGCGCGGCAAACGATCACGCAGGTGGAGAGCTTCTTGAGAGAAGGTCAGGAGCAGTTCGGTCGGCAAGCTGAGCTCTTCGGCGACTATGCCATCACCGACGATGTCATTTCCGCGTTCGTTGAGGCTCAAGACGAGGGTTTTCGGCAAGCTTACACATGTGAGCGGCAGGCGGTGCTGAGGGACGTCATGACTCCCATGTCCAATCAGCTGCCGGTACGTGGGCCGCGCGTCAAGCCCATGCGGCAGAGGGTCTAAGGCGGTGACGCAGAAGGTAGAGGAGCCAGTAACGGGCGGTGGCGAAGTGGACACTTCTGAGGCTGGACGGCTGGCACGGCTTACGGAAGAGATCATCGGAGGGCGTACGGATTTGGCGGCTGTCATTGGGATCACGGATGACGAACTCGATGCGGTCTACGCGCTCGGCCATCGTTTCTATTCCGCCGGTAGATACGGCGAGGCGCTGAGCTTCTTTCGTTTCCTGTGCATACACCGGTACATCGACCCGAGATTTTGGTTCGGATTCGGTGCTGCCAGTCAAATGTTGGGCGATTCAGCAAATGCCGTGCGTGCCTACGGACTGGCTGCGCTGCTGAACGACGAGGATCCGCAGATCCCGCTTCGCGCTGCGAAATGTCTCATCAAGCTCGATCAGCCGGCGGCAGCCGTGAGCGCGCTTGAGAGCGTTTTGGCGCTTAGCGGCGGGAACCCTGAGCATAGAGCTTTCGCTCAGCACGCGTCGCTGATGCTGCGCCAGCTCAGGCCCGAATCAGCATGTGAAAGAGGCAGCGATGCATAACGTAAGCATGACGGAAGCGATCGGTGGAATGCTACTTAAAGCCGGGGTGCTAACTCAGGTCGACGCTCCCCTCAGCAATTTTTCGGCTGGTTTTAGCAAGTCGGGCGCTGAACTTGCGCTACCACCGGTCTCTGGCGGCGCTCCGGCGTCGGATGCGGTCCCAATGCTACCCCCACCACGGGCTTTTGATGCGATGGAACTGGCTGCGAAGTTTCTAGCCCTCAAGATGAAGATGGCCGACGGCCAGGCTGCCGCGGGTATGGAGGATATACGGCACCGGGGTGAACTGCAGAAGCAGCAGAACGAGAAAATCGCCCGAAACATTATCGACGCGGCGGAGAAGTTGAGGGAAGCGAAGAAGAGTTCGAGCGCCGCGAGGATATTTGGATGGATTGCGGTCGCGCTGTCGGTGGTAGCGGCGGTGGTCACCGGCGGGATTTTCGCCTTTTCGGCCGCGGCAGTGGCAGTGGCAGTGGGGACCCTGACCGAGACGGGGGTCATCGAAAGGATGACGCAGGCCATTGCGAAGAGCCTCATCGAAGACCAGGGGATGGCGGAGGATTGCGCCGTGATTTGGGCCTCTATCATTACGGCTCTCATCATCCTTGCTTCTTCGGCGGCATGCATGGTGGGTGCCGGTGCCGTGTCTGGTGGGTGGAATGCGGTGACGAGCATTGCCACGAAGATCACAAGCCAGGGCGATAAGCTGGCGAAGATTGCTAATGTAAGTCAGCGGCTTGCGACCGCGGCTCTGGCGGGCGAAGGTACTGCTTCGGCAGCCGAGTCCTGCGCAGGGCTCGTGAGCGGAATCTTCAAGTATCAGGCGACGAACGCCCGGGTGGAGACGCTGGATATCAGGAAATTCCTCGGCAGGCTGGCCCAACTTCAAGAGGACGAAATGGCGCGCATCCAGGAATTGGTTGTCGGCATCAAGACCATGACGCAAAGAGTTGTCGATGCCATCGAGGCGCAGTGTCGATCCGCGTCAACCGTCATACGGCATATCGGCTGACGAGCGATAATAGCTGTCCAGACCTACCAGAACGCTAGGAGAGTATGCATGCTACACACTGTCGTACAAGCAAACGACAGTCGCGGCCCTCGTCTGCCGGGCGGGGATTTGGATGAACATTGGCCCTTTTTGCCTATGTCCGCGACGTCTAATGTCATGGGTGTGAGGTACGGCGAACTGATAACAACACCGGCCGATCTTTTCAAGTTGGCATCGGCCGGTTCGCCAACGCTGGCAGACATCGTCGTCCAAAACAAGGGTGCCGAAACCGGTCTGGGAGCACGGCTCGCCTCGGTCGATATATATGCAGTTGGTGCGTTGCTGCACAGCCTCAGTCTGAAGTTGCGGGAATCTGCAAGACTGGACCGGCAGGCCGCGCGTGACTGCGATATTGCCGCACAGGAAGCTGCTGCCAAGGCGCTTCGCGCTTCTGGGATATGTGAACTGGTCGGCACGCTCCTAACCTCGGCCTTCGCGATAGCCGGTGCGGGCGTCAGTATTATGGGCGCGAGCAAAGCACAGACTCGCTTCGATGCGAAGCTCAGCGGTTTGAACGGACCGGGTTTTCGGGCCGCAGAGCCATCTCCGAAGGCCAGCCAACCGCCCGCCGTTGACCAGAATAGGATCTACAGAGCGCTTCGCGCTTCTGGGATACGTGAGCTGGTCGGCACGCTCCTAACCTCCGCCTTCGCGATAGCCGGTGCGCGCGTGAGCACTAAGGGCGCGAGCAAAGCACGGACTCGCCTCGATGCGAAGCTCAGCGGTTCAAAGGAAGCGAGTTTCCGGGCTGACCTGCAGCAGCCTGAACCGAAGCTGGTCCCAGAGCCATCCCTACAGGCTAGCCAGCCGCCCCCCGTTGACCTGACTAGGATCTACAAAGCCCAGCAAGTCGCCCACGAGACGACCATGATCTGGAGCGGCCTCGCCACGGGCATGAACGAGGTCGGTAAGATCCCAGGTGCCGCATTCAAAATGGGGGCAACCGGTGAGCAGGAGAAAAAGGCAAAGCTGGAAGCGGAGGGTACCAAGATGCGCTCTCGCGCCGACGACGAGAGTGAATTCAAGTTAGCGTATGAAAAGATGATCCAGGATGTTCTGGAAAAGCTTTCCGAAGTGAGACGCGCGGACGCTGACACGAGGAGCAAGATCGTCAACATGGGGTGAGAGCAGGAACAAGGTAATCTGCGCAGGAAAGGCCAGTGGCAATGTCAAACGTGATCCCCCCAAATCAACTTTCTCGCGATGCGTCCAATATCCCCCGGGCCGGGGGCGACTTGAGCGCGTTGGCACTGCTAGTCCAGATAGAACGGTTTAGTCTTCTTGAGGATCAAGTTAGAGATGAATTCGACGACATGCAGAAGCGGAACGATTGGCTAAAGACCGCGAACTCCGCTCTGGCCGCGCTACGCGCTAACCGGCCTGACGACAAGGGAATACGGTCGTATGGCGAGTTTGTGGACGCGCACGGCGAGACCCAGAATACCCATCAGTGGATGCTCGCGAACGGCATCGCTATCGAGCAGAAAGCAGGCGATACCTCCGGTGTTCAGTCGGATTTCGATGCCGCTATCTCCAACCTGAAGGCGCGCATCGATACCGAAAATAGCGAATCGCAGATGGCGCTCATTCGCCTGCAGTCTCTATTGGACAAAGTAAATCGGTGTGTTGAACTCGCGACCAACTTGGTGGCCAAGGATGGCAAGGCCAAGGAGAATATCATCGCCAATATCAGGTAATGAGCGGATTGGTTGCCGAGGCGGACAGGATAAAAATCCCCGGTTCGCGAATCTAAGCTGAGAGAGCGGGGTGTGTGTACGGATGGCCATTACTGGCAGGGATACTGCATTACTTTGTCTCTCCTGTTTACTATTACCTCTATGGGGGTGCTACGGCGGTGGTACGATTGCCGAGCGTGGGATTTTGCTGAATTCGCCGTCCTTCGTCCCGTCCGATTCCGCTCATGTGCGAGAAACTAGCGGGCCTCAGAGTCGAGGCTTTGAAGTGCCCGGGCAGAGGCCGGCGCAGCCAGTCGCAGCCACAGTGGAACGGAAGCTGCCGGTGGTATCGGATAGCAGGCGCGTAAGCCTCGACTATTCCAATGCGGACATCCGCCAAGTCGCGCAGGATGTCGTACGCGACGTTATGGGCATGCCCGTTACCATCGATCCTGGAGTTGGAGGGAAAATGACCCTTCATACAGCCCGCCAGGTGCCCGCGAGTGAGGTGCCACGGCTGCTCGATAAAGCACTGGCGCCGCATGGCTATGGACTGGCTGCAGGAGATCAAGGAGTTCGGGTAGGGCGCTTGGTCGACCTCGCCGGCGGCGTGCAGAGCAACGTTCAAGTTATTCCTGTGCGGTATGTAGATCCGGCTGAGGTCATCGGGGTAATCCGACCGAACTTGGAGGAGGGTGTGCATCTTACGCCAGCGCCCGGAGGGAGGGGGATTGTTGTCAGTGGGCCGCCCGGATCCGTGAGTTCTGTGCGGGAACTGGTCGGCCTTTTTGACACCGACGCTATGCTTCACAAGTCATTCGCGCTGTATAAGCTGTCTCGAGCGAGCCCGGCCGACATTGAGCGAGAACTCAGTTTGCTGTTTACGAAGAATGGCCAGGACAGAGTCCTTGTCCAATTTGCGGCGTTAGAGCGACTGAATGGTATCCTTGTTGTGGCAGAAGATTCTGCAGCTCTCAAGCAGGTCCGCCGAGCGATCATCAAACTGGATAGTTCGTCGGAGGCGACGGCTAACATTCACGTGCGCCCACTGCTGTACCGGCGGGCTTCGGAAATGGCCCAGGTGCTGGCGCAAACGTTCGGCGCTGACGCGATCAGTGCCGTCTCGCGTGCACAGCCTGCGGGAAGGTTCGGGAACCTATCCGTGGGAAGTGGCGTATCCAATCAAGCAAGCCTGCCGGTAAATGTGCCAGGGTTGCCAGCCGAAATGCCCGATTCGAATGTCCCAAGTACACATCCGGTGGACGAAAGGGGGATGTCACCGAACCGCCTTGGCCTCTCGGCGCCGGTGCGTATCCAGGCGGACCAAGGACAGAACGCGCTGGTAGTGCTGGCAGCACCGCACGACTACAAGATCGTGGAGGCCGCGATCCGTCAGCTCGACGTCAAGCCTCGACAGGTTCTCATCCAAGCCATCATCGCCGAGGTGCGGCTGAACGATAGTCTGCGCTACGGGGTGGACTATCTTCTCTCCACCAGGAGCTTGGGAGCAGTTCCAAATGGTTTGTCGTATGTGTTTCCCAGCACGGACGTCAACATCGTGTTACATGGGTTAAGCGCGCTTGGGGAGGTTAAGGTTGTATCGGCTCCTCGCATTCTGGCGGTCGACAATCAAACCGCCACGATCCAGGTGGGCGATCAGGTCCCGATCCTCGTCCGATCATCGCAATCTAACATAGGCGAAAACTCACCCATCGTGAGCGATGTCGAGATGCGCGACACAGGGGTGATCTTGGCTGTTACGCCCAGAATTGGTGCCGGTGGTAGTATAACACTCGACACGTTTCAGGAGGTCAGCACCGGCAACAGGAACACGCTTACCAATGTTCAATCCCCGGTGATTTCGGTGCGCCGCCTCCAGAGTACCGTATCGATGCGAAACGGCGACACGATCGCTATCGGCGGATTGATGCAAGATAGCACTAACCAAGCCGATTCCGGGGTTCCTGTGCTGAAGGACATTCCGCTTTTAGGGGGACTGTTCCGCAGCACGGAATACGGCAAGGAACGGACTGAGCTCTTGATATTGCTCAACCCCCGCGTGGTTGACAGTGACGCCGACGCAAGAGCGCTGACGCAGGAGCTGCGTGAAAAGTTCGAGTTGCTGGCCCCCGACCTGGGCCGCCGGCTAACGCCGGCAGCTCAGCCGCAACGGCCGGTCCCAAGGCGACGGTGAAATGGGAGCAGCTGACCAACCGGCGGTGGTTTTTCTCACTGGCTCGGCTGCGGATTGGGGCGCGGGCTGTCCATGGGTCGCTCAACTCTGTGCTGCAGGGGTCGCTATGCGAGGCGAAGCCGCCGCGTCCTCTCAACGGAAATGCGCGCGTTCGACTCCCGGGCAGATCGACTACTTCAAATGGCTAAACTTTTATGCCGTGTTGCCGCAACTGATTTGGTGCAAGTGTAATGCGCCAAAAACAAGGTCTCGGCTAACCACAAGTCGCTTCCGTTAGCCGCCTTGATGCACGGCGATCGGCTTTCGGCGGCCTGCATCGGCGATCTGGCCGCCCTCGGGGTGCATTTTGATAAGCCTCGTCGGGCGCCGGCGATGATCCGTCGTGATGGCAGGCGGGGTTTGCAGGTTGCGGTCGGCGGGTTCGTTTCGGGGCGCCTGCGCCCCATCGTTATGTCGCGAGTTGGGGGATGCGATCGAGGACGATGCGCAGAATACGCTGGTCGGGGCAGGATGTCGGCAGCTGCAGGCGGATTTGCGTTTTCATCTCGACCACCCGCGCGGCGATTTTGATGAGGCGCAATCGCAGCGTGTCGAATTGGGCGACGGCAAAGCTCAAGCGTTTCGGCATCGCAGCGCGCAGGCCCCACATCAGCCAATAGGCGCCGGCATGCAGGAAGAGCCGGAACTGGTTGGCCGTCGCTCTTGTGCAGGATGTGCGGTCGGCGGCAAGATGCGTCTTCCAGGACTTGATGTGGTTCTCGGCCGCGCCGCGCCGGCAGTAGAGGTCCTCGTAGAGCGCCTTGGCCTTGCCACTGGCCAGATTGGTGACGATGAAGCGGGTGTCGGCTCCTTTGGCGCCGACCTCGACCCGCGCGATGATGCGCTCCACGCGGCTCCAACTAGCGGCGCCGTCAAAGAACTCCTTGAAGCGGCGGACCTTGTTCGATTTCGCCGACGCCTCAAAACGCGCCAGCGTGGTGGCTTCCAGATGCGCGACATGCTCGCGCAGCGTCGTGGTGGGCGCCACGCCGAGGATGAAGTCTACACCGTTGGCGCGGCACCAGTCGATGACCTGCGGACCGCAGTAGTGGCTGTCGGCCCGGATCAGGATCCGTGTGTTCGGCCAATTGCTCCGGATCGCCCGCACCAGGCGGCGCAGATGGGGGCAGATCTCAGCCCCGCTCGGCCGCCTGGCCGGTCGCAGGATCGCGCTGACGAACCGGCCCGCACCGTCGAACACTACGATCGGCTGGAAGCCGTATTCGTCGTAATGCGCGTTGAACAGGCGCAATTGCTGGCCGCCATGTACGGCATCAAACGTGTCGTCGATGTCGAGCACAATCCGCTTCGGCACCTGCCGGAAGGAGGCGCAGTAAAGGTCGATCATCGCTCGCCCCATGGCGACCAGCTCCCGCACGCCGGGCAGGTTCTCCAGCCGGCAGATCGTCGATTGCGAGGCCAGATCCCGACCCGACGGCAGCGCATCCTGGGCCATCTTGAAGACCGGATCGGAGCGCAGCCGGTTGGCGTCATTGCCATCCTCATAGCCGGCGGCGATCATCTTCATGCGAAAGCCGATCATGTCCGCCAGGCTGTGGACGACCTGGTCCGGGCAGCGCGGATCATCGATGCAACGCGCCAGACGGTCGGCCACCCGCAGTCGTTTTTCCACCTCGGCCAGCACCAGAACGCCACAGTTGGAGGACAACATGCCGCCGTTGAAACGGGCGACGACGGACTTGCCGCCCACTGATGACAAACCGCTCAGCGGCAGGGTAAGATCATTCATGGCGGGTGTGGTCTCCGGGAAATGATTCGGATCGGCTTTAGCAACCAAATCCTACGTCATTTCAACGGCTTGCGCCACATCCGCCAACCCGCCGTGAATTTTTCGGGCTAGGTGAGGCAACCAAGCCGCGCGGTAACATTTTCCTTGAGGCAACGCGACAACCATGCGGGAAGCGTCTCTGAACAATCGATCAGGCATTTCCCAAGGGACAGCGGTTCGCGCCGCGGCGAAGCAAACCCGTCCAACAGAGGACGCCAAGCGGGGGCGTAAAGGCTAAGCTCCGAAAGATCGCCAGGGGTGCTGTCACATTGATTGAGGGGTAAGGAAATTGAGGTAGCAGCGCGCCCATGACCGTGAGTGCACCGACCTACAAGAACCACCGCTATCCGATCGAAATCGTGGCCCGTGCTGTCTGGCTCTACTTCCGCTTCAATCTGAGCCTGCGCGATGTCGAGGAAATGCTGCTCGATCGCGGGATCGTCGTTTCCTACGAGACCATCCGCCGATGGTGCCGAAAGCACGGCCCTGATTATGCGCGCCGCATACGCCGCAAGGCACCAACGAAAGACGATGTCTGGCATCTGGATGAAGTCGTGGTGCGCATCAACGGTCAGAAGTGCTGTATGCGGCGTCTCCGCCCCATTGATTTTCTTGTTGCAACGGTCAGGTGGAGCGCTTGCAGATGGTCCTATGAGCACGTTGGGGAATCCCGGACGTGCTCATTGTGATGCGCTGATCCGTTGCGCATAGGCCCAGGGCATGAGGGCGTCGATGTCTTTGGCGAGGTGGCCATTTGCGAGGCTGATGAAGAGATCGCGCAGGTAGGCGTATGGTTCAACGCGGTTCATCTTGCATGTGCCGATCAGGCTGGCGAAACGGGCCCAATTACGGCCGCCTTCATCATGGCCGGCAAAGAGAGCGTTGCGGCGGTTCATGGCCGGACTTCTGATCGCGTTTTCGACGAGATTGGAGTCGATGTCGACGCGGCCGTCGTCCAGGAACAGCCGGAAGCCGACCTGGCGTTTCAGCATATAGGCCATGGCCTCGCCGAGGTCGGACTTGCGCGATACGCGCGCGGCCTGAACTGTCAGCCAGGTGAAGAACTCGTCCACCAGGGGGCAGGACAGGTGCTGGCGGACAGCCCGGCGATGATCGGGGTCACAACCTCGGATGCTGTCCTCGATCTTGTAGAGGGCGGCGATGCGCAACAACGCCTCGTCGACGATGGGCGAACCCTTCTTCGGCTGGGACTTGATCAGTTTTCTGCGGCCATGCGCCCAGCAGAAGGCCAGCCTCAACGGATCGCGGCCCGTGCGTTTTGGCGTTGCGAGGTGGGAGTAGCCGCCATAGGCATCGACCTGGATCGTGCCGTTGAAGCCGTCGAGGATTTCTGCGGCATATTCACCTTTACGCCCAGGCCGATAATGGAACACCACGCCCGGCGGCGCAGATCCGTTCCAGCCGCGGTCGTCGCGCAGAATAGCCCAGAGATAGCCAGTTTTCGTCTTGCCGCGCCCGGGATCCAACACCGGAGCCGTGGTCTCGTCGACATATAGTCGTGAGCTACCCTGTTTCAGGATCATGGCCATGTGGTCTACCACCGGCGCGATCACGGCGCCCGTCCGACCCAGCCAGTCGGCCAGGACCGTGCGGTCGATCGGCACTCCGTGTCGGGCCATGACCGCGGCCTGCCGGTTCAGCGGCATGTGTTCGGAATGCTTGGACACGGCGATCTGCGCCAAGAGGGCTTCGGTCGGCCAGCTACCTTCCAGCAAATGCGCCGGCGCCCTGGCCCGAACCACTCCCGTGCGCCCCTTGGGGCAAGCATATTTCGGGCGGATCGCGACGATCACCTGATAGCGCGCCGGGATATGATCGAGCCGCTCCGTCCGGTCTTCGCCAATCCGGACCATGTTGCCGCAACCACAGGGGCAGGCAATGCTATCAGGCTCGATCACCTGTTCGACGCGCGGCAGGCTCTGGGGCAGAGCACGCGCCTTGCGTTGCCTGCGTGAAGCAGTCTTTTCGCAATTGGCTGTGCTGGCCGCGATCTTTTCCTCGACGAAGGCGATCTGGGCCTGTGTTTCGGCAATTGCCGTCTCCAGGTCCTCCAGCGCCAGTTCCATCTGCGTCGGATCGAGCTTTTCCGATTTCGGCCCGAACTTCGTGCGGCGGTAGTCCTGAACCTGGCTCTCCAGCTTCTCGATCAGTTCCTTCAACTCGGTGATGAAGGCGTCCTTTTCAGCCACCACCGCCTGCTCATGCTGACGGGCCGCACGCTCGACCGACAGCTCGAACTGTACGGCCGCAAAGGCGTTCACCACCTCTGCAGGCAGGTCCGGGAAGTGGCTGAGATCAATGGGCGCAGACATGCGCCTTCGTAGCAAATCGAAGCAAAAAAGCCCAATAAAACAACGCCAAAACCGAACGGGTGAGTCATCCTGCCGCAGCGGGCGGCGCTACCCGCTGCGCTACCACGCGTCGCCAGTCGAGACCTTCAAACAAAGCTTCATACTGCCCCCGCGACAGCCGCATCGTCCCATCCTGCACTTTGGGCCAGGCAAAGCTGCCCTGTTCCAGGATTTTGTAGGTCAGCACCATTCCGGTGCCATCCCACACCAGGATTTTTACACGATTCCCGCGCTTCGACCGGAAGATCACGGTGACCCCGGAATGCGGATCAAGCTTCAACTCGGTCTGCACCATCAATGCCAGCGCCTGATGGCCACAGCGGAAGTCCACCGGCCGCGTCGCGATCAGGATCGGCAATCGTTGGCCCGCGACGATCATGCCGTCCCGCGCATCGCACGCACCAAGGCCGCAACCCGGTCAACCGGCACATCGCCGGGAACCCTCACCACGAGGTCTGCGCCTATTTCCACGGTCATGATCCCCAAAATGATCTCGACCGGCTCCGGAACCGGCAAAGCATCGGCAGCCTCCTTCGGCTCCGTCGTAATCGCCAGGGGCACGAAGGCAGGCTCGAATGGGCCGCTATTCTCGCAAGGCACCGGCATCAGTTCCGCAGGCAGCGCCAAAAGACCCTGACGCGCCTGCCGTCGCCAGTCCGAAAGCTGATGCGCAATGAGATCATGACGACGCGCAACATCAACAACCCGCGCACCGCGTTGAAGGCTCTCCGCGACAATCCGCGCCTTCAGATCATTAGGCCATCGTCGGTTTCCACGACGAGGCTCGACAACTTCGCATCGCCCAACAAATCCCTCGCCATCCGCCATGCCAAATCTCCAGCTCCTGCCGAAAACCTTCTGGCAGAAACCTCAATGTTCAGAAACAAGCGAAATCAATGGGGTGTGGGCGGCGCATACGAAGTGCTGGTTGTGGAGAGCGGTTGATCAGGACGTATATGTGCTCGACGAGATTGTCCAGACGCGTCGCAACACCAAGGCCGCCAGGCGCCTGCTGACGCGACTTCTGAAGAACAGGGTCTGCCGCCAAAGCGTATGATCACCGACAAACTGCGCTCCTACGGGGCGGCCCAACGCCAGCTCATGCCGAACGTGGAACACCGCTCGCATAAAGGCTTGAACAACCGGGCGGAGAATTCTCACCTGCCATTCCGAAAACGGGAACGAACGCGACAGGGTTTCCGGTCGGTCGGCTCATTGCAGCATTTCGTGTCGATCTTCTCCGCCGTCCGAAATCTCTTCGTCCCATCCCAGACCAACCGCTCCGCAGCACAAATTCGAACCCATCGCCCAGGCAATGGCCGCGTGGGAGGCCGTGAGTGCACGGCCTGCCTGAAAAGCGCGGTGTCGGCCTCACGCGGCCACAAACGTGACAACGCCGCCGCTGCCTATCAAGAGCACTCAGGGTGGATGCATATCAGGTCTCATTCATAAGAAGGGCAGATGATCCAATATCGACATAGTATTTGCTTCTGGCCCGCGTTGAGTAGATTGGAATGTGAAAGACAGCTCGACGATTGAGCGGGCGCCCCTTCCTGGCGAGCGGAGTGATTTCGGGATTCCGTCGCCATGACGGGGAATGATCATTGGACCGAAAATGACTTGAATCGACAGCCTGTCCGAACCGATCGAGTCCATTGCGACGGCCGTCCGCATCGTTAGTCATCGACGTGATGCGAGGGTGCTCGCTAGTAGGTATGCTGCGTTGGCGGCCGTCACGAAAAGTGACCGTTCCGCCCCACCCGCGGGGCGGGCTACCGCCTCGCTGTGCCCGCACTTTGGGAGGTCGAGTGGGGCTCGTAAACGCTCAAGAAGCGATGTGGGCCCTTGGAGGATGTCCCGGCAAGGGTCTCGGCAGTCACGAGCTTGAGATAAAGCAGCGACGAGGCGCGGACTAAAACTCCATTTCCTTGGCGGCCCAACCGACGGTCGCGCGGGCTCCAGCGAGTTCTTCACTATGTAGCCGAGAGGTGCACGTGATCGATCTGCCTTGCTATAGTTCACGAGAGGCCGCCGCCATTTCGCGTCTTGCAACTCGCTTGCCGGCCGCTTTCAGCCTCGCTGGCATCGACGTGGCAGCCGTCATGCCCGATTGGACACCTCCGCCTGTCCCGGCAGATTGCCGCCGGCTTATGGTACGCCTACACGGGCACAATTTCCGCATCGCGATCCA
The DNA here is from genome assembly GCF_014189455.1 of Mesorhizobium huakuii. Lineage (NCBI taxonomy): Bacteria > Pseudomonadati > Pseudomonadota > Alphaproteobacteria > Hyphomicrobiales > Phyllobacteriaceae > Mesorhizobium > Mesorhizobium huakuii. The sequence continues at coordinate 332,776 of NZ_CP050299.1, forward strand.
CTCGACTCTCCTTCCGCCCGTAGCGGTGACACATTGGCCAGACATCACGACGCTGCCACTGGATCCCGGCTTGCGGGAAATCCTGTTCGACATCGTTCTACGCGAGGTGGCGATCCAGGTGGAACGATGGTGCGGTCAGCGGCCCATCTGGTCTTCGTCCGAGATCACCGAAGTGCTCCCCTACGCGATTGGGATTGTTCGCTTGGACGGTCCGGACAAACTCCTCGGGCTAGTAGAATTCGATGCCGACGGACTCGAATGGATCACCATCTGCTGCTGCGATCGGATGCCGGTCGTGTGCGCACTCCTCGACGATCTGGCGTTGTCTCTCGATCTAAGAGTCGCCCGTGTGAGCCTTAGCTTGGCGGAACTACAGGCACTGGCGCCGCGCGACGTCATCCTGCTCGACGCCTCACCGGTCGCTCGTGACGGCGCGATGACCGTTCTACTGTGCCTGTCTGGCAATGCACGATTTCGCGCCTCGATCCTGGATGGCCGCCTTGCAGTACTCTCAGCGGTGGATCACATGATGGGTAAATCAGACTCTCTCCCTTCGGAAACCTTCGACAGCATCGACCTAGTGGTCGATGTGGAGGTCGGACGCCTGACCATGTCTCTCAAGCAGCTTCGTGAACTCGCTGTGGGCCAGGTATTGGATCTCGGCTTCGACGCCACGACCAATATCACTTTGCGAGTCAATGGTCAGGTGGTCGCTGCGGGCGAGTTGGTGCGCATCGCCGATCGGACAGGTGTGCGTGTCGCAGACATCCGCCTAAAACGCGCCGAGTCATGAACACCGGGTTGCCTGATCCCGTTACAATGATCGCCTTGATCGGCGCGATCGCGGTCGTCCCGTTCCTTGCGATTACGGTTACGTCGTACGTCAAGCTCGTGGTCGTGTTCGGCCTGATCCGAAATGCCCTCGGCGTCCAAAACATCCCGCCGAACATGGCGATGAATGCGGTCGCCATCCTGCTCTCGGTATATATCATGCAGCCAGCGGCCAAGAACGCATATGAAGCAGTGCGGCACAAGGAGATCGTGTTCGAAGATCTCCGTGGGCTCGGCGAAACGATACCGCTTGCTGTAGAGCCCTTTCGCAATTTTCTCCTGAAGAACACGTCGCAACAGGAACGACAATTCTTCGCTAATGCGACCCGTGAATTGTGGAACGAACGGGACGCCGATGCGGTAAGCGATAGCGATTTTATGATTGTGATCCCGGCATTCATAACATCCGAGTTGGCGGACGCGTTCAAGATAGGTTTCCTGCTGTTCCTGCCCTTCATCGTCATCGACCTCGTGATTTCGAACATCCTTCTGGCGATGGGTATGATGATGGTTTCGCCGATGACGATCTCCCTGCCCTTCAAACTGTTCTTGTTCGTCTCTGTGAACGGATGGCAGCGCCTGATTCACGGTCTCGTCTTGTCCTATGCGGGACCATCGTGATGAGTACCGCCACTCTGGCCAACATGGCCGTCGACGCGCTGAAACTGACTCTGGTTTTGTCGATGCCCACGATCGTCGTTGCTACGGCGGTTGGGCTGGTCGTCAGCTTGGTGCAGGCCCTAACCCAGGTTAATGAGCAGACACTTCCGTTCGCGGTGAAATTGATATGCGTGAGCCTGGTTTTGATGACAACTGGGAGCTGGATCGGCGGGGAGCTCTACCAGTATACGCTAAACGTTTTCGACAATATCGGAGCCATGTAAGTGCAACGGTTCAAGAATAATCCCGACCGGTCTGCCCTCTCCCGCTGCAATTATGCGGGCGATCCTAGCGAGGCACTCTCGACCATCTTACCTGGTCCGTCTGATGTCGCCACTTGATCCATCTCTCTTGCACACTGCCCTTGTCGTCTTTGCGCTCGCGACGACTCGTACGACGGGCATGATGCTGATTATACCTATTCTAGGGCGCGGCATTATGACCGGACTGGCGCGAAACGGCACGATCACGGCATTAAGCTTCCCGGTGATGGCGCATGCTTGGGCAACTAGGCCTGCGAACCTCGACACCTGGGATCTGACGCTGGTCATGGGCCTAGTGCTGAAGGAACTCTTGCTCGGGCTGGTACTCGGCATGCCAATTGCCGCGACCATCTGGGGTGTTGAGGCGGCGGGCACCTTCATTGACAACCAAAGAGGCGCCGCGATGGCAAGCCTCTTGAATCCGGCGAGCGGCAATCAGGTTTCGCCGCTTGGAACGCTGTTCGCCCAGCTCTTCGTCACATGGCTGTTTGCCACTGGCGGCTTCTCCGCATTGATCGAAGCGCTCTACCGCTCCCATGAGGTCTGGCCTCTGTGGAGCTTGCAGCCGGCGTTCGGTCCGGCATTCCCAACGGGGGTTCTGCATCTCGCAGATGTCGTCATGCAACTGACTTTACTTCTCGCCGGTCCAGCCATCGTTGTTATGTTCCTCAGCGAATTGGCTCTTGCACTGATCGGCCGCTTTGCACCGCAACTGCAGGTCTTCTTTATCGCCATGTCGGTCAAGAGTGCGGTGGCCCTCCTGGTCTTGGTCCTTTCGCTCATGATCGTTCTGACGGAGGCCGATCAACGCGTGCCAACACAAGGCGCAATATTCAACCTCATCAGCACGTGGTTGTCATGAGCGGCGGGAAGACCGAAAAGCCTACCCCCAAAAGGCTGCGCGACCTGCGCAGGAAGGGACAGGTGGCGCGGAGCAATGAAGTCGTTTCCGCAGCACTGACCATCGCATTCTTCGCTCTGTTCTTCGCCTCCTTGTCCGGCATGATAGACCGCCTTGAGGCAATGATCCTGCTGCCTATACCGCTTCTCGAAGGCGACCTCCTGCGCGTCACTCAAAAGCTCCTACAGTCCTATATTGCCGAACTACAACATATGCTCGCGCCCTTCATCGGCATCGTTCTGGTGATCGGCGCGGGCGCCAACGTCTTACAGAATGGCCCGATGTTCACGCCCAAGGCGGCCGCCCCGGCGCTGACTAAGCTGAGCCCCAGTGAGAACGTCAAAAGGATGGTTTCGTTGGGGAATTTCATTGAATTGGCCAAATCGATCGGAAAGATCTTGGTACTCGGCTCGGTTCTGCTGCTCGTGCTGCGCGACGGTGTGCATGCGCTCGTCTGGACCCCGAGTTGCGGGATATCCTGCTTAAGAGTGGTGACTGGTAACCTGCTGCTCGGTATCGCCATCTATGCGGCATTGAGTTTTCTCACGGTGGCGATTGGGGACTTCGCATTCCAGCGTTGGCAATTCACGAAGAAAAACATGATGTCGAAGGAGGAGGTCAAGCGAGAATACAAGGAGAATAACGGTGCCCCCCTGGTCTTTGCAAAACGCAAACAACTCCACATGGAGTTGCTCACCAAAGGCATAACCAACCGGTCGCGCAGGGGACCGTCTTGATCAACAATCCGATGTATTTTTGCGTGGCGATTTATTGCGGATCGGAAGCGTACTCCCTTACCCCTGATCAGTGACATCGGTACCGATCTCATGGCGCAGCATAGGACCGGCGCCACGATGGCTACCGCTGTGCCGGTGATGTGAAACCATCCGCTGGCGCACGCGCTGCTGGATGACGGTCTAGTAGACGAATATATTCCATCACATCTACCTGTCGCGGAGGTTCTTCGAGCTCTTTGTAAAGCTGGAGACCGGGGCCGGCGATCGGTCGCGTCAATCACTGTTTCAGCTGGCCTACGGTTCAAGATTTCCTGCGGCTTCGGATTAATTGCTGAGTCCCATATTCATTTTGTATGTGCTCATAACGGCTTAATATTTGTTATGCATGTCATGACGTTATAGTAGATATGGACTGATATCTTTGGCGCGCCGAAAAGGGAATGAGCGCAGCCCACTGGCACAGTTCGCTTCGATGTGCGCTGCCCAGACGTAGCTTCGACAGGAGCGAGCACGGAGCCTTAAATGGTGGGGAACATGCGGATCCACCCAGCCTTGCACCACCCAGCCACGGAACGGCAAGTCGGCCAGCGAGCAAGCCCGTACCTCGGCAATTTGCAGTGCACTGCCGCCGGGACCCAGAAGTATAGAGGTTGGCGGGACGCCCAAGCGATCCGCCGTAAGACCGCGCGGAGCCGAAGTGATGTCTGATTGGACAGTATTCGAAACGGCCCCTTCACGCCTTTGCCCTGATCGGATGGCGATCGAGCCGATCCCGGTCCAGGTGGGCTCATGGCGCGGTGAAGCTGTTCGCCTGGCGGGGCCTACACACGCGACCCTCTTGGAACAGGCAAGGGAAGAACGCACTTTCGGTTTTTCCGAGGCGATCGAGTCAAAGGCGCTAACTGAGCGCAAAATCTCGGAGGGGCGCATAGCGGCGTCGCTCAGCGCGGTCCATGACATTGATGCCTATTTCGAACGTCTCCCGTATTTCGATCATACCGAGTTGCCGGGGCTGTTGCGCGATATCCGCAGCGACGATCCTGCCTTGCAGGACATACTCCGAAAAGTTCGCCAGCGGTTCGCTGACCCCTCTTATGCCTATGCGGCACTCGATCTGGCGGCACGAGAGTTGCGACGCGAGGGCCTCGACCAGCTTGCCGTACGGACGGATGGGGCCAAGGCCCAACTCATGGCCAAGCAGGGGGTGGCTATTCGTGCCGGCCTCAATGTTTCCGTGGCAGCGTCTGAAGTAGCGGCGGGTGATCAGAGGCTCGCTGCAGAGCTGCGTGATTTGTATCGGGCCACGGTCTCCGGCGATCCAGGACCGCTCCGGCTTTATAGGGAGATTCTCAGTAAGTTTGGAGTCGAGGGCTTTGCACGGCATGTCGCTTTTCTTACGCGTGCGCTCGGCGAGGACATCGCTTCGGCTGGGCCGTCGGTCGAGCCTGCTCGGCTATGGGAGATCCTCAGCGGATTATCGGCGCTGCGCGTGCTGGATACCGTGCACGAGTGCTGCCAAAAGATGGTAGAACGGATACGGCGGCGGCCAGATACCATCGACATCACCGCTACCGGCGTGATGCGGCAATTATTGCCGCTGGTGGAGAATACCGTTCCTGGTCCGTCGAAGATCATTCCCATTCCTGAACGGTTAGGAATCCCTCCCGTTCCCCTTGATCTGCAGATTGCCGTACTGCGCGAATGTCGAGATCTTCTCGCGATGATTCCGGTCGGAGTCTACCGCGATTTGGAGGCAAGAAAAACGACGTTGCGGGCAGTAGAGGAAGCGATGGACATTCGCATTGAACGGGAAGAGAGTGCATGAGCGCCCAGGCTTCTATTCAAGCGTTTTGCTCGTCGATGGGACTTCCACCTCAGCCGCCGCCATTAACGCTGCGTTTTGAACGTTCCGGCGATCTCCACATGGAGTGTCGCGATGGCTCTGTCGTAATGTACTTAACACGCGCCATGCCGCTTCACCGCAAGGGGATCGCCGCGGCAGCTCTCAAAGCGGTACACCCGGATCGTACGCTGCCGCACATTGTGAACGTCGCCTTTTATGGCAAGGCGCTGCTGGTCCTGCTCATCAGCATGGCTGAGAACCGCGCTGATCTTCCAACTCTAGAAACCGCGGCGCAGGTTCTCGTACGGCTCGTCGACGAAATTGATGCCGCGGCGCGGTGACATATGATTAGGATCGATTCCGGTAGCTTGAATTCTGCTCCAACCGTCTCTGGATCGGCGGAACTGCGGCGAACAGGCCTGATAGTCGATGCTCGGTCGGCTTTGCAATTCGATCTGCTATACGTCGCTCCCACCGTGGATGACCTGATGATGGCCGCCTTCGCGCCTCCGATCGCTAATCCCGGAATCCTTGAGCCGCCGACATACGCCGTGACCCTCAAAGCCGCACATGCATCGCTGGCTGATTTGGCTGCGCAAACTGGAGACCCAGATCGTGCCCTGCTCCGGGACGCGCTCTCGGTACTCGATCGGGCGCAGTTCGACCGTTTCCTTTTCGACGACGCTTGCCGTGCTTTGATGCGAGGATAGACCCGATGACTGAGCCGTTTATCAGTCCCGACAAGCGCGATGCGCTATCGGTGCTAGCGTATCTCTACATTAAGTTTGGCTTTCTTCACGATGCATCCAAGCTTCTGCTCGCCCTCGATCATGTTGACTCGGGATGGGGCTGGGCACGACATGCACGCTGTCTGGCATTGCTGCGAGCGGGAGACTGCGAGGAGGCCGCAGCCGAGGCTGGCCGGCTTCTGGTTCACGCGCTGAATGATGAGGAGCGATTCCGGATATTGCAGGTGCGGGTCAAGGCCTATTGGAAACTCGGCCTCAAATCGGAGGCGAGAGCATGTCAGCGAATGGTCACAGTCCTGCTGACACAGGCGGCTGAGCCGGATGCGTCGCTCGGAAGGATAGCGTGAATTTTCTCAACAAGGTCCTGGCAGTTGCTACTGGCCGAAACGACATTATTCTGGCGGGGCTACTAGTTGCGATCATCTTTATGATGATCATTCCACTGCCGGCGGTTCTGATGGATGTGCTGCAGGCTATCAATCTTGGGGTCTCCGCGCTGCTGCTGATGGTCGCGGTCTATATTAAGTCGCCCCTCGCGTTCGTCTCCTTCCCCTCGGTGCTTTTGCTGACAACGCTCTTTCGGTTGTCCCTCGGCATCGCTGCGACACGCATGATCTTACTGCACGCAGACGCTGGTCAGATCATCAAGGCTTTCGGCGATTTCGTGGTGGCCGGGAATCTCGTGGTGGGCGCAGTTACTTTCTTGATCATCACCATCGTGCAGTTCGTAGTCGTCACGAAGGGGTCCGAGCGCGTGGCTGAAGTCGCCGCACGCTTCTCGCTGGATGCGATGCCGGGCAAGCAGATGAGCATCGATGGCGACCTGCGTGCAGGCGCCATCAATATTCAGGAAGCCCGTCGGCGCCGCATCGCCATCGAGCGCGAAAGCCAGTTGTATGCCGCCATGGACGGTGCCATGAAGTTCATCAAAGGTGACGCAATCGCAGGCTTGATAAGCATCGTCGTGAACATCATTGGCGGCATAGCGGTTGGTGCTCTGCAAAAGGGCATGAGCCTGTACAAAGCGCTCGAGATTTACACCATCCTGACCATCGGCGACGGGCTCGTCGGTCAGATCCCGGCTCTCTTCACCTCAATCACGGCAGGCTTTATAGTCACGAGGATAAGCGACAAGGATACGGGCTCAGATCTAGGCAGTGAGATTGGGGACGAGATCACAGCCCAGCCACGTGCCCTGATCGCAGGATCCTTCATCCTACTTCTGTTCTCCTTGGTACCTGGCTTTCCTTTGGCAATTTTCGTGATATTGGCAGTATTGGCTGGAGGCGGTGGCTGGTTGTTGCAGCGCAGGCGGTCGCTTTCAGCGCCGTCGAGTTCCTACTCTGTCGCAGGCATCAGGGCGCCCGTGTCGGCGTCGGACGGGCCGGCTGTACGGAGCGGCGAAGGCGGCAATGCAATCACGCTAACGGTTCCTCTGATGCTCGACATTAGTCGAGACGTTCAGACCATCTTCCGGCCAGACTGGCTGGACAAGGAGTTGGCCGCTGTGCGGCAGGCGCTTCTTCTCGATCTTGGCGTTCCCTTTCCAGGCATTAATCTGCGTGTCAGCGACAGCAACAAGGATGGCGCTTACACGATCATGGTAAATGAAATTCCATGTGGCGAAGGATTATTACGGGCGCATCACCTCCTGGCTCGTGATATCCCCGAGAACCTTGAAATCGTGGGCATTCCGTATCTGCTCGATAAGCCATTCCTGCCTCAGATCGAGACCACTTGGGTGGAGATGGCACATCGCGAGTCGTTGCAAGCTGCCAGCATCCCATTTTTGGAACCGGTTCAGATCCTCAGCTACCACATTGGCCATGTCCTGCGTCGGCAAGCAGATGAGTTTGTCGGAATCCAGGAAACAAAAAATCTGCTGAATCAGGTGGAAAGATCTTTTCCGGAACTCGTAAAAGAGGTGCTGCGGACCATTTCTCTGCAGACGATTTCTGAGATCTTGAAGCGACTGGTTTCCGAGGAGGTTTCGCTGCGCAACATGCGCACTATCCTCACCGCGCTGGTCGAATGGGGACAGAAGGAAAAAGACACAGTTCTGCTCACGGAGCATGTGCGCTGTGCATTGAAAAGGCAAATCTGTTTTCGGCATTCTGTCGGCAGGACCCTGTTGCCGGCCTACATACTTTCGCCGGAAGTGGAAGACACGGTGCGCAATGCCATTCGGCAGACTTCCGCGGGCAGTTATCTCGCCCTCGACCCTCGCACCACACGGCAAATCGTCGATAAGGTGCGGGATGCGATAGGCAATGTCGGCCAGCAGCCGCACAAGCCTGTGCTGCTGACCTCTATCGATATCCGCCGATTCATGCGCAAGATTATTGAAGTCGATCTCTACGAGCTACCCGTGCTCTCCTATCAGGAACTTACGCCCGATATCTCCGTACAGCCGTTGGCAAGGATATCGCTGTCGTGAGAAATACTATGGAAGAAGTGACTCTGGCTGGCGATGATGCCAAGCTGACCCTGCGTGTGCTGGCCGGTCCCAACCGGGGTGCAGAGACCCCGCTCGAGGAAGGCGTCTGGCTAATCGGTGCCAGTGACACCGATGACCTCACCTTCGCTGATCCGGAACTGGCTGCCACACATCTCCGCATTACTGTCGAGGCCGGACGCATCCACGTAGTTGCCCTGGCACCGGGTGTGCGCGTCGGGACCAAAGACCTTCCAGTGGGCGACTGGACGGGGCTCAATGCGCTGACACCGGTTCAGGTCGGGCGGACGATTTTTGGGATTGGTCCGGCCGGGAGCAGCTTTCCCCAGGCGGACGCCATGGGAGGCCTGGTGCCGGGCACTTCCGCGCAACTTTCGGCCCCTCCCGAACTGGCGTCGGCCTCGATGGGCCGACAGATGCATGTCATGGTAGGCGTGATACCGCGACAATTACGGCTCGGGGCGGTAGTTTGCACTCTCCTGATTATGCCGTTCGTCGTGTTTTGGGCTGCCATAGGGCGAGTTCCCCCCTCCGCCTCGGAAGCCTCTCCGGCCAATGACCCGCTGATGATGGTGCGAGACATCATTCGCGACTTAAACATCGCTCACAACGTCAACATCACCTCCGTTGATGACAAACTGGTCATTGAAGGAGACCTACGACCTGGAGACGATGCCAAGCTGAGAGCCGCCCTGAGCACGGCCGGCCTTGAGGCGGAAGTGTTATCCAAACGGCCGACCACTCTGTCGGATTCGCAGATCATCGATCTCGTAACGACGGTCATAAGCAGCTTCGGAATCGAGGGCAGCGTGCGGGTGATCGGCCCCGGAGAGATCACGATAACAGGATATGGACCTAGCGATGCGAAGGTCCAAGCGGCACTTCACCGCCTGCAGCAGGATATTCCAGGGCTAAGTGAAGTTGAAAACGCGATCGTGACACCCGACCGAGCTCGCGTTTTTCTAGAGACCGCGATAACGGACCAACTGCGTCGCTCCATTCACATCTTAACCAAGGCAGACGGCGTGCTCGTTTCAGGGACTCTGACTCCGATTGCTTTTGAAGCGTGGCAGAAGGTCGCTTCTCGCTTTCAGGAGAAGTTCGCACCCTACATTCCGCTTGAGACGCAGTTCACGCCGGTCATATTGCCGGCGCCGAGAGGTGTATACCTCGGCCGAACGCCGTTCATCGTTGTTGAGAATGGAACGCGCCTGAAGGTCGGAGACAGTCTCGAGAGCTTGGGCCAGATCGTTGACATAGATCGAGGCGGAATTTTTGTGCGCATCGGCGCCGATGAGGTGCATGTTTCTTACCCGAGCAAGCCGAGATGGATAGTCGAGGAAAAAGGATGAGCGACGTCATGGCCATGTTTGAATTGCAGAGGCAGTTGCTAAGGGATTTCGACGGTGCAAAAAGATCTGCCCTAGAGAGGGAATTCGATACCTGCCGGCAATCGTTGAAACGTGAAATGGATGTTGGCGTTTCGAGGCAGGAATTCGAGGTCTTGGCGGTCATGCTGGACGCGATAGATGCGGCCACAGAGATCATCAACTCGATTTGGAGTGAGTATCGTGATAAGGAACTACCCTTAGGTTGGAGATAATTATGTCGCGCATTTCTGGCCCTAACCTTAACGCCAACAGCATCACTAGCAACATCGGCAGTGCCACTGTTTCAGCAGAAAGGAATTTTAGCAGCCTCATGACATCTATGGATCCGGATAACGCGTCAGATCTACTTAAAGTTCAATCCACCGGTCAGCAATGGGCCCTGAGTCTAGCTTTGGAATCAAGCGTGATCGGGATGATTTACAACGCTCTGAAGGGAGTAGTGCAGAAAATCGGCTGAACATTCGGCTAGATCGGAGGTGCGGTGCTACGAAGTCGAACGTGCCCGCCATAACCGGGCAGCGCCTAACTCAACCACGGGAAGAACCTAGCGAGGTTATCTAATCATGAATCCCGTCAGCTTGAAGCAAAATGCATATTTCCCAGCGCCAGCTTATTCCGGAGAAGCGGG